>JASHPI010000068.1 GCA_030038215.1 Vulcanimicrobiota bacterium | reverse complement strand
GGACGCGCCCCCATCGCGGCCAGATCGCTGAGGTTAGCCACCATCGCGCGCCATCCCGCGTCCTCGAGGGTCATGTTCTGTCGAGTAAAATGCACGCCCTCGACCAGCATGTCGGTCGTGATTGCGCTACGATGCGAGCGTGACGGCTGCCATAGCGCAGCGTCGTCGCCGATTCCGAGTTTGACGGACGCATGCGGAGGTTCGACGATCGCGCGAATCGCCGCGACGACGTCGTCCTCGGTCACGCGATGAGCGAGCGAATTCGGCGCAGTTGCTCGCCCGGGTTGTCGTGTCCGAAGAGCGAGTGCCCCATGACCAATGCGTCGGCCCCGGCTTCGATCAGCGTCCGCGCATTACTTTCACCAACTCCCCCGTCGACTTCGATCAGGCAGTTCGGATTACGCTCGTCGATCAACGCGCGGGCTTCACGCACCTTCTCGATCGCGTGCTCGATAAATGCCTGACCGGAAAATCCGGGATTGACGCTCATGACGAGCACGGTATCGCAATCTTCGATGACGTCTTGCAGCATGGCGACCGGCGTCTGCGGATTGATGGCAAGACCGGCCTTGACGCCGTTGCTTCGCAGCTGCACCAAAAGTCGCTGAGCATGCACCGTCGCTTCGAGATGAAAGGTGATGCGATCGCAGCCAGCCGTGCGAAAGTCGTCGACGTAGCGCTCGGGCTCGACGATCATCAAGTGGGCATCGAAGATCAGCGGCGACAGTTTACGAAGGTCGTGAATGATCTTCGGACCCCACGTGATGTTCGGGACGAAACGCCCATCCATCACGTCTAGGTGCAGCCATTGCGCGCCTGCGTCTTGTACGCTCGCGATCTGCTCGGCGATGCGTGCGAAGTCGGCCGCCAAGATTGAAGGTGAGAAAATCGTCGTCTTCACGGACTGCTGCACCATTAGACCGCTAGTATACATCTGGAGAGGGAGAGGGTGAAGCCTTTGAATTGTAGATCCGCGGGGGCTCGGTGCCGAGGCGCGTTTCTCCCTCGAGCACGTTGTTGACGTACATGTCGAGCAGGGACGTTCCGACCGCCGTCACCGTAAAGTCGAGCTTTTGTCCCGGCTCGGCAAAGCCGTGAAATAGATCGTATCGCCCCGTGGCATCCGTCAGCGAAAGCCTGACGTCGAGCTGTTGACCGTTTTGCATGGTGTCCGGTTCGGGAACCGACACGAGCACGTGAACCTGGCGCAGGATGTAGCCAGACTCGTTGGGTCCCGCGCTGACCTGGAGCGAAACGGGGTCGAACGACGCGATCTTCGTGTTCGGCGGCGGGAGCTGCCGCGCAACCATGCCGTGGCGCGGCCCTTTCTTGCCAAGCGGCGTCCAAACGATTTGTCCGAGCTTTATTCCGCTCCGAGCGGCAAGCGCGCGGGCTTGGTCGATCATCAATCCGACGAAGTCCGGAACCCGTAACGTCGACTGACCACCCCGGCTGACGACCAAAGTCACGACATCGTCCTCGTGTACGTTGGCGAGCGGCAAGGGATCCTGCGTGATGACGTGCCCTTCCGGAATGAGGTCGCTCTTCACGTAGTTCACCTTGCCGAGCTGCAGGTGCGCGCGCGAAAGATCCAACTCGACCTCACGCATCGATTGATAACGCAGATCCGGCATCAGACGCGCGATGATACCGTCGCTGATCACGAACGAAACTTGCCGGCCCTGCCGGACCTGCTCGCCGGCGTCGGGCCGCTGCAGGATCACCACGTCTTTCGGATAGCGGTCGCTGGGGGTGTGGTCGACGACCGCCGAGGTCAGCTTCAAGCGCTCGATCTCGGCGTTGGCGTCGGTCAACGTCTGCCCCACAAATGACGGAAGCGTTACGGTATATGAGGACGGAAGCAGAAAGTCATAGATTTGCCGCCCGAACCAAACGACAACGGCCACGAAGATAACGAGCACGATCGGAAAGACCCAATCGCGCGGCAAATACTCTTGGATCGACGACTTCAGGCGAAAGCCTCCGCGGGCACGCGACTGAAGTCGAGGTTGCTGAAGACGCGTTGCGCGTCCTCGTGCTCTTCCAATGCCTCGAGAAAGGTCAGCGCCGACGCGAGCTCGTTCCCTTGCAGCTCCAGTTTGGTTTTGGGACGCATCCCGAGATACGCGGCCGAAATCTTCATGCCGCGCGCGCCTAAAGATTCGCGCACGCCGCCGAGCATCGTGGGGCGGGTGTAGACGATTGCGACGTCGTCGTCGTACTCGACATCCTCGACGCCTTCGACGAGAACCTCTTCGGTAAGCGCGTCTTCGGATTTTCCGTTCGAATCCACCTCGACGATGCCGGCTGCGTCGAACATCCAACCGACGCTGCCGGTCTCACCCAGCGCTCCATCGTGCCGGCTAAAGAGAAATCGCAGCTCGCCGGCCGTGCGGTTGCGGTTGTCGGTCGCCGCGTCGACCACGACGGCTAACCCATGCGGACCGTATCCTTCGTAGCGGATCTCCTCGATCTCGCGCTCGCCGGCTTGGCCCGAGCTGCGCGCGATCGCGCGCTTGATGTTCTCGAGCGGCATATTGAATTCGCGCGCTTTCTCGACCGCCATCTTCAGACGGTAGTTCGCCTCGGGATCCGGCGAGCCGCCCTTCGCAGCTAGGATGATCTCCTTGCTCAGCTTTGTGAACAGAGCTCCGCGCTGGGCATCAACCTTGCCCTTCTTCAGCCGAATATTGTGCCACTTCGAATGTCCCGACATAGGACCGCCAGCCTTCGCCCCCGACCTAAATTTTACCCATCCGCGTCTAGCCGGGACCGATAATCCAGGTCGGGAACCACATGCGTTCATGCCAGGCGTTCCAGGTAAGCGGATGGGCCGCCAAGATCGGATAGAAGAACACGAATGCTCCCGCCACGAGCGCCAAGTACGAACCCACTGCGAGGCCGCCCAGCCATTGCTCCGTCTTCCGGCGCCGCGCCCATTCCCAGACACGCTGCAATACGATCGCGTTGCACAGACAAATCAACGGAATGTCGACGTAAAAGTGATATGCGAATGTAATGCGCGGAGATCTCATCCAAGGTAGCCATTGGAGGAGGTACGTGAGCACGATGAGGGCGTAGCCCTTGTTGCGTTCGCGCCAGGCCAGAACGCCAACCCACGGCACGGCGAGAAGTCCGAACCAGAGAATGGCCGGATTCGGCATCGAGGTGACCTCGTAGACACAACAGCCGTTGTTGTCGCTGGGGTTTTTGCGATGATCTTCGTAAAAGTACGCGACCGGCAGGTAGTCGAGTGGCCATTCCCACCATTTCGACGCATACGGATGCGTCGCTTTGAGCGTGTCGTGGTACATGAACATCGACTCTTGACGATAGACGACGTCGTTGACGTTGTGAATCTCGTTGGGATCGGGTGAGTGGCGCAGCAGGTCCGGCACCCAGACCAACGCGTATACGGTTGCGCTGACAAACACGATCGTGATGAGCGCTCCGTCGAGCCGAAAGCCCCGTGGATTCCCCCACAACGTCGGCCGCAGATGCACGAGATAGCGTTGCAGCCAAACCGCGACCAGGACGATAAAGCTCACGCCGAAGCCCATCACGCCGTACCATTTTGTGCTCACTAGACAACCCAGCGCTACGGTGAAGAGCATCAGCCATAGCTTTGACGCCCGGCCCTTTTCGACGCCGGAATCCGGCGCGCGCACTTCGTCGTCGGCGTAGGTGGCGCTTCCCGCGGGCGTTTGATAGAGGACGCTGCCTTCGCGACGGTATTCGATCGTCAGCTCGTCCTCGCGATAGACCAGCACGCCGCCCTTGTTTTGAGACTGATCGCCTCGTTGGACTTTGCCGCGCGCGTCGATGGTGCCGCCATCGGCGGCAAACACGCTTGTGCCGTCGGCATCGCGGAGCGCGTAGGAGCCCTCACCGAACGAAAGCTCGCGGCGACCGTCGCCGAAGATTCTCACGAAAGCCACGTAGCGGATGAGCAGGTAGAGCCCGCCGGCAACGTAGAGCGTGACGAGGATGGTGGTGGCGACATCGAAGCCCCAAAGCGCGCGTCCGATGAACGCAACGATGAGGCCGCCCGCGACGGCGGCTGCGGCGCCCACCGTAAACGCCGCGCGCGGTACCTGGACGCGGGCCCGGTCGCCGACCTGGGAGCTGATCCAGAAGCGGTAGAACGCATAGACGGCCAGCGTCGCGAACACGACGACGAAGCCTTCCGGGGTTCCGATGCGCGACTGAACGAAGTGCATCCCGTCGAACGAGAGCAGCAAAGCGGCGACCGTTGCGAAGAGGGTCGAGGCGGTGATGCGCTTAGCGAAGGCGTAGAGCAGCATCACGACGATCGCTCCGAAGACGACGTCGAGGAATCGCCAGCCATACGGATTGTCGCCGTCGCTCACGTGCCCGATGATGGCGTTGAGTCCCGTCCAACCTCCCAATCCATGGCCGTGCGGCATCCCGCCGAAGAGCATCATCGAGAACGTGACCAACAGCTTGCTCAGCGGAGGGTGCGTATTCTCGTAGATGCGCATATTCTGCAGATATTCTTCGCCGGCGCGCGCGAAGTAGAGCTCGTCGAAGATCCCACAGTGTGAAATGCCGGGCAGCGTCCAGCAGCTGGTGCCCATGGGATACCAATACCCCACGAACGAAAGGATAAAGTTGCCCAGACCGAGAGCCGTCATGATCGCATAGTCCAACGGCCAGCGCAGCGCGCTCAGACCTTCGCGCGGATCGAACCAATTGCGCGCACCGGTTTGGCTCGCCGCAGCGGCAGCCGGTGCCGCGCGTTCGACCGGCTGCGGGGGCACGGCTTTTTCTGTGCCCGTGCTCGGCGCGCTTGCGCCGAGATATTGATAGCCGAGCACAAAGAACGTTCCGACCGCCACGATCGAAAAGAGGGTCGTCCAAAGGCCCCAAAGATTCTGCGCATTCGTCCCCGGAACGCTGTTGGTGACGACGTAGAAGTATTGCAGAGCGTACTCGAGGTTTGCAAAGAGCACGATCGAGAGCGCTATGGCTCCCCAAAGGTACCGGCGCGCAAATGGAATACAGGCGATGGTGAAGAGCAGGCCGTTGAAAAGATAGCGCTCGTGCATGCGCGTCGCCAGGACGAAAAACGCCAGCGATGCAATCGCGCACCCTTCCAGCAGAGCCTGCGATGTACGGTCTTGAGCGTAGCGCCACACGATGAGGGCGAGCGCTGCGAGCACCAGGACGATGCCCCAGACGTACTGCGGCATGAATAAGATGTTCTGGTAGTCCGCCTGCCAGAGATTGCCGCGCAATGCCCAGAGATTGAACGCATTGACGCTGTTATAGGGGTAGACGCTCGAACCGTAGACGTAGCGGTCCAGCAACCAGTCGAAGGCGGCCACCGGATTGCCGGGGTGGAACGGCTCGGTGACGGCCAGCGCTAAAAGCAACGTGACGGCGGCGCCGACGGCGCTCGCGACGATCCGCTCGCGCCGTCTCTGCGGATCGACGAAGGCGAATGCGACAAAGAGCGGCAAGAGCACCGCGGCCTGCGGCTTGATCAGCAGGGAGTACCCGAAGGCCAGCCACCCAAAGACGATCCACCAGTTGACGTCTCGCCGCGAGTGCGGATCGTCGCTGCGCAGCAGACAATAGATTCCAAGCAGCGCGAGCCCGCCGGAGATCGAGTCGACCTGACCCCAAAGCGCCGAGATGTAAATCGTAGCCGGATTGAGCAAATAGAGCGCGGCTGCGCCGAGCGCCATACCAATGCCGGCGAAGCGCCGTACGATCGCGTATAGAAGCACGCCGACGCCAAGATCGGCAACGACCGCGGGCAGTTTGACGAGCGCGCGAAGGATTGCATATCCGCGATCGTGGCTAGCGAAGAACAGATGCCAGAAATGTCCGACGACGGCGAGCACGTAGAAATAGCCAGGAGGATAATCGGCAAACCCGACCGTGCCGTAGAACGCAGAAAAGCTCCGCTCGCTTAGCGCCAGCGCCCACGCGATGTAGGTCTGTATGTCGGTCTTGAAGCCCTCGTTTTCAAGAAACGGCAGCCGCAACGCCAGCCCAATCAGGACCAGCGCGGGCAAGGCCCACGTTAAGGAAAGTTCGCGCGTTGACGAGCGAATGGACGCGTTGATCCCGACCTCTCCCTTCGTTCTCAACGGGCGGCAACAACCTCGAGCGTATTCAAGAGAAACTCGCGCAGCTCGCGATTGGCGTGCCCTTCGACGACCGCGAGATGTTCTGCGGCAGCATGCTGGGCGGCCTCTCGCGCACCCAACCGATCGAGGGCTTCGACGACGCGTTCGACGGCCGCCGGCTCCAGGGGGTCCCCGAGAGCATAGGCGCCGGCGACTGCATCGCGTGCCGGCGATGGAGGCTGGGCAATCGCCCATACCACCGGAAAGGTCCATTTGCGTCGCGCGATGTCGATCCCGGAAATCTTTCCGGTCTCGTCAACCGTCGACCAGATGCCGGCGACGTCATCGCGAATTTGGAACGCCATCCCGTAGGCGTGTCCGACGGCGCCGTATGCGGCCACGGACTCTTCGCCGCAACCCGCCGCGTAAGCACCTAAGCGACACGATGCATCGAAGAGCTGCGCAGTCTTGCACTCGATCATTCGGTAGTAGGCGCGAAGGTCGACGTATCGCTCAGATTCGAAGTGCAGGTCGAGCGATTGCCCCTCGCACATGACCGCATGCGCCTCGTGGAGCAAGGCAATCATCCGCAACACGCGGCCGGGCTCGAGATGTCTGGCCGCATGCTCGAGGCTCAGGAAGCTGAGCGCGCACATCGCATCTCCGGCGTTGATCGCCTGCGGGATGCCGTACGCACTCCAGAGCGTGCGCCGTCCATGACGCAGCTCGTCGCGATCCTCGATGTCGTCGTGGACGAGCGAGTAATTGTGAAAAATTTCGACTGCGACCGCGGCGTCGAGAGCGTGATCGACCGCCGCATCTTCGCTGGTCGCGACAAGCATGACGATCTGCGGACGTAGCCGTTTGCCGCGTCGCGCCGGGCCGTACGGAGCATAGCCAAAGTGGCGCAAAAGCATATCGGAGATCTCTTTCGATCCCCGATAGCCGGTAATCCGTTCCTCGAGGGCGCTCTCGAAGCGCTCAGACGGGCTGACGGCTGAGCTCCTCCATTCGCGCCTCGACTCGATCGACGAGCCATCCCGGCGTCGACGCACCCGACATCAAGCCGGCGACTTTGACGTCTTCGAACCACTCCGGCTGCAACTCGTCCGGCCCTTCGATATGATAGGCTCGCGCGCCGTGCGATTCCGAGAGATCGGCCAGATGCTTGGTGTTAGCCGACGTCTTTCCGCCGACCACGACCATGACCTCGACGTCTTTGGCCAACCGCAACGCTTCGTTTTGACGATTGTGCGTATCGGTGCAGATCGTATTGACGGCGCGAACTTCGTAATACTTCGCAGAGAGCGCTCGCACGATATCGGTGAACCCCTCACCGGACCAGGTCGACTGAACGACCACGCCGACGCGGCTCGAACGCGGTAGCGCCTCAACGTCGGCCGGACTCTGAATGCACCAGGCGCCGGGCACGTGGCTGAGCGTCCCCTTGACCTCGGGATGGTTCGGATCGCCGATCACGATGATCTTGTAGCCGTCGGCCTTGAGCTTCTCGGCCTGCACGTGAATCTTGGTCACCATCGGACAGGTCGCATCGATGATCTCGAGCCGCTTCTCCTTGGCCTTATCGAAGACGTCGACCGGCAAGCCGTGGGCGCGCACGAACAGCGCGCCCGCATCGACCTCGTCGACCGATTGCGCGTTCTTGAGCCCGCGCGCGGCCAACGATTCGACCATCTGCGGGTTGTGAACGACGTGGCCCAGGGTCGTAACGTCGCCCCGCGAGGCGATCGCCTCCTCGGCCTTCTTCACCGTAATGGCAACGCCAAAGCAGAATCCTTGGACCGATGCCTTACGTATTTCCACTCATACTCTCCGCTAACGTTCCGATCGCGCTCATAATCTCGCCCGTGAACTTCGCCAAAGTATCGCGACTTGCTTTCCGGTCGGCCGGAAGCGCCAACGGGGGTCCAAAGGCGACTTTGATCTTACCCAGGCGCAGCGCTCGGTCGCTGCCCAGGATGCACGCCGGAACGACCGGCGCCTTGGCCAGCGAAGCCAAGAGCGCGACGCCCGCCTGCGGCATCACGTCGCCGCCGCGATTGCGCGTCCCCTCGGGGAAGATTCCGACCGTACCTCCGCGGCGCAAGACCTCCAGCGAACGCTTGATGGCCGCGGTTGCGCTGCCATCGCGATCGACGGCGTACGCGCCGAGACCGCGAATGACGCTTCCTAGAACCGGGATCGTGAACAGCTCTTTCTTGGCCATGTAGCTGATGCGCCGCGGACAAAAGCTCCCCATGACGGGCGGGTCGAGATAGGAGACGTGATTACACGCCACGATCAGCGGGCCGTCGCGCGGCACGTTCTCCGTTCCGCTCGCTTGCGCGCGCCAAAGTGCGCGCGCCATGCGTTGAACGGTCGCCTTCGAGAAATCGTAGAATCTTTGATTCATACCCTGGCAACAATTGCGCAGATCTCGTCGACGACTTGCGCGGCCGTAATCTCACTCGAATCGATGATGTGGGCGTCGGGCGCAGGTGCCAACGGCGAGATTGCACGCGTGCGGTCGAGCCGGTCGCGCTCCTCGATCTCTTCGCCTAAGCGGTGGGCATCGATATCCACGCCGGCCGCTTCGAACTGCGCGCGGCGGCGGGCGATGCGCGCCGGAACCGAGGCGGTCAAAAAGATCTTGACCGGCGCATCGGGCAGGACGACCGTGCCGATGTCGCGCCCGGCCATAACGACCGGTCCCGCCTGCGCGATCCGGCGCTGCGCGTCCACCATCGCGGCGCGCACCTCGGCGTGCGCGGCGACGGTCGATACGATTGCCGTTACTTCGTTGCTTTGGAGCTTGCGCTCGTCGAGCTCGTTCCCGCCGCCGAAAATGCGAAAGCCAAGCGGTGCCGAGAAGTCCAAGGCAACCGCAATCGACATTAATACGGAGAGCCGCGCGAGCGCCGCGCCATTGTCGACGTCGGTACGCGTTTGCAAAGCCAGATAAGCGAGCGCGCGATACATGGCTCCCGTGTCGAGGTAGAGAACGTCCAGACGCCGCGCGGTGCAACGCGCCACAGTCGTCTTCCCGGACGCGACCGGTCCATCGATAGCGATTTGCAAGTGCGTTCCAGCGTTCACCGGCGCCGGGTTTCGCCCAGGCAAAGCAGCGGCCCCGCAGAAGGGTCGCTCCTCGTGCCTAAGACGCGCTCCGTTTATTACTGCTCCGCATGCGGCTTCGAATCGCCGCGCTGGCTGGGGCGTTGCCCGCAATGCGAGGCCTGGAACTCGTTCGACGAACGTCCGGCAGCGGCCGCACCCGGACGCGGCGGAGCCCGGCGCTCCGATCTCGGGTCGCCGGTCGCGTTGCGCGACGTGGACGAGACGCGTGTGCAGCGGCTGCAAGTCGGGTTGCCTGAGTTCGACGGAGTGCTTGGCGGCGGCATCGTGCCCGGAAGTCTCACGTTGATCGGCGGACCGCCCGGCGCCGGCAAGTCGACGCTCGTGCTGCAGATTGCAGCGCGCTTGGCAAAACGTGGAGAGGTCGTCTACGTTTGCGGCGAGGAATCGTCGGCCCAGGTCAAACTGCGCGCGCAACGCACGCTGCCGGCCGGCGATGAGCAAGCCCTCTTGGCCTATCCGGAAACGAACCTGCGCGCGATCCTCGACTCGCTCGAACGGCGCCGTCCGGTCGCCTTGGTGATCGATTCGATCCAGACCGTGTGGCTGCCGGAATCGGAGGCCTACGCCGGCAGCGTGACGCAGATTCGCGACTGTACCCAAGCCCTGATGGAATACGCTAAACGCACCGGCTGCGCGACGCTCATCGTGGGGCACGTTACGAAAGACGGCGCAATTGCCGGACCGCGACTGCTGGAGCATCTGGTCGACACAGTGCTCTACTTCGAAGGAGAGACGACCGGCGAGCACCGCATTCTGCGCGCGTACAAGAATCGCTTCGGTTCTACCGACGAGATCTGCGTCTTCGCGATGCACGATAGTGGTCTGCGCGAGGTTGCGGAGCCCTCCGAACTTTTCCTGACCCGGCGGGCACGCCAGCCCAGCGGCTCGTGCGTCGTAGCTTCCATCGTCGGGTCGCGTCCGGTGATGATCGAAGTGCAGGCGCTGGTGGGCGAAGCGGCTTACGGAACGCCGCGGCGGCTGGCCAACAATCTCGACCAACAGCGCCTCGCGATGATTCTGGCCGTCCTTGAACGCCGCGCGGGTTTTTCGTTGGGGACGCACGATGTCTACGCATCGGTCGCCGGCGGCCTGCGTATCGTCGAGCCGGCAGCCGATCTGGGAATCGCGTTGGCGATCGCCTCGTCCTTTCGCGACGTCGCGTTGCCGCGCGACGCGGCGGTTTACGGCGAGCTGGGCCTTTCCGGCGAAGTGCGTGCGGTCAGCGGTGCGGAGCGTCGTGAGGCTGAGGCCCGCAAGCTCGGGTACACCACGCTGATCTCGCCTGTGACTGCGAGCGATATCGTCCAGGCGATTCAAATGGCTCTCGGTTAGTGACGTAGTGGCTCTCTTTGAGATCGTTCCGAATCTGTCGGAAGGACGCGATGCCGCCACCATCGATGCCGCCGTCGCTGCCGTCGAAGGCACCGGCGCGCGCCTGCTTCACCGCGACAGCGACGCCGTCCACCACCGCAGCGTCTTGACGATCGCCGGCGACGAGACGCAGGTGCTCGAGGCGAGTCTCGCGTTGGCCGCCCTCGCGCGCGACCGCATCGACCTGCGCGTGCATCGGGGCGTCCACCCGCGGATCGGGGCGCTCGACGTCCTGCCCGTCGTCCCGCTCGCGGACGCGACACTCCAGGATGCTGCGCGGCTCGCGCATCGCGCGGGTGCGGCCATCTGGGAGCGTTACCGGATCCCCTCCTTTTATTACGGCGCGGCCGCGCGCCGTGACGAGCGCCGGCTGCTCTCGGAGATCCGCGCGCACCAGGCTTGGCCCCCGGACGAGGGCGAGCTACCCCGCCATCCCAGCGCTGGGGCGGTGGCGATCGGCGCCCGAAACATCCTCATCGCGTTTAACGTTGAGCTAGCGACGGACGACCTTGCGGCGGCGCGCGAGATTGCGGGCCTGGTTCGCGAGCGAAACGGCGGCCTGCAGTCGCTGCGCGCGCTCGCCTTTCCCCGCGGCCCGGGCTGCACCCAGGTCTCCCTCAACGTAACCGATTATGCTGCAACCCCGCTCTATCGGATCGTGGAGCTGATTCGTCTGCTCGCCGGCCGGCGCGGCATCGAACTACGCGGCAGCGAGCTTGTCGGCTGCCTTCCTTGGGCGGCCGTCGAAGCGGCCGCCGCATACTACCTGGGAGTTTCGAACCTGTGACCCTCCGACTACGCCTTCTCTCGATCGCATTGATGCTTGCGGTCCTTACACCGTTGGTTGCGCGCGCGCAAAGCGGACCGGGCGACGCCGGCATCTTCACCACGACGCTGCACAACGGGCTCAAAGTCGTCGTCGTCGAGGACGCGGCCGCACCGGTCGTTCAGACGGCCGTCTGGTACGGATTCGGTTCGCTGGAAGAGACGCCGGGCAAGACCGGGCTGGCCCACGCCCTCGAGCACATGATGTTTCGCGGCACGCCCGAGATCTCGGCCGGCGGTTTGGACGACATCGTCGCGCGCTTGGGCGCTCAGATGAACGGTGAGACGAACTACGATTACACCCAGTTCTACTTCGAGATGCCCGCCGATAAGCTCGATGTCGCACTCTACGTTGAAGCCGACCGCATGCAGCACGCGGCGTTACGCGCCTCGGATTGGGCGGTCGAGCGCAATGCGGTGCTCAACGAGCTCGACGGCGATGCCAGCTCGCCGTTCTTCAACCTGCTCGCGCGCGTTCGCGCGGCGGCATTTCCCGATCAACCCGCCGGTCGCACCCCGCTGGGCAATCGCGACGACGTCGCGCGCGCGACTGCTGCCGACATTGCGCGCTACTATCACGAGTGGTACGCGCCGAACAACGCTACTCTCGTGGTGGCCGGCGCCGTCGATCATGCGACCGTCTTCGCAAAGGCGGAGCGCTATTTCGGTGCTATCCCTTCGAAAAAACTGCCCGCCAGGGCCAATCTCAATCCGCACCCAGCGGCCGGACAGACGGTCGAGGCACAGTTCCCCTTCCCATTCGAGATTCTCGATCTAGCATACGCGATTCCGGGTGATACGCAGCCCGGCGAACCGGCGGTGAGCACGCTCGCGACTCTGCTAGAAAATCAGCGCTCGCCGTTCTATCAGGCGCTCGTCGAGACGAACGTGGCTCTGGCGATCGAAGCCAACTCCGATACGCAGCTGCGCGGCGGACTATTGAACGTCTTCATCATCCTCAATCCGGGGCACACCGGCAGCGAAGCGCAAGCGATCTTCCAGTCGACGCTCGACTCGGTGCTCAAGAGCGGGTTTTCCCCCAGTCTCGTCACCGCAGCGAAACGCATGACGATCGCCGAGCGACTCTACGACGCCGACTCCATCGACGGCATCGGCGACCTGGCAGGCTATACGTACGGAATCGTCGGCGAGAAAATTCAAGACGAAGACGATCGCCTCGCCGCCTTGACCGGCGACGATCTGCTCGACGTCATGCGGACGTACATGCGGCAGCCGAACGTTGTCGGACATCTGACGCCCAATGAGAGCCCGCCCAAGGGCAACTCGCAGAAGAGCACGACCGAAGCGAGCGACGATTTTTCGAAGCGGATTCCCAACGGTCCGATCGTCGAGCCGAGCTGGGTCGCGCAAGCCGTGCGCAAGCCCACGACGGTACGCAGCGCGCTCGCCCCGGTTGCATTCCGGCTTTCGAACGGCATTCACGTCATCGTCCAACAGAAGACCGATCGGCCGACCTTCGTGCTGCAAGGCAAGATCGCGTCCTCTCCTGCCTTCGAGCCGTTGGGGAAGGAAGGAATGATCCGCCTTGCCTCGTCCGCCGCGGACTACGGCAGCGCGAAGTATCCGTTCGCGCAGCGCCGGGAGGCGACCGACGCCATGGGCGCATTCGTGGAGACAGGTCAAGAGTTTTCGGCGCAGGGCGAGGTGCGTGACTTCGGAAGCATCGCCGAAATTCTCGCCGACGGCGAAGCGCATCCGACGTTCGCGGATCCGTGGCTTCAGCTCGAACGCTCGCAACTGGCCAATAGCCTCGCGTCGGAGGCGAATATTTCAGGCGTGATGATCGACCGCGCGTACAATCAGTTGCTGCTGGCCAGCGACGATCCGACGCTGCACGTGCCGACCGCGCAGAGCGTGCAGTCGATCACGCGCGACGATCTCCTTGTGTATGCCGCGCGTTACTGGCGACCGGATCTGACCACCATTGCCGTCGTGGGAGATCTTTCGCCGGAGCACGTCCGCAACGCCCTCGAGGCCGCCTTCGGATCGTGGCAGGCGAGCGGGCCGAAACCGGATCCGCACCTGATGGCGATGCCGCTGGCGACGCACGGCAGCGACTACATCGGTACGGCGGCAAATCAGGTCTACATCCGGCTCGGCCAACCGGCGCTCTCGCGCTCGAATCCAGATTACGACACCTTCCTCGTACTCAATCAGATTCTCGGCGGCAGCGGCGCGTTCGAGTCGCGCCTCTGGCAAGAGCTGCGGCAGAAGCGCGGCCTCGTCTACAGCGTCACCAGTTCGCTCGATGCCGACGCGGATCGCGGCGACTTTCGCGTCGAGCTGAACGCCTCACCCCAGCGGGTCGTCGAGGCCGTGCAGTTCGTCCGTCAAGAGCTCCAGCAACTTCAGGAACAACCGGTCTCGTCGACCGAGCTCCAAGAAGCGAAGGTGCGCTTGGCGAGCGACGCGCTTCTCGAGGAAGCCTCATCGGACGGGCAAGCAAAACAACTGCTCGACATCGCGGTCAACGGTCTGCCGCTCGACTATTACGGCACGCTCAACGAACGCTTCGCCCGTATAACCGCCGCCGACGTACAGCGCGTGGCGCGCACGTACCTGCGGCCGAGCCGGCTCGTCGAAGTCTACGCCGGACCGGCTGGACCCTGGTCGCAACACACCCTATGATCGTCACGATCGATCCGACCACGGAAGCCGTGCTCGAGCGCATCCCGACGATGGATCGCGATGCGATCGACGCCAAGCTCGAGGCGGCGGCGCGACGCACCGTCACTTGGGGCGCCGCTCCGATCGAAGAACGCGCGCCGGTCCTGCGGGCGATTGCACAGCGGTTGCGCGCCGAGCGCGACGGGCTCGCCGCGACCGCGGTACGCGAGATGGGCAAGCCGGTCGTACAGGCGCGCGCCGAGGTCGAGAAGTGCGCGTGGGCGCTCGACTATTTTGCCGAGCATGCGCGGGCCATGCTGGCGCCGCAAGAGGCGCCGTCGAGCGCCGCGCGCAGCTACGTCGCCTTTCGGCCGCTCGGCGTGGTGCTGGAGATCATGCCGTGGAACTTTCCGTTTTGGCAGGTCTTTCGCGCCGCGGCGCCCGCGATGATGGCCGGAAATACGATCCTTCTCAAGCACGCCGCGAACACCAGCCGTTGCGCGCTCGAGATCGAGCGTATCTTTCGCGACGCAGGCGCTCCGGAAGGGCTATTTGGCGTGCTCCTCGCGCGCGGCGAGGCGATCGACGAACTGATCGCCGACCCACGGATCACGGCGGTGACGCTCACCGGAAGCGAACGCGCCGGCGCCGCGGTCGCCGCGGCAGCCGGCGACGTGCTCAAGAAGTGCGTCCTCGAACTGGGCGGCTCGGATCCCTTCATCGTCTTGCGCGACGCCGATCTCGAGGCTGCCGCCAAGACGGCCGTCACGGCGCGCTTTCAGAACAACGGCGAGAGCTGTATCGCGGCTAAACGCTTCATCGTTGAAGACGCGGTCCACGACGAGTTCGTCGCCCGCTTCGTCGAGCTGTCCGCGGCTCAGGTGGTCGGCGACCCGATGGACGAGCGGGTCGCGCTCGGTCCGTGCGCGCGCGCCGATCTGCGCCAAACGGTGCACGAGCAAGTGCTAGCGACGCTCGAGAGCGGCGCGCGGCTGGCGTTGGGCGGGAAATACCTCGAGCGCGCTGGCTACTTCTACGAGCCGACCGTCGTCACGAACGTCGTTCCGAGCATGCGCATGTTCGATGAAGAGGTCTTTGGGCCGGCCGCCGCCGTTGTGCGCGCGAGCGATCGCGTACAGGCGCTCACCTTAGCCAACGCATCGTCTTTTGGTCTGGGTTCGAGCCTATGGACGCGCGACGTCGAGGCGGCGCAAGCCTTTGCCGCGCAGGTGGAAGCCGGCGCGGTCTTCATCAACGGCATGGTCGCCAGCGATCCGCGACTGCCTTTCGGCGGCGTGAAACGCAGCGGCTACGGGCGCGAGCTCTCCGCCTTCGGCATCCACGAATTCACCAACATTCAGACCGTCTGGATCGGCTAAACTGCCAGTGTTATGCTGAGCTTGTCGAAGCATGACCCGAGGTCACACCGGCCTTGTGAGATACTAAGCCACAGCCTTTGAGGCGCAGTAAGCGGCGATGCGTTCGATGCCTTCGCGGACGCGCGCCGCGGCGGAGACCCAGCTCAAGCGAAGCCAGCCCTCCATCGACTCGCCGAACGCGACGCCCGGGACCGCGACGACGTCGTAGCGGTCGATCAACTCATGGGCTGCAGCGAGCGATGACGTGCCGTCGGGCAGGCGCACGGCGGCGTAGAAGGTTCCCTCGGGCGCGATGAAACGCAGGCCGCTCGCGTGCAGCGCTGCGAGCAGTTCGAGCCGGTGACGGCGGTACCACGATGCGTGCTCGTGCACGCCGCTTCGAGACGAGAAGACATGGAACGCGACCTGCTGCGCAAAGGTGTCGGCGCAGGAGGTTATCCAGGCGTGCACTTTGATCGCCTGCGCCGCGAAGTCGGCCGGAGCCAGCAGCCATCCGAGACGCAAACCGGTTAGCGCGTTGCTCTTGCTCACCGAGTTCGTAACGATCGTGCGCGGATAGCGTTGCGCCAAATAGGCCGCATAGTCGACGAAGCTCTGCTCGCGGTAGATCTCGTCGTGAATCAACCAAACCGGCTCGCCGGCGCGGCGCTCGAGGGCACGCGCGAGCTCCTCGGCAGCGCTTTGCGAGATGACGCGCGTGGTCGGATTGCACGGCGAGCAGATCACGATCGCGCGCGTGCGCTCGCTGACCCCCGCGGCGATTCGCTCCGCGTCGAAAGCGAACTCGTCTTGCGCGCACATCGCGACGCTGCGTACGGCTACGCCTTGCAACGCGGCCATCTTCGAATACGACGGGAACGTCGGTTCGACAACCAGCAACTCGTCGCGCGCCGGGTCGAGCAACGTCTTGAGCGCAACGTACATCGCTTCTTGGGAACCGGTGGTCACGCAGACGTTTTCGACGCGGTCCATCTGCGGATAGCGGTAGTGGCCCGCGATCGCTTTCCGCAGTTCGGGATCGCCGGCATTCGGCGTGTATTTCACGCCGTGCTCGTCAACGTAGCGCATCGCATGCTCGAAATGCTCGCGATTGGGTAAGAGCGAGGGTTCTCCAAGCCCTAAGTCAATCGAGCTCGGGCGCCTGCGCGATGCCATCTCGCGGATCAGCGAAACCGGAATCTCGAAGACGCGCGGATTCACACGGCGACCTCGTACTCGCGCAACGCGGCATTGAGCGAGGTCTTCCGGTCGGTCGATTCGCTGCGCACGCCGACGATCAACGCGCACGGCGTGCCGTACTCACCGGCGGGAAAATGCTTGGGAAGGCTGCCGGGAATGACGACCGCGCGGGACGGGACCAGGCCCTTGCTGACCACCGGTTCGCTTCCACGCACGTCGACGATCGGCGTGCTGGCCGTCAACGTGACCCCGGCGCCGAGCACCGCTTCGCGCTCGATGCGCACGCCTTCCACCACGATGCAGCGCGAACCAACGAAGGCACCATCTTCGACGATCACCGGCGCTGCTTGGGGCGGCTCGAGCACGCCGCCGATCCCGACCCCGCCGGAGAGATGGACGCCCTTACCGATCTGCGCGCACGACCCGACCGTTGCCCACGTGTCGATCATCGTCTCTTCGCCGACGTAGGCGCCGACGTTGACGAAGGCGGGCATTAGAATCACGCCGCGGCCGAGAAAGCTGCCGTAGCGCGCGACCCCGGGCGGGACGCAGCGCACGCCCAGCTTCTTATAGTTGCGTTTAACCGGAAGTTTGTCGTAATAAACGAGCGGATCGCGCTCGCGGTCCCCGATCCAATCGACGTCGCGACGGCGAAAATAGAGCAGGATCGCTTCTTTCACCCAAGCGTTGGTGATCCACGCGCCGTCGCGCGGCTCGGCGACACGCAACTCGCCTTCGTCGAGCAGCGCGATGACGCGATCAACCGCACGCCCTTCGCGCCCGCGCACATCCCCGTCACCGCTCACGAGCGCTTCGATCGCCGCGCGAAGCTCCTCGCCGTTCATGGCACCCGCAGGAATGCCGCGATGGCGGGAATGACGCTCGTGTTGAGCGGTAGCGCGGGATTGAAATATGTCTCGCTATTCTGCTGCCGATCGGCGGGTGCGTTGCGCAGCACGTGGTTCATCCCCGGCACGACGAGCAGCTTCGCTTGAGGATCGGCGGCTGCCAAGCGGTTCGCATCGGTCAGGTTGACCTGAAGATCGGTCGTGCCTTGAACGATCAACACCGGAATCTTCAGCTTTGCGATCTCAGAAGCCGGGTCGTAGCGGTACCATGAAATCAAATACGGCTGCACGCTGGGCCGAAAAAGCGCGTTGAGGCTCGGATCGGGCGACGCGACCGCCTTTCCGGCGAGCAACGACTTGTTGTAGGCGGCCACCTCGGCAAGGATCGAAGCGGACGTCCCAGCCGCCCGTACCTGCTCCTCGATCACTGTCGCCGCGTTGCGTCCCGAGCCTTCTAATGAAACGAGCGCCTTGAGGTTCGCATCGCGTTGCGCGGCTAGGATCCCGATGAGGGAGCCTTCGCTGTGTCCGATGATCGAAACGCCGGTGAACTCCTTGCGCGACTCGAGATAATGCGTTAGCGCGAGCGCATCGTCCGCGAAATCATCGAAGCGCACCTGCGCCTCGCTCTGCGTGGTCCGACTTCTGCCGACGCCGCGTTTGTCGTACCGCAACGTCGCGATCCCTTGCGCGGCGAGCCCCTGCGCCAGGAGCTTGTAGGTGTCGGTTCTTATGTAGAGACTGTTACCGTCGCGGTCGGTTGGTCCCGATCCGGCAATGATGAGGGCGACGGGAAACGGCCCCTCGCCGGCCGGAGTCGTCAACGTTCCTGAGAGCTGCACGCCGCCTGGGGCGGTGACGGTTACCGGCTCCTGCGCAAAAGGTGAGGGCGACGCGGCAATCGCGACCGCCGCAACAGCGCCGAGAAGTCCGATCCGGGCGCAACGATCGAAGCGGAGGCCGCGCATCACGGCCACTATACAAGGACGGCCCCAATGCTTCCGCCTGAATGCTTACGAAGGCGGGTAAGAAAAGCTCGGCCGAGCGCGAAGTCACCCTTCCCTGCTGCGGGACCACGTCTCACCAAAGGAGATTCCGTGCCGAACTCGCCCGCCGACGAGCAACGCATCAATACGATCCGCTTCCTAGCGGTCGATGCGGTCCAAAAGGCCAACTCGGGCCACCCCGGCATGCCGATGGGCGCCGCGGCGATGGCCTACGCCCTGTGGACCCGCCATCTGCGCTTCAACCCGAAAGACCCGCATTGGCTGAATCGCGATCGCTTCGTGCTCTCGGCCGGCCACGGCTCGATGCTGCTTTACGCGTTACTCTATCTGACCGGCTACGACCTGACGCTTGACGACATCAAGCAGTTCCGGCAGTTCGGAAGTAAGACGCCCGGCCATCCGGAGGCCGAACGGACGCCCGGCGTCGAGGCGACGACTGGCCCGCTCGGCCAGGGCGTCGGGAACTCCGTCGGCATGGCGATCGCCGAAGCGCATCTCGGCGCGGTCTACAACCGTACGGATCAGCCGATTGTCGATCACTTTACGTACTGCATCTGCGGGGACGGGGATCTGATGGAGGGGATCAGCCAAGAAGCGATCTCCCTCGCCGGTCATCTGCAATTGGGCAAGCTGATCGTCCTGTACGACGATAACCTCGTCTCACTCGCGGGTCCGACCGACATCACGCTGACCGACGATCCCGTCGCGCGCTTCGACGCGAGCGGGTGGCACACGCAGTTCATCGACGTCGATCACGGCAACGACGTGGATACGATCGATCAGGCGATTACGGTGGCCAAGAACGTCACCGACCGGCCCTCGTTCATCGCGGTGCGAACCCATATCGGCTATGGCTCGCCGCGTCAAGACAGCTATCTCGCACATGGCGAGGCGCTCGGCCCCGAGAACGTCAAGAAAGCAAAAGAGGAGCTGGGATGGCCCCTGGAGCCGGACTTCTACGTCCCCGAGGACGGGCTCGCGTTCTACCGCAGCATCGGCGACAAGGGAGCGGTGCTCGAAGCGCAGTGGCAAGCCATGTACGCGAGCTGGAAGACCGCGAATCCCGATCTGGCCGCCCAGCTGGAGCGCGCCTTGCGCGGCCAAGTGCCGCCGGATCTTCCCTGGCCGACCTTTACCGCAGAGAACGGCAGCGTCGCGACACGCGACGCCGGCGGTACCGTTATGAACGCGATCGCCATGCAGCTCCCCGAGCTCGTCGGCGGTTCCGCGGATCTCGATCCGTCGACCAAGACCTACCTCAAGAACTGCGGCGACTTCGAACCGGGGAACTATGCCGGCCGTAACATTCACTATGGCGTCCGCGAACACGCGATGGCAGCCTGCACGAACGGCATCGGCCTCCACGGCGGCCTGCTGCCGTTCGCAG
Source organism: Vulcanimicrobiota bacterium (assembly GCA_030038215.1). Lineage (GTDB taxonomy): Bacteria > Vulcanimicrobiota > Vulcanimicrobiia > Vulcanimicrobiales > Vulcanimicrobiaceae > Cybelea. The sequence continues at coordinate 11,660 of JASHPI010000068.1, read as the reverse complement.
CGACCTTCTTCAACTTTCTCGACTACCTCAAGCCGGCGCTCCGCTTGGGATGTCTCACGCAAATTCATTCGATCTATGTGTTCACGCACGATTCGGTCTTTCTCGGCGAAGATGGTCCGACACATGAGCCGATCGAGCAACTCGCCACGCTGCGCGCGACGCCCAACTGTTACGTCGTCCGGCCGGCTGACTCGCTCGAGACGCTGGAGGCTTGGAAACTTGCGGTCGGACGGAAAGGCGCGCCTTGGGTACTGGTGCTCACCCGCCAAAAGCTTCCGTTTTTAGGCACGCGTGATGCCGCGGTCAGCAAGGGTGCCTACATCCTGGCCGAGGCGCAGGGCGGGGCTCCCGATCTGATTCTGATCGCGACCGGCTCCGAAGTTTCACTCGGGGTCGAGGCCAAGAAAATTCTCGACACCAAGGGCGTGCGGACCCGCGTTGTCTCGTTTCCGTGCTGGGAACTCTTCGACGCACAGCCGCAGTCATACCGGGATGAAGTGCTGCCTCCGGCCGTCACCGCGCGGATGTCGATCGAAGCCGGCGCGACGCTGGGATGGTCGCGCTACGTCGGTGACCGCGGCTTTGCGTTCGGCATCGACCATTTCGGCGCATCGGCGCCGCTGGCCGCGATCGCAACGGCCTTCGGCTTCACGCCCGAAAACATCGCTCAGCTCGCACTCGAGAAATTTGCTTTAATCACCCGCTAGGAGACGACCATCGATGAAGAACCAGATGCAGCAGCTGCTCGATGCCGGGCAGAGCGTGTGGCTCGACAATTTGCGCCGCAGCATGTTCGCTTCGGGTGAGCTGGCGCGGCTGATCGATCAAGGGCTGCGCGGCATGACCAGCAACCCGACGATCTTCGAGAAGGCGATCGGCGCCGGCAACGACTACGACGAGCAACTGGCCAAGTTGATCGGTTCGGAGAAGGGCGCCGACGCGCTCTTCTGGGACCTTGCGATCTCGGACATCCAACATGCTTGTGATGCGTTCGCGCCGGTCTTTGCCTCGTCGGCCGGCAACGATGGCTTCGTCAGCCTCGAGGTGTCGCCGTTGCTGGCCAACGACACGGCGGGCACGATCGCGGCGGTGAAGGAACTGTGGGGCCGCGTCAACCGGCCCAACGTGCTGATCAAGATTCCCGGCACGAAAGAGGGGCTGCCGGCGATCGAAGAGTCGATCTACCAAGGCTACAACGTCAACGTGACGCTGATCTTCTCGGTCGAGATGTACGAGAAAGCGGCGCTCGCGTACGTCAAAGGCTTGCAGCGGCGCGCTGCCGAGGGCAAGCCGATCGATAAGATTCGCTCGGTGAACTCGGTCTTCGTCAGCCGTATCGACACGGCGGTCGATAAACTCCTGCAAGACCGGATCGCCAAAGGCGAAAAGCTCGAGCCGCTGCTCGGAAAGGCCGGGATCGCCGGTCTCAAACTCACGTATCAAAAGTTCAAGGAGATCTTCGATGGCGACGAGTTCGCGCCGCTGCGCAACAAGGGTGCCGCCGTCCAGCGTCCGCTCTGGGCCTCGACGTCGACCAAGAATCCACACTATCCCGACCTGATGTACGTCGAAAGCGTCGTCGGGCCCAATACGATCAACACCATGCCGTCAGCGACGCTCGACGCGCTGCTCGATCACGGCAAAATCGTCCCCGACACCGTCGAAAGCGACCTGCCCGGCGCGCAGGCCGTGATGCGCGCGCTGCAGGATGCCAAGATCTCGCTCTTCGAGGTCACCCAGAACCTGCAGCTCGAGGGCGTGACGCTCTTCTCCGACTCGTTCGCGGCGTTGCTCGGCGCAATCGTCTACAAGCAGAAGCTGCTCGAATCGGGCGGCGCCGAGCGCGTTCGGCTCTCTCTCGGCGCGGCGCAGCCGCACTATGAGGATGCGCGCGAGAAGCTCGCCTCGGCCGATTTCTTAAAGCGGCTCTGGGCCCACGATGCGACGTTGTGGTCGAGCGATCCCGATCACGTCGCGATCATCAAAAAGTCGCTAGGATGGCTCGACATTCAGCAGCACATGCTCGAAGAGGTCCCTAAACTGCGTGCCTTCGGGAATGAAACCAAGGAGAATGTAGGTTTCACCGTAGTCTGCGGCATGGGCGGTAGCTCGCTCGCGCCCGACATTCTCGCCGACACCTTCGGCCGGACGCCGGGATACCCGCAGCTCTACGTGCTCGACTCGACCTGCCCGCAGCAGATCAAGGAACTCGAAGAAAAAATTGACATCCCGGAGACGCTCTTCATTATCTCGAGCAAGAGCGGGACGACCACCGAGCCGAACGCGTTCTATGCCTATTTTCACGAGAAAGTCTCCAAGCAGATCGGCGTGACGGTCGCCGGACGAAACTTCGTCGCGATCACCGACCCCGGAACGACGCTCGATAAGGAGGCGCAAGAGGCCGGCTTCCGCGCCGATTTCGAAAACGATCCCAATATTGGGGGGCGCTACTCGGCGCTCTCCTTCGTCGGCATCGCGCCCTCGGCGATCGCGGGCTACGACATCAATCTGCTGCTGGACCGCGCGCTGGGCGCGATGCACGCCAACGACCGGACCGTCGATCCAAAGGTCGCGCCGGGGGTCGTCTTCGGCGCTGCAATCGGGGGCCTGGCGATCAACGGCCGCGATAAGCTTACGATCGTCACGCATCCCGCCGTCGAGGCTTTCGGCTCGTGGGCCGAGCAACTGATCGCGGAGTCCACCGGCAAGCTCGGCAAGGGGATCATCCCGATCGCCGGCGAGCCGCTCGGCGCGCCGGAGGACTACTCCGACGATCGTCTCTTCGTCTACGTCGGCGCGAACCTGCCGCAGCCCGAGAAGGGCGTGGACGAGCGCCTGCACGCGCTCGAGGAGGCCGGTCATCCGGTCATTCGCCTTGCGATGAACGACGCGTACGACGTCGGCGAGCAGTTCTACCTGTGGGAGATCGCCGTGGCCGCGGCCGGCGTCATCCTCGGCATCGACGCGTTCGATCAACCGAACGTTCAGGAGTCCAAGGACAATACGGTCGCGCTTCTCGAGCAGTACGCGCACAACGGGCACTTCGATGAACCCAAACCCGACCTCGAAGTCCGCGATCTTGCGCTGACGTACCTATCGGGCAGCCGAGACATCTCGGCGCACGAACCAGACGAGGCGCTCGCTGCGCTCTTTGCGCAACTCCGCCACGGCGACTACACCGCGATCACGGCCTACGTCGCCCGAAACCCGACGCACGAGACACTTCTCGAAGAGCTGCGGGTCAAGATTCGCAACGCCAACCGCGTCGCCACGACGGTCGGCTTTGGACCGCGCTTCCTCCACTCGACCGGACAGCTCCACAAGGGCGGCCCGGACAGCGCCGTTATCTTGCAGATCACTGCCGATGACCCCGACGATCCGATGATTCCGGGCATGAATGTCGGCTTCCGGACGCTGCTGGCGGCGCAGGCGCTCGGCGATTGGATGTCGCTCGACAAACGTCAGCGCCGGGGCATGCGCATTCATCTCAAACTCGATGTCACACCGGGCCTACGCATGCTCTCAACGCTGGTCGACCGGGCGCTGACGCTCCGTACCGTAAGCTGAAAGGATAACCGCGCGATGCAACTCGGCATGATCGGCCTTGGGAAGATGGGCAACTACATGACGCAGCGATTGCTTTCGGGTGGGCACGAGGTCGTCGCATACGACCGCAGCCCGGACGCGGTTCGTGACGTCGTCTCGCATGGGGCGTCCGGCGCCGGCAGCCTGGCCGATCTGGTCTCGAAGTTGACCGAGTCGCCGAAGGTGGTGTGGGTAATGGTGCCCGCCGGCGCTCCTACCGACGACACCATTCACGAACTCGCAGATCTGCTCGGAGCGGGCGGCGTGATCATCGACGGAGGCAATACCAACTACAAAGACGGTTTGCGGTTGTACGCCGACTGCAAGACCAAAGGCGTTTCGCTGATCGACGCGGGAACGAGCGGCGGCGTCTGGGGTCTCAAAGAGGGCTACTGCCTGATGGTAGGCGGCGACGACGGGCCCGTCCGCAACTGCGAGCCGATCTTCCTCACGCTCGCGCCACCGAACGGGTACGCGCACGTCGGCCCGGCCGGCTCCGGGCATTTTTCAAAGATGGTCCACAACGGCATCGAGTACGGCCTCCTTCAGGCTTACGGCGAAGGTTTCGAGATTCTCAAGGATTCGCAGTACGATTACGATCTCGGCCAACTAGCGGAGCTCTGGACGCACGCCAGCGTCGTGCGATCGTGGCTGCTCGAGCTCCTCGTGCTCGCCTTCAAGGAAGATCCCGGCCTCAAAGATATCCGCGGGTACGTCGAGGACACCGGCGAGGGGCGCTGGACCGTCGAAGCGGCGATCGACGAAAACGTTCCGGCCCCGGTCATCACGCTCTCGCTGCTGGCGCGGATGGCGTCGCGCCAAGACGAGTCCTTCAGCGCGAAGGTCGTAGCGGCGCTGCGCAATCAGTTCGGTGGCCACGCCGTGAAAAGCGAAACACATGCCTGACGACGGGGCTTCCACTGCAACCGCACCAGCCGCCGGCGACGGCGCGGCGGTCAACCCGCTGCGCACCGGCTTGCAAAGCGAACGGATCACCGAGCCCTGCAGCGTCGTCTTCTTCGGCGCCAGCGGGGATTTATTTAAGCGAATGCTGTTGCCCGCGGTCTACTCGATGGACCTGAAAGGCACGTTGCCGAGCGATTTCGCACTGGTCGGTTTTTCACGCACGCAGTACGACGACGCGGGTTTCCGCGACTATTGCCGTCAGCAGCTTGAGCTTTTCATGCCGCCCGATCGCAAACCCCAGGGCCCGCTCTGGGACGACTTTTCCGAACGCATCAGCTACATCACCGCCGATTTCAACGATACGCGCCACTTCGTCGACTTGAAAGAGCGGCTGGACGAGAATGACCGGCAGTTCAACACCGCGGGAAATCATCTCTTCTATCTCGCGACGCCGCCCTCGGTCTTTCCTGAAATCATCAAGCGTCTGAAGGAGGCCAGGCTCGACACCTCCAGCGGCTGGACGCGCATCATCGTCGAGAAGCCATTCGGCACCGACTTGGAGTCGGCGCGCACGTTGCAGCGCGCGGTCGAGCAAGTCTTTCCCGAGAATGAGGTCTATCGCATCGACCACTACCTCGGGAAGGAGCCGGTTCAAGACATCCTCGCGCTGCGGTTTGCGAACACGATTTTTGAGCCAATTTGGAACCGGAACTACGTGCAAAGCGTCCAGATCACGTCAGCCGAATCACTCGGCGTCGAAGAGCGCGGCGGCTACTACGACCACGCAGGCGCGTTGCGCGACATGATCCAGAACCACGTGATCAACTTGCTGGCGTTGGTGGCGATGGAGGCTCCGATCAGTGCAGCGGCCGACGACATTCGCGATGAAAAGTACAAAGTGCTTTCGGCGATCGAGACGCCGGCGTATGCGGACGTTTGGTCCATCTCGGCGCGCGGCCAGTACGGTCCAGGCACCATCGACGGCCATCCGGTTAAGGGATATCGGCAGGAAGACGAGGTCGACCCCGACTCCAACACCGACACGTTCGCGGCCGTGAAGTTCCAGATCGCAAACTGGCGGTGGGCGGGCGTACCGTTCTACTTGCGCTCGGGCAAACGGCTGCCCCGCAAGATCGCCGAGATTGCCGTTACGTTTCAGCCGATTCCGCACCGCTTTTACGGCGAGTCGACGGACAAGATCGATCCGAACGTGTTGGTCATCAAGATCGAACCGGACGAAGGGATCTCGATGCGCTTCGAAGCGAAGGTTCCGGGTCCCAAGGAACACATTCGCAGCGTCTATATGGATTTCAACTACGGCAGCGGCTTTGGCGTACAATCGCCGCCGGCATACGAACGGCTGATCGGCGACGCAATGCGCGGCGACCAGACCTTGTTCACCCGCTGGGATGCGGTCCAACGCGCCTGGGAGCTGGTCACCCCGATCTTGGAAGTATGGGAGCATACGAAGGATTTCACGTTTCCGAACTACGCGGCCGGCAGTCAGGGTCCCGCGAGCGCGAACGCGCTCTTCTCCGGCTGGCGCCGCATATGAGCTCGGATCTCCAGCCGGTGCTGGACGAGCTGACCGAGCAACGACGGATGCGCGGCGACGACATGAACGTCGCGACGATGACGATCGTCGTTTTCTTCGAAGATGCGACGATCGGCGACCTGGCGCGCGAACGCATCCACGCGCTGGCGGCGAAACACCCGTCACGCGTCATCGTGCTCGACGGCACGCAGCAGGAGTCGTTGCGTCAAGTCGAGGCCGGCGACTGGATCGAGCTGGGCGTCAGGGACTGCGGTCCCGCCTTGCTGAGCTCCGCAGTCGGGACGCTGCGCCTCCCCGATGCGCCCGTGATTCTGCTCTGGATCGCGGCCGGCATCAGTCACGATCCGCGTTTTGCTGCCTTGTCCGAGCAAGTGCGAACGGTCGTCTACAATAGCTCGCTGATCGACCTGGCCGATCACGCGCTGCGCGAGTTCATCGGGTATGTGAAAGCCCACCCCGAGCTCGCCGTCTCGGACATCCCGTACCTTCGCCTCGAGCCGTGGCAAGAGAGCGTCGCGACCTTGTTCGACGCAAAGGATGTAGTAGAAGAGTTGTTCGACCTACGCCACGTCGAGATCGCGTGCGGGTCGGATCCGGAGGCCTTCTATCTGCTGGGCTGGCTCGCAAGCCGTCTGCAGTGGACGCCCTGCGCGCCCAACGTGCTCCGCAGCCGTTTCGGCACGCAGGTCGACTTTTCGGTTATCCGGGAGGGCGCGCCGCGCCGGATCCGGCGCGTTGCGTTAAGCTCGTCGCGCTCCAGCTTCACGGCAGAGGTTGACGCGGCGGGCGAGACTATTTGTTTGCAAGCGACCGGATCGGCGCGCAAGGCGCATCGCTACCACCCAATCAACGCGCCCGGCATCGCTGCGCTCGTCGAGCGCGCCATTCTCTGGGGACCGGGCGACCCGGTTTTTCACGATGCGCTCGTCGCGACTGGCGAAATTCTGGCACAAAGAAAGGAGTAGCATCGGTATGTCACGCCCCGGCAAGCTGCAAATCTATCGCGATCCGGACGCGCTCGCGCATGGCTTGGCCGACCTCTTCATCACCACGGGACGGATTGCGCTCGGCGACCGCGGCGCCTTTGCAGTAGCGCTCTCGGGCGGGAATACGCCACGCGCCGCATACGAGCTGCTCGCGCAGGAGCCGCGCCGCAACGAGTTGTCGTGGAGCGACGTTTTCATCTACTTTGGCGACGAGCGCTGCGTCCCGCCGACCGATGAACAATCGAATTACCGGATGGCTCAGAAGACCTTCCTCGATGCGGTCAGGATCCCGCCGGCCAACGTTCACCGCATCCAGGGCGAAATCGATCCCGGAAAGGCGGCCGCCGAATACGCGTCGGTCCTCCGCACCGATCTCGGCGATCCGCCCCGCTTCGACCTGGTCTTGCTCGGCCTGGGGCCCGATGGTCATACCGCCTCGCTCTTTCCAGGAACGCCGCCCGACACCGACGAGAGCGCGCTCGTGCGCGCGGTTTACGCGCAGTCGCAGGCGATGTGGCGCGTGACGATAACGCCGATGGTGATCAACGCGGCGCATGCGGTCGCTTTCGCGGTGGAAGGCGCGGACAAGGCGGCCGTTCTGTGCGACGTCTACGAGGGTCCGCGCGACCCGACCAAGTATCCGGCCCAAATCGTCGAGCCGTCTTCGGGACAGCTGACCTGGCTGGTTGACGACCTTGCCGCCGGCATGCTCCGCGAGAAGGCGCGCTGATCGCCAAGCGGATCATTTTTAACGCCGACGACTTCGGAATCGCACCCGAGGTCAACGAGGCGGTCGAGCGTGCCCACGTTAACGGCATCCTTCGCAGCACGAGCCTGATGGTCGCGGCGCCGGCGGCGCAGGACGCGGTCGTGCGCGCGCGACGATTGCCTCAGCTCGCGGTCGGATTGCACGTGGTGCTGGTCAACGGCCGCCCCGTGCTGCCGCCCGAAGCGGTGCCTGACCTGGTCGACGAACGCGGCGAATTTTTCACCGACCTCGTTGGTGCCGGCATTCGCTTCTTCGTTCGACCCGGCGCGCGCCGCCAGCTAGCGGCTGAGATTCGCGCGCAGTTCGAGCGCTTCGCCGCGACCGGCTTGCCGCTCGACCACGCGAACGCGCAATCGCACATGCACGTGCATCCGACCGTCTTCGGGCTGATTCTCGAAGTTGGCCGGGAATATGGATTGCGCGCGATCCGTATTCCGCGCGAACCCGCGCTGCAAACCTGGAGCATCGAGCCATGGATCGCGATCATGCGCGCGCGGACCCGCCGGTCGGGCATCGCCTCGAACGACTACGCGCTCGGTATCAACGACGTCGGGGCGATGACCGAAACGCGGGTCCTACGGCTGCTTGACACCTTGCCCGACGGCGTGACGGAAATGTTCTTCCACCCGGCGACGGCAGCATTCGCAGGCGCCGACGCCGGCACGCAAGGCTACCGGTGGAGCGAGGAGCTCGACGCGCTTACAAGCTCGGCGGTCCGCTCGGCGCTCGAGCGCAACGGCATCGCCAGCATCACTTACGGCGAACTCTCGCAGACGTCCCCGCAACGTCGCCCTTCGACAGGCTCAGGGTGACACCGGGGATGGTTCAAGCAGTTGCTTTGGTTTTCTTCATCGTCGCGGTTGCGAGCGCGTTCTATCTTGCGCTCGCCATCGCGCGACTCTCGGCGTTCGCGTACCGGCCGCTCGAGCTGGCTTTCGAGTTTCTCCCGACGGTGACGATCCTCAAACCGATCGCCGGGCTCGAGCCCGACCTCTATGAGAATCTGGCCTCTTTCTGCGATCAGGAGTACCCGCAGGAGTTCGACGTGATCTTCTGCCTGCATGCTCCGGACGATCCGGCTCGACCGATCGCGGAGCGCGTCGCGCGCGACTTTCCATCGGCGCACGCGAGCATCGCCCTCGGCGAGAATCCCGCGATTGCCAACCCGAAGATCGCGAACCTCGTCAAGCCGAGCGTCGATTTGCGCGGCGAGATCGTCGTGATCGCCGACAGCGACATCCGTGTGGACCGGCGCTATCTGCGTGCCCTCGCGACGTCGTTCGCAAGCGAACGAACCGGCGCGGCGACCTGCCTCTACTCGGGGATGCCGAATGCAACGCTCGTTGCGCGTCTGGGCGCGCTGCAGATCGAGGATGGCTTTATCCCCTCGGTGCTGGTCGCGATTGCGTTGGGCAAGCTGCGCTTCTGCTTGGGCGCCACGATGGCCGTGCGCCGGAGCGTGCTCGTCGAGATCGGCGGGCTGGCCGCGCTGGGCGATCAGCTTGCCGACGATCACGCGCTCGGCGAGATGGTGACGGGACGAGGGTACGACGTCGAGCTCTCACGCTACGTCGTCAGGACGACCGTCGCCGAGACGACGCTGCGCGATCTTTGGTCGCACGAGCTGCGATGGGCGCGCACGAATCTGGCGCTCGCCCCGGCCGGTTACGCGTTCTCCTTCCTCATGTACGCGCTGCCGCTCGCGCTCCTGTACCTCATCGCAGTGCGGAATCTTGCGTGGGGCTTGCCCCTGCTCGCGGTGGTGGCGGCACTGCGTGCCGGCCTTCATTACGCCGCGCGTGCCGCCCTGAGCGTCTCCGATCCAAGCGATCTGTCGTTGGTCCCGCTGCGCGACTTCCTGAGCCTCGCGGTCTGGGCGGCGAGCTTCTTCGGCCGCCGAGTCCGCTGGCGCACGCAGACCTATCGAACCGGCCGTCTTTAGGTCGAGAAGCCGCGACGCTTACGCTCGAGGATGACGATACCAGCCGCATCGTAGATTCGAGCGTAGGCGCCGCTGCCGATGAGTCGCCGGATCGTGGGTCGATCCGCCGCGATCCAGTACCCGGGGTCGGTGAAGTGGTCGAACACCAGATACCGTTCGCCGTCGCTCATCGCGACGGTCGCGCCGGGATTCATCGCGATGTGGGGAAGGACCCAGACTCCGCTCCCGATGCTGGCGTTGCGCGGTAGATTCGAGAGCGCTCGCTCGCGAAGGCGATCCGCCGGCGTCGGGCGGCGATATAAGGCAAAGCGAGGGCCTATCGGGCTGTAGTAGTACGACGTCCACACGGACGCGACAAACGCGGCTACCATTGCCAGCCTGGCGGCGAACGTCGAATGACGGTAAATCTGCGATAGCCCGTCTACGAACGCGCAAAGCACGTAGCCGATCCACGTCGCCGTGTAGTGAGTGCCAAGTTGCAACGTGATGCCCTCGTGTGAGAGCAGCACCTCAGCTAAGCCCGGTATGGCGAAGATCATATAACGTGAGGTTAAGGGAAGAAACGCGAGCGGCAGCAGCAGCGCCAAGAGATACTGCGGGCGTAGGGCTGAGAAGGGACCGGCGAAGCCCGCCGGCGTCGGCGGAAACCGCCACCACTCGTAAAAATGCAGCGAGAAGTAGCCAACATGAGGACCGATCAGCGGACGCACGACACCGAAATACAAAATGCCCGCACTGATAGCTATCGAGAAGATCCACAAACCGCAGCGTCGCATCGCGCGGTCGCCTCGCGCCATAATCGTAACGGCAATTCCGATAAACGCGAGACTGAAGAACTGATCTTCCTTGACCCCCGCCAGCAGCGCCGCAACTGCGACTGCGACCCTCCAGCGTTGACGATCGATCGCCCAGACCAACGTGGCGGCGAGCGGCGGCACAAACGCCAGCTCGTGGAAATCTCCCACGGCCTCTGCGCTTAGCGGCGGGTAGATCGCGGCGACCAACGTTACAGCGAAGGCGAGCGGCTTGGCGAACCGCGCAGCCGCCAGCCCCCAGACCGGAAAGATCGTGGCCGCTGCCAGCAGGCACTGCAGCAGAATTAGTCCGGGCGCACCATCGAAGAGCTTGACGATCGGAACGGCGACGTACAAGATCGGGGAAAAGTGGACGAGAAAGTGATTGATGGATCCTTCGACGGTTGAAGAAAACGTGCCGAACGCGCTATTGATGACCTGCGTGAATATGAGATCGTCGATACCGGCTCGGAAGATGGCGTAACGCCACATTCCAAGATAAACATAGACTGCCGCAACGAGCACGAACAGCGCCGTTATGGCGAGCGGCCAGCCGGCGCGCAACGGGTGCCGTTGATCTTGAAGTGCCGTCACTGACGGCCCTTCTTACGGCGTGAGTGCTTTGGAACCTAGGGTCTGCAGGTCGACGCCGTTCTGGCTGAGGATCGTGCCCTGGACTCGCTGCAGCTCGACGACCGCCTTGTTTAAATCGGTCTGCGCTTGGAGCTCGCGCCCGCGCGCCTGCTCCAGCTCGACCTGACGTTGCAGCACCAGGAACGTGGTCGACGCGCCGCGGCTGAACTTGCGAACCTCGCTCGCGTAGACCGCCTCGGCGGCCTGGCGCGACTGGCTAGACGCATAGAGCCGCGAGAGCGCCGATTGATAGCTCTGCAGCGCATTGCGCGCTTCGAAAGTGATGCGCTGCCGGACACCTTCCGTCTGAATCGCCGCCTGACGCTCTTCCTCTCGCGCAGCGCCCATCAACCCCCGGGCAACGCTGTTTTGCAGCGGGAAAGTGACGTTGAACGAGACGTTGAACGCCGGGAAGGCTCCCGTCCACAAGTTGTGATAGGCCATCGCCATCTTACCTTGCGTGTACGGCGCCGGAGTGGGGCAAGCTGGT
>JASHPI010000067.1 GCA_030038215.1 Vulcanimicrobiota bacterium | reverse complement strand
TTCGGGCTATGCGATCGACTCGAAGGAGGGTGTCGATCGTTTTGTCGAGCAGGCGCAGCGCGAGATCGGGCTGGAACGCATCCCGTTACTCCACTTCAATGACACCGAGGTGCCGCTGGGCGGAAGCCGCGACCGTCATTGGCACATCGGCGAAGGCAAGATCGGCTTCGACGGCTTTCGCGCGCTGCTCGCGCATGTAGAGCTGCGCGATAAGACGGCTATTCTCGAAACGCCCGGCGATGACGCCGACGACGTTCGCAACATGCAGACCATTCTTGCAATCGCGCGCGGCGCCGGCGCCCTGTGACACTACCACTGCCCGCGCCCGGTTATTGGACGCGGAGGTGCGGAAGACGAAGATTCGACTCGAGGAAGAGTGCCGCATCGGCCCGCTGAATTTTGAGCCTCAGATCGATATCGCCGATATCGGAGACGAGCGGTGCGGTGCGGATTGGGTCGCGGAACATGATTGAAGCCTCTTGACGGATGTGGTAACCTTCAATCATTATACGGTGGTGACAGTAACTTGTCAATCTGTTTTGCTGGTGAGAGACTCCCCGGAGCGGCCTCATGAGCGCGGTTAGCGACGAGGCGCCGGGGCGGCTCGAGCTGGTCCGGCTCTTCGAGAACACCGTCGACCTGCCGGACGGCCCCGACCAGTTGAAGCTTCCCGAAGACGCGGCGGTCTGGTGCCTTCGCCACGGCCTCCCGCCGGTCTCCAGTCGCCCGCAGGCCGAGCGATTGCGCGAGTTCCGGGAGGCGCTGCGCGAGGTGCTCTTCGCCAACAACGGAGAGGCGGACGCCGCGACGGCCTGGGAGGGGCTGCGCCCGTTCGCCGAGACCGCGCGACTGGGGCTGGTGGTGGACGGCAGCGGCCTGGGCTTGACGGGCCTGGGCTCCAACCACGAAATGATCATCGCGTCGATGCTCGCGGCGGTCCACGACGCGATCGAAGACGGGAGCTGGTCGCGCCTGCGCGCCTGTCGCAAGAGCAGTTGCCGCTTCGCGTATTACGACCACACCAAGAACGGATCGCGCGCCTGGTGCAGCATGGCGACCTGCGGAAACCAGGCGAAGGCGCAGCGACGGCGCGTTCGTGAGCGGCTCGTCACGCACTGAGTCGCCGGCCGGCTTCGTCGCGCACTTTGACGTCGACGCGTTTTACGCAAGCGTTGCGGTGCGCGACGATCCAAGCCTGCGCGGCAAACCGGTTGCAATCGCCGGCTCCAGCCGGCGGGCGGTCGTGCTTACCGCTTCGTACGAAGCGCGTCCCTACGGCGTTCGCTCTGCGATGCCGCTCTATAAAGCGCGCGCCGCGTGTCCGTCGCTCGTCGTCGTAGCTCCGGACATGGCGAAGTATCGCGTCGTCTCGCGCGAAATCTTCGCGGTCTTCGCAAAGCGCGGCCACGCCGTCGAGGGTCTTTCGCTCGATGAAGCGTTCGTCGCGCTCGGCGAGCTGACGCTCGCGCAGGCGCAAGAGCTTGCAGCGACGATTCGCCGCGAGGTTTTCGATGCGACACGTCTCACCGTAAGCGCGGGCGTTGCCACTGGAAAGATGGTCGCCAAGATTGCGTCGGACTCGTGTAAGCCCGACGGCCTGCTCGCCGTTGCGCCCGGCGAAGAGGCGGCGTTTCTCGCGCCGATGCCGGTCGGCCGCCTATGGGGCATCGGACCGAAGACGCAGTCACGCTTGAGCTCGTTTAGCATCGCAACCATCGGCGAGCTCGCGCAACTCGACGATGCGAGCGTTCGCGAGCTGCTCGGCGCTTGGGGAAACGAAGTGCGAGACTTGGCGCGCGGACTCGATCCGCGGCGCGTCGAGCCCGATCGCGACACCAAGTCGATCTCAACCGAGCAGACGTTCGAATACGACGTACAAGACGAGCGCCGCCTAATCGACGTTCTGCGCGAGCAGGCGATCGAGCTGGCCGGAGAACTCGAACGCGAGCGCGCCGTGGCGCACACGATCGGCGTGAAGGTGAAACGGGCAGACTTTACGATCGTCGGGCGCCAAACGCACCTGGCGGAACCGACACGTGACGCGCGACGCATCTTCCGCGCGGCGGTCTATTGTCTGCGTCGAGCCGAGCTGCACGGGACGCCCGTACGGCTGCTTGGGACGCGGGTTGCTTCGCTCATCGAAGGCGACGCGCTGCAAATCAGCATGTTCTAGGGCTCTAGGCAGGGCGACCAAAGCCCCATCCCCGGCCCGAGTCCAAAGCCTATTGATTCGCCGGCGGAAGGCGCGAGACAATTTACCGATGATTCACGATGAAGACGGCGCCACCATGGTCGAATATGGCTTGCTGATTGCATTGATTGCGCTGGTGGCGATCGCCGCGATCGAATTGCTCGGCTCGAACCTCAGCGGGCTGTTCAATACGGTCGCCGGCTCGGTCTAGCGACGTCCCACTAAAGCAAGATCACGTAACGCCGGCGGCGCGGGCCTTTCGCCTTGGAGTCCCGGATACGCACGCCGCCACATTTCTCGATGACGCGCTGCGACGGCTGGTTGTCGTCCAGGCAAGTGATCAGAGCGCGTTTCACTCCGATTTTTGCCAGCCGCTTCAAGCCCTCGCGAAGCGCGAAGGTCGCAACGCCTTTGTTGCGGTGCTTGGGATGTGTCAGGTAACCGATGTGGCCGCCGAACTGCAACAAAAAGTTGTTCAGCTTGTGACGCACGTCGACTTCGCCGACGACGACGCCGTCTTCGACGATCCAGAACCGGTCTGACGGCACCCAGCCGTTTGAGATCCGCTGGCCTTTTGCCCAGGCGCGGGTCGCTTGGATGTAGGCGGGGAGGTCCGTCAGCGCCACCGCCGAGGCTCCCGTCCAGCCGTTGTAGCCGTCGCGCAATACGGCGTCGCGGAGCTCTTCAAACGAGGCAGCGAGCTCTAGGGCTGGACGGCGAAGCTTAGGCATCTGTAAGGAGTCTTCGCCTCTTTTCGCGAGAACCCGGGGAGGCGCCCAATTGCGTCGGCGAGAACATCGCCGCTCGCCGAAAGCATCGAAGGAGAAATACGTGTTGAAGGCCGGCGATGCCGTCTACATTGACGGAACGAACGAGCGAGGCACCGTCAGAGAAGTCCATCCCCATGAAATCCTCGTGCGCGTGAAGGTGCCCGGCGGTCACGAGGACCGCAAATACGCGCACGAAGATCTACACCTCGATCCGACGCTTGAAGAGGTTTCCAAGTTCTACGATCACTAGCGGCAGCGCGGTCCACTAATCGTTGGGGCCCCGAATCGCGAGAAAGGTGACGGTGTCCCAGGCGTTGCGAATCCCGATGAAGATCAGCAAGATGACGGCAGCTGCCAGGATGAAAAGCCCGAGCGCCGGATGCAACGCCATGGTGATCGCACCCGTCAGGAAGATCACGTAGACGACGAAGGGGAGGATCGTATACCAGGTCCAGTCTTCGAGATCGGGAGTATATGTGCTCTGTTGCCTGGCCCGAAAGAGCACGCGCAGTATGACGCGTAGACTGTAGACCACCCCCCAGAGACCGATCAACCCGATCAGCAGGGCGACCCAGGCCAAAGAGTGCCATGGTGCGCAGAGAATCGCCGAGACGAGCAGTACGATTCCAAAGTACATGACCGTCGGCGTGCTGTACGTGGCGATGCCGTCTTGCGCCGTTTGACGTTCCGACCGCGTCACCAGCGTGATCACGACGAACATCAGCCCGGTTAGCGCCGCTGCCGACGAACCGGTCATCACGTAGAAACTGGTCCAAGAAGCAAGGAGCGGCGGGAGGTTTTCGGGCATCGTCCGATCCTTACGCGCCCGCACGTAATGCGGAGGCGGCCTCGGCTGCGGCGCGCTCGCCGGTTTCGAACGCACCATTCACGGTGCCGCCTTGACCGTCGCTCGACGTCGCCTCACCTGCGAAGAAGAGCGTTGCATCGACCGGCGCGGCCAGCATGGAGCGAGCATTCCCGCCGCCGACGGCAACGTAACTGTAGGCGCCGCGCGCGTACTCATCGTGATCCCAATCATGCATCGTTCCGCCCTCGAACTCCGTTCGCGCGAGCGCCGGCTCGCCCAGCAGCGTTCCAAATTCGCTGCGCGCGCGCTCGACCAGTTGGGGCGGCGAAACTCCATCGAGCGCAATTGCCTTGGGGCCACCGGCCCACGCGACGATCAGCTCGCTGCGTGCGGGAAACTGCGTCCAATAGACCGGGAACGGCCGATCTTCATTGCGGAAGAAGCCGGCCTCGCGATAGCGTCCGTCGCGAACATGCTCCCAGAACGGGCTTCGAAACCACAGCGCCACCTTGACGACCCGGCCCATTTCGATCTTCGCGAGCGCTTCGCGTTTGGCTTCCGGTAAGTCGGGCTCGAACACGACCGCCGTTTCATCTCCCTCATGGCGCAAGACGCCGACCGGAAGCGTTAGCACCACAGCGCGGGCGCGTATCGTGCAAGCCGCGCCTGAAGCGTCGTTTGCGTCGACGGCGACGGCGCCGCGCTGCCAGGTGATTTTTCGCGCGACCGTCGAGAGACGAATCTCGACGCCCGCGGTAACACAGGCGTCGTGCAGGCGCGCGAAGATCGGAGCGTAACCGCCCGAGGGACGGGCGCTCCGGGAATCGACGCCCGATCGCAGCTCGTCGGCAATTGCTCGCGCACTGGCGATCTCCGGAACGGCGGCATCGAATCCCTCGACGAAGGCGCGCGCCAGTTTTGCCGTTTCGCGCGTCGTCGCGTCCCGTTCGAATGGCTGCAAAAATGACTCGACGCTTTCGTCCTGGGCCAGAGCGTGCGCGCGCTCGAGAATGCGCGCCGACGTCCTGAAGTCGACTTCATCGCATCGCAGCTCTCCGTCGGCACCAATCCACGCGTCGCCGTCGGTGTGGAGCGCCTTGGCACCGGTGTCGCGCATCAAGAGCATCGTCTCCTTGGCCTGGCCGTGGATGAACTCGGCGCCGAGCTCGGGCGGGACTGCAAGTCGCGCGGCCGGATACTGCCGAACGCGCCCTCCAACGCGATCGCGTGCCTCGAGCACGACCACGCGCGCGCAAGCGCCGGCCAGCCGGCGCGCGGCCGCGAGACCTGCCGCACCCGCGCCGACGACGATCGCGTCTGCCTCTGTCTGCATCACGAGCTTAAGGCTTCGACGATCGCCGGAAGCATCTGCGCGGCCGTCCCGCGCAGAACGCAGTCGACCCGCCCGCTGATTGCCGTCGCCTCAGGGTTGATCTCCGCGACGTAGGCCTCTGCATTCGTCTGGGCTAGTGCCGCGGCAGGATAGACGACCGCGCTCGTCCCGACAACGAGGATGACGTCGGCGCGCAACGCCGCGTCGTACGCTGCTTCCCATACCTCCTCCGGAAGCGACTCGCCGAACCACACGATGTCCGGGCGCATCCGTCCCCCGCACGCGTGCTCGATCTCATCGAGCGGAAGCCCGGAACGGCCCAATGGCCGTCGGGCGGCACAGCCGGTGCAACGGGCCTCGCGTAGGTTTCCGTGGAGCTCGAGTACGCGTTGCGATCCCGCGCGCAGATGGAGCGAATCGACGTTCTGCGTTGCCAAGGTAAAGCCGCGGGTAAGCGTCTCCAGGTGCGCCAGCGCGTAGTGCCCGGCATTCGGCCGAGCGAGTTGGTGAGCGGACTTGCGTTCGTTGTACCAGCTCCAGACCAGAGACGGATTTCGAGCAAAGCCTTTCGGAGAGGCGAGCTCCTCGACGCGGTGCGTCTGCCAAAGGCCGCCGGTGCCGCGAAAGGTCGGCAGGCCGCTCTCGGCCGAGATGCCCGAACCGGTGAGCGCGAGCGTGGATCGGGCCGCGCTGAGGCGCGCAAGGAGCTCTTCCATCATGGAAATCTCGAGAATTCGGAGCGATTCGGCGGAAATCCGCCGTAGTACGCGACGCGATCGCAAGCTAGGATAAGACCTACGATGCGTCTCATCGCCGGGAAGCCGCTCGTCGCAGTCGTCCGGGGTGGACGAGTGGAGGCCGTACACAACGTGGCCGGTTACGCCGTCGATGGCCGCGGCAGTGCGTTGCTCTCGTTCGGAACGACCGATCTCCCCATCTATCTCCGCTCTGCGGCGAAGCCATTCATTACCGCGGCCGTATTGACGGCCGGTGTCGGCGAGCGTTTCAACCTGGAAACGCCCGAGATCGCGGTGATGATGGCATCGCATAACGCGGAAGGGTTCCACCTCGATGCCGTGCGGTCGATCCTTCGAAAGATCGGCTTAACCGAAGCCGCTCTTCAATGCGGCCCCGAACCGCCGCACACGCAAGCCATCTGCAATAACTGCTCGGGCAAGCATGCCGGTATCCTAGCGCTTTGCGTAGCCATCGGTGCCGATCCAGCCACCTACTTGGATCCGGAGAACCCGGCACAGCAGCACATCTTGCAATTCTGTGCAGCGATGTTGGACGAGCGCCGCGAGGAGCTGGCCTTCGCGGTCGACGGTTGCGGCATTCCGGTCGTCGCGGCCACGCTCGAAAAAGCGGCTCGAGCCTACCAGCGGCTGGCCACGCTCGAGGGGCCTCAACCCGCTTATGCCGAGGCGCTGCGCAAGGTGCGCGACGCCATGATTGCCTATCCGGAGCATATGTCGGGGACGGGCGAGTTCGATGCGGCGCTGATCCGCGCATATGGTGGATCGCTCGTCTGTAAAGGCGGCGCGGAAGGTGTCTTCGCTGCAGCAATTTTCGAGCGAGGGATTGGGTTGGTACTCAAAGTGATCGACGGCAACGAGCGTGCGCGACCGCCGGCCGCGATCGAAGCGCTTGCTGCGATCGGCGCCATTTCGCAGGGACAGCGTTCCGAGTTGAGCGCCTTCGCGCGGCCCCCGGTCACCAATAAGGCGGGGCGTATCGTCGGCGAGATCTCTCCCGTGCCCGACGCGTTCGAATGACCCTGCGACGGGTGATTGGGCTGCTGCTCGTGCTTGCCGTGGGGGCCTGTGCGCGTCCCGCGCCGCCGCCCGGCACGCTGGTCGTCGTGCAGCAGTGGGAACCGCGCTCGCTCAATCCGGACTTGGAGAACGGAACGTCGTCGACCGAATGGTCGATGCTCCTCTTTTCATATCTCGTGAAGTACGACGACGGCGGCCGCCTTGTTCCCGACGTCGCAACCGAGGTGCCGAGCCGCGCGAACGGCGGCATCAGCGCCGATGGGAAGACGATCGTGTACCATATTCGCAAGGGCGTGCGTTTTGCCGACGGCACCCCGCTCACCGCCGCCGATTGCGCTTGGTCGATCGAAGCGATTAACAATCCGCGCAACAACGTGCAAAGCCGTTTTGCCTACGACGACGTGATACGTGCCGACGCGCCAAACCCTTCGACGCTCGTCCTGCACCTCAAGCGCATCTTCCCGCCGGTCATCGTCGTGGTCGGGGCGCCGCAGGGATTTCCCATCCTTCCAAAACACGCGCTCGCGAATCCTCCGGATTTCAATCATGCCGCGTTCAACAGCGCTCCGTTTGGTTCGGGACCGTACATGGTTTCGCGTTGGGCGCCGGGCGATCGCGTCGAACTGCGAGCGAACCCCTATTACTGGCGGGGCGCACCGGGGATCGCGCGCATGACGGTGCGTTTCGTGGAAAACCCGCAAACGGCGCTCGATATGCTGCGAACGCGCGAGGCTCAAGGATACTTTGACGCCCAAGACTTCTCCAACTATCCGGATCTCGTGCGGCTGCCCGGATATAACGTAAGCAACACGGAGCAAAACGCGGTCGGCGCCCTCATCTTCAACACGCAGGATCCGATTACGTCCGACCCGCGAGTTCGGCATGCCCTGGCCGAAGCCATCGACATTCCTCAACTGATTGCCAAGGCGTACAAAGGGGTGTTGCGAAGTACCGGCGCCGGCGCCGGTCTCTTTCTGTGGGCCTTCGATAAGCGCGTTTATCCGGACGTTCCTTTCGACGTCGGCGGTGCGAAGCGATTGCTCGACGCCGCCGGTTGGTACGTCGCCTCCGACGGCACCCGCCGCCGCAACGGCGTGCCGTTGGATCTGCTCTTGATCATCCAAGCGGCGACGCCGGCCGACGAGGTCGTCGCGCTCAACATCGTTCAATACGAACGTGCCGTCGGCGCGCGCGTGACCATCAAGCAGTATGAGATCACGCAGTTCGTGGCGCCGGCGGCGCAGGGAGGGCCGGTGTACGGCGGCAAGTTCCAGATGGCCCTCTATTCGTTCGAGAACGGCGACGATCCGGATACGACCGATCAGTTTGCCTGCGCGAACGTACCTCCGGGCGGATACAATAAGTCTCGCATCTGCGACCCGCGGATCGATGCACTCCTGCGCGCGGGCCTCTCAACCTATGACCCGGTGCGACGCAGGGCGACCTATCGCGCTCTCCAAGGAATCCTGTACCAGCTAATGCCGATCGCGTTGCTCTACCGGCGCACCGAGGTGAATGCGTTCACCAAACGCGTGCAAGGGCAGACGACGTCGCCTTCGGGCGGCGCGTTTTGGAACGTCGCCGCATGGAGCTTCTGCGTTGCCCGCGCTTACCCGGCGGTCGGACGCTACGCGCCGTCGCGGGCGTTGCGCGGTCCCGGGTTGGTGCTCAGCGGCGGCGGCACCGACAGCGATGCCACCTTCACGTGGGTCCACGCCACGCTAACCGGAGGGCGGCCGGCACGGTCGGGCAACGTCCTGGTACTGCGCGCTTCCGGAGGCGACGACTACAGCCCGTACATTGCCCCGCTAGGCCCGTTTGCGTCGGTGCGCACGATCCTGATTCCGCCTTGCGCGACGCGTGCGACGCTCGACGCGCTGTCACGTTACGTCGACGCTGCCGACGCGGTCTTCTTTGCCGGGGGCGACCAAGCCGACTACGCGGCTTGGAAAGGCAGCGCGTTGATCGCGGCGGTGCGGCGCCTGTGGGTGCGCGGCGGCGTCGCCGGCGGAACCAGCGCCGGCCTCGCGATTCAGGGAGCCGTCGCCTACGACTCGGTCGCGGCCGATCGTCTGCATCCCAACGACGACAGCTACGAAGTTCGCAGCGGCAACGCGCTGCCCGATCCATTCGAGCCTGAGATTAGCTTTACGAGCGGAATGTTCGCGTGGCCGCCGCTTGCGAACGTGATCACCGACACGCACTTTGCGCGGCGGAATCGGTTCGGCCGTCTCGTCGTTTTCTTGGCACGCATCGAGCGCGAACGGCGGCTGCCGACCGGCACGATGTACGGGTTGGCGGTCGACGAGCGCAGCTCGCTAGTCGTCGATCGCCACGGCGTTGCGACACTTCTCAAATATACCGGGCCCGGATATCGGACGCGCGGCGCCTACCTCATTCACCTCATCGGCGTCGAGCAACTCGTCCCCGGCCGACCACTGATCGCGACCGTAGAGGTCTTGCATTTGAGCCGCGCCGGCGCGCGTTTGAACTTGCTTGCGCGCCAAGGCGAAGGGAGCACCTACCAAGTGACGGTCGACGGTTCGCGCACGCCTCCATACAGCAGGGACCCGTATTAGCGACCTCAGATGTGTTCGGTCGCCCAGCAGAAGTCCGCGTTCGAAGCACTCGGAAGTGCATCGACGACCGTCCGTCCGCCCGCGCTCAACGCTGCCATCATGAGAATCGAGCGCTTGCGTTTGTGCACGACGCCTTTCGGCAAGACGCTGCGGGGACCGTCGGGTGGGAGCCAGCCGGTGACGCGATGCAAGTCGCCCGCGGCGGCGCGCAGCAGGGCTGGGGTCAACTTCGCAGCGGCAGCGTCGGCAAACCCGAACTCGTCGACGATGTAGGCATCGCGCTCGGGGGCGCGCACGCCCAAGACGTAGGCGCAGATACCGCGGCCGCGCCGCGCGACCAGATTCGTTGCAAGACCGACCGCGTGTTCGGAGTCGCGCGTGACGCGCATCCGAATCCACTCCCAGATCAGCGGCGTGCGCACGAATGCGGCAGGGCGTCCGGCGCGGCCGAGCTCGAAGCAGCGACGCACGCCGCTCCAATCGCCGTCCTTCAGCGGCGCCAGCTCCAAGCGCGTGGATGGCAGCGCGTCGGCGCGCAGCGATACCGTGCGCGACGGCTGCGCGCGAAAGCCGAGTGTGGCATAGAATTGCGGTCGGATGTCCGAGAAGAGATAGGCCAGATCGTAACCGTCGCTTCGCGCACGGTCGAGCGCCGAAGCCAGCATGAAGCTCGCATAGCCGCGGCCGCGTAGGTCGCTCGGCGTGAAGACGGCACCGATACCGATCGCCCGCAAGCGGCGCGACCGAGCGTCGATCGCCCTTTCGTAACGTTTGAAGGATGCAACGAGCCGGCGACCGTCGTAGAGGCCGATCGTTCGGTAATGACGCTGCCCGTAGCGGCTGCGCGCGATCTCGAGCCAGTAGTCGACGTAGGTCGCGAACTCGCTTCGTCCCGCCCACAACTCGGCCGTCAACGGCAGGACGCTGCGAGCGTACAGCTCGGGCGAAATTTCACGCAGTCGCATGCTCGGGGGCACGACGTTCAGCGCAGCTCTTCGAGGAACTCCGGCGCCGTACGGCCCCGAGTGGGCGCACCCGAGGCGGTGACCAGCACGCTTCTGCGCGCGCGGCGCAACGCATAGCCGAAGGCGCGGCGCTCCTGCGCGTTGTAACGCTCGCGCGCCTTGGTCGCAAAGACATAGTAGGTAAACTTCGCGGTTCGCGAAGCCCGCGCGCCGCCGGCATTCTCCTTGGGCACCATGCCGATCCGCGGACTGAACATGAAGGCGTCGGGTGCGTACCACAGCGGGAAGGCGCCGGGACGAACGCTCGCGACGACGACCCGGTCGAACTCCAGACCGCGGGCGGCCTCCAGACTCGTCAACCGGACGAACGTGCCGTTGGGCGCATCTTCGCACGTCTCGAGATCGCTTTCCATTCGTCGCTGCGCGTATTCGAGCACGTCCACCGTGGTAGCGTCGGGCGTCGTCGCGAGAAACGCTCGGCAGCGCGCGAGCAGGCGCTCCAGGACCAGTTGCTGCGCCCGAGCGCGCGCCGACCCGGGTGCGCCTTCGCGCGCCAGCGCATCGCTCCACACTCGCCGGGCGAAGTCTTCGAACGGCAGGGTTTCCATCGCCACGATCCACTCGGCGCGCAGCCGGCGGAAGCGCTCGATGCGAACGCGTGACTCGGAACTCAGCGCGGCGTCCTGATCGCCGCGGATCACGTTCCAGCCTAGGCGCAGGTCGCGCTTAGGATCCCATCGGCTCCGGCGGCTGGTCGGCGCCGGCTCGTCGTCGAGGGTGAAAAGTGGACGCTGCGGATCCGGCGGTTCGTTGCAGAGAATCGCCAGCGACGCGTCCGACAAGCCCAGAGCCGGGTTCGAAAGCGTGCGCAACAGCCAGTCGTGGCGAAACGGGTCGTAAACGTTCCAAAGCAACGCCAACGCGTCCAATGCCCGCCGGTCGGTGAAGAGATTCGCGTCGCCGACGATCGCGACCGGAACGTCACGATCGAGCAGCGCGCGTTCGTACTCTTCTACGTTGCGCACCGAACGAAAGATGACGGCGATCTGCTCGGGAGGCGTTCCCTCGTTCAGCCACGCGGCGACTTGGCCGGCGATGAAGGCCGCCTCGTCGCGCGGCGTCGCGGCGCGGTGTCGCGCCGGGGACGGTGCGCTGCGCTCGCAGAGCTCGATCCGCGACGCAGCCAGGGCCAAGGCGCTCGCCGGGTCGACCATGCGGGTCGCGGCGATCGCCGACGACGGATCGCCGCAGAGTGTGACGCCGTGCAGCGCCTCGCCAAAAAGCTGCTGGAGAAGATGGAGCTCGCTCGCCGTCAACTCTTCGACGTGGTCGAGAAAGGCGAGGCGATGACGCTCGCGCAGCCTCGAAGCAAGTGCCACGTCGGCGCGCAGGCGGTCGCGCGCCGCGATGACGGCATCGCGTCCGGTCATTCGTCCGCTTGCGTTCACGAGCTCGACGTAGCCCCGGTAGAGTTTCGCGAGAATCTTAGCGAGGTCGATCTCGCGCCGGTATTGCCGCTGCAGCTCCGCGCGCGTCACGTCGAGTGAATCATGGTACGAGTCCTTAGTCGCACCGAGCAAGGCCGGGTCGGCGAAGTTCGGCGGGTTGGCGTAGAACTCGGTGGCTCCGGTAAGCGAGCGCGCCAGGAAGAGCTCGGAGTCGACGTCCGCCTCGCGCAGCCGGCGCATCAAACGAAAGGCCGCCTCCAAGAAGCGCTCCGGTCGGGTTAATCCGGGAACTTCTGGATCGAGTTGATCGCGTGCAAACTCTTCCCACTCGAGCGCGAAGAACGAACCGCAAGCGGATTCGAAGAGCAACTCGGCTTCAACGTCGTCGACGAGCGTGACGTCTTCGCCGCATTCATGGAGAATTTCGCCGGCGTACTCGTCCAGGCGCCGCGGCGAGGGCAAAGCCAGTACTCGCGCATCGGGGTAGAGCGCTCGGGCGCGAGCGATGCGCTCTGCCAGCGCGGTGGTCTTTCCGCTGCCGGCGGACCCGGTAATTGCGAAGCATCCGTCGTACGGCGCGTCGACCGCGCTCTGCTGCTCGGCGGAGAGGCGAAGCCCTCCTTGTGCGATCATCGGCCGAACCGCTCGGCCTGCGCAGGCGGCTTGAACGCGCACGCCCGCGCGTAAGCACAGAACGTGCAGGCCTCCGGATCCTCGGTCTCGTCGAACCGCGCAATCGTTCCCGACGCCAGCTCGCCGGCGAGCTCGCTCATGCGCGCGCGGGCCTGTTCGAGTTCGGCAACGGTCGCGGGCACGACGTCCACAACGATCGGCCGAACGTCGAGCAACGCGCTCTTCAGCGGAATCAGAACCAGGCGCGTGACACGGTCGCCGATCGCGGTGCGCGCCCAATAGTAAAAGGCCAGCTGAAAGTCGCCGAAGGAACGCAGTTGCTCGCGATACTCCTGCGCGGTAGCTGCGATGCCGCCGGTCTTGTAGTCGACGACCCCGATTCCGCCGGATCGCTCGTCGCGATCGAGGCGGTCGATGTATCCGATGAAGGGATGTCCGTCGAGATCCAGAGCGATCGGCACCTCGCGGCCGATGACCTCAAACGGCGCCGCATCTGCGCAGGCCATCAGCCAATCGACGTAGCGTTGGGCCGTACGCTGCGCTCGCCGAACCTGCAGCTCGTACTCGACCGGCTTCTCGAAGCCACCGCGGTTACGCTCGAAGGCCCACGTGATGCACTCTCGGATTCGGCCGCGCATCGCCGCCTCGTCCGCGTGCCGCGGTCGGGGGAAGTCGCCGTGGAAATCCTCCAGCGCTAGATGAAACGCGGAGCCGTAGGCCGATGCCGCGGAGCCGGGGTCCTCGATCGCCGCACAGGCGTACCGGTAGAACCATTTGCGCGCGCACTCCGCGTACGCGTTGAGCGCGGAGGCGCTGAAGTGGCGCTGCCAGCCCGGCGCTCCGGCCGCCGCCTCCGGCTGCGCGGCCTCCGGCAGTTCGAATGCTCGACCGTTCCCGGAGCCGGTTTCGCGCGCGCCGCCCCCGCGCGAAAACGCGAACGTCTC
>JASHPI010000066.1 GCA_030038215.1 Vulcanimicrobiota bacterium | reverse complement strand
AACGCCAAGCTGCGCCTAACCGGCCACTAGGGAGCCCAGGCGGCTACGCGAAAGGGCACTACCACTATGCTCGATCGTCTGGAGACGACGCTCCGCATCCGCGGCGGGGCGCGCTTGGAGGGCTCGGTCGCTACGCACGGCGCCAAGAACGCAGCGTTGCCGATCATGGCCGCCGCCTTGTTGGCCAAGGGCACGGTCACGCTCCATCGCGTACCGCGCATCACCGACGTCTCGGTCATGTGGTCGCTCCTCGAGGCGCTTGGCGCGCGCATGCGCTACGAAGGCGATAACACGCTCACGATCGATGCCAGCAACGTTGCCTCGTATCGGGCGCCCTACGCGCTCGTCCGCAAGCTGGCCGCTTCGTTTGATGTCGTCGGACCGCTGCTGGGCCGCTTCGGACGTGCCGAGGTTCCGCTTCCGGGAGGGTGCGTGCTGGGTACGCGCGCGACCGATTTGCACGAACAGGCTTTCGTCGCGCTTGGATGCGAGGTTCACAACGCGCACGGGTACCTGATTGCCGAATCGCGGGACGGACGCTTGCACGGAGCTACCGTCGACTTTCGAATGCCGAGCGTCGGCGCGACGAAGAATGCCATGCTCGCCGCAGTTCTCGCCGACGGCACGACCACGCTGAAGAACGTGGCTATGGAGCCCGAAGTCGTCGATCTCGCCAACTTCCTCGTCGCGATGGGCGCGAAGATTCTCGGAGCCGGTACCGATACGATCGTGATCGAAGGCGTTAGCGAGCTGCACGGCATCGAATACGAAATTATCGCGGACCGTATCGTCACCGGCACGCTGCTATTTGCCGGAGCCGTGACGCGCGGCGACGTAACGGTGCGCCGTTGCAATCCACAACATCTTCAAGCCGTCGTCGACAAGCTGGTCGAGTGCGGCGCGACGACGATGACCGGCGATGACTGGATTCGCGTCAAGGCCGACGGCATCACCGGCGGCACGGACATCCTGACGGCGCCATATCCGGGTTTCCCGACCGACCTCCAGCCGCAGGTCGTCGGCTTCCTTTGCACCTGTCCGGGAACGAGCATCGTCGAAGAGTCGATCTTCAACGCGCGCTTCTCGTACGTCAACGAGCTGGCGCGTATGGGAGCCGACGTGAAGGTGACGATGGAGAGCAACGCAGCAATCGTCAAAGGTCCCAAGCAGCTCTCGGGCGCGCCGGTTGAGGCGCCGGACATTCGCGCCGGCGCGGGACTGGTCGTCGCGGGTTTGGCGGCGGCTGGCGAGACCGAGATCATCGGCCTCGAGTACATCGACCGCGGCTACGAACGCTTGGAAGAATTGCTCTCGGAGTTAGGCGGGCAGGTGCAGCGCAGCAGCGGTGTAACACCGCTCGTCGAGCCGGCAGGGTTCTTCGAAACTAGCGAGTACCCGCGCATCTCCGCCTAAGGAATCCCTGATTTCCGCCACGCCATTCTTGCCGAGGCCTGACGAAAATCAGGGACTCCTTTGCCAAACGAACACACGACTAAGGAGCTAAATTGGACATCGGTATCGATCTCGGCACTGCCAACGTGCTCGTTCACGTGAAGGGGCGAGGCATCTTGTTGCGCGAGCCTTCCGTCGTCGCCAAAGATATGAATAACGGCAGGGTGCTGGCGGTCGGCGAGGAGGCGCGTCAAATGCTCGGCAAGACGCCGGCTCACATTCAGGCGATACGTCCGTTGCGCGATGGCGTGATCGCCGACTTCGAAGTCACCGAAGCGATGCTCTCGTACTTCATCAAGAAGGTCATGAAAGATCGTTCGTGGTGGTCTTCGATCGTCAAGCCGAAACCGCACGTCACGATTTGCGTTCCGGCCGAGATCACCAGCGTCGAGGAGCGGGCCGTCAAGGACGCCGCAAAGTTGGCGGGCGCGCGCGACGTCGACATCATCGAGGAGCCGATGGCGGCCGCGATCGGCGCGGGTCTCCCGATCGACGGTCCATCCGGAAGCATGGTCGTCGACATCGGCGGCGGCACGACCGACGTCGCGGTGATCTCGCTCGGCGGCATCGTCGTCTCGCAATCTCTGCGCATTGCCGGCAACCGGATGGACGACGCGATCGTTCGATACATACGCCGCGTCTACAACCTGATGATCGGCGAGCGCACGGCCGAGGAGATCAAGATCAAGATCGGCTCGGCGTACAAGCTCGAGCAAGAACTGGCGATGGAAATCCGCGGCCGCGACCTCATCAATGGTTTGCCGAAGACGGTTAAGATCACCAGCGAAGAAATTCGCGAGGCGCTTTCGGAACCGGTCGGCGCCATCGTCGAAGCCGTGAAATCCGTGCTCGAGAAGACGCCGCCGGAACTTTCGGCCGACATCATCGACCGCGGCATCATCCTGACCGGCGGCGGCGCGCTGCTGCGCGGTTTCGAGAAGCTGTTGTCCGAGGTGACCGGCGTCCCGGCAATCGTCGCAGACGATCCGCTCTCGTGCGTGGCACTCGGCACCGGAGCGAGGGTGCGCATTTAGTGGCCTGTAACTAGGCTTCTTGGCGTTTCTCAAGCCTCGAGGCGCAAGATTGCGGTAGTGGCTATAGGGCGAGTGATCGACGCGAAGGTCGAGAATGCAGGCGACGTTGCCGAGGAGGTGGCGAGGACCGTCTTTGCCGGCGGGACGGTAATTCTCCCCAACGACACCAGCTATCTCATCGGCTGCGACCCTTACCGCTTCGAAGCAATCGACCGCATCTACGCTGCGAAGGGCCGCCCCGATAACCGTCCGCTCACCATGCACGTCGCGACGGCGCAAGAGTTTCTCGAATACGCCCCCGACAATCCCCTGGCGATGCTGGCCGCCAAACGACTGCTGCCGTCGCCGGTCATCCTGCTGATCCGCAAGCCTGCCTTCATCAGCGATGAGCTTGCCGCCGGCTTGCAGACGCTGGCATTTCGCGTCCCCGACGACCCCTTCGCGCGAGGGCTGCTGGAACGGTGCGGCCCGATCGCCGGGACGACGGCGAATCCGCGTGGCGGCGCCCGTTATCTGGGCGGCGCCGATCGTTCGATGCTGCCGCCGGCGGATCTGCTGGTCGAGCACGGACCGACGCAATACGCCGGCGAGTCGTCGATCGTCGATCTCTCCGGCCCTCACGCCCGGCTCTTGCGGGAGGGCGTGGTTTCGGAGAGCCGCCTGACGGAACTATTGGGGCCGATCGAACGTCCTATAGTAAAGGTGCGCACGCCCTTCGATTACGCTCAGGACACACTCCGTTCATGATTCGCTCGATCTTCGCGCTGCTGGGAATCGTAGCAGTGCTGACGCCTTTCGCCGTGGCGGCGCCGTCGCCGTCGCCCTCGCCAGCACGCCCCGCGGCGCCCGCGGCATCACCTTCGGCGCCGCCGTTGCCGTCGGCATCACCGGTCGCGATCCCGTCAGTCAAGGGCACCTCATCGAATCCTCCTCCGTCGTTCGATATCGGCGTCTGGACCGTTCACGCCAACTCGATCGATGCCAACTTCAAGAGCGGCGATTTCAGCACGCCGGCAAAGGTCGTCATGACGCGGGTGGGCGGTGACGTTACGGCCGACCGCGCCAACGGCAACTACAAGAAGCAGATGCTCTTTTTGAACGGGCACGTCGTCATGCACGATACGCAAGGCAATTACGGTGGCCTTGCCAGCGGCGCGCAGTCGCAGCCGAGTGGTCCGTCGACGCTCACCGCGGACAAAGCCCAACTCGACGGAGCGGCAAAAATTTACAAAGCCATGGGGAACGTTCACTACGTGCAGGCTGATACCGTCGTCGATGCCGACAACGGTACGCTCAATGACGTCACGCACGATCTGTTGTTGGAGGGCCGGGTTCATATCACCCAGGGGACGCGCAACATGACCGCGGGGAAAGTGCTCTACAACACCATCACCGGCTCGGCGCACGCCGAAGACAACGTAACGATGCAGTTCCCGAGCGAGTTCAAGCGCCATCTCGCGACGCCCAAACCGCTCAAGCTCCCGAAGAACAAGCTCACCGAGCCCGTCACCGCGCCGCCCGCATCGCCTTGACGCTCTTCGATGCGTCGTTTGCGCCCGAGTCTGCGGCTGAGACTCCGCTGGCGGCGCGCATGCGGCCGCGTACCCTCGAGGAGTTCGTAGGACAGAGTGAGTTACTCGGCCCGGGACGTGCGCTACGGCGCGCCATCGAGCAAGATGCCGCGCCGTCGATGATCCTCTGGGGCCCTCCCGGCTCCGGAAAGACTTCGCTGGCGGAGATCATCGCGCGCTCGAGCGGCGCGCACTTCGAGAAGCTCTCGGCGGTAAGCGCCGGCGTTGCCGACTTGCGCAGGGCCGTTCGCGAGGCGCAAGCTCGCCGGCGCGCCGGCAAGCGAACCGTGCTCTTCGTCGACGAGATTCACCGTTTCAACAAAGCGCAGCAAGACGCGATTTTGCCCTACGTTGAGGATGGAACCGTAACGTTCATCGGCGCGACGACGGAGAATCCGTCGTTCGAGGTGATCTCGGCCTTGCTCTCGCGTGCGCGCGTCTTCGTGCTGCAACCGCTCTCCGATCAAGAGGTCGAATCGGTCGTGGATCGCGCCATCGCTGACCCGGAACGCGGGCTGGGGGCGATCTCTCTCCGGCTCGACGACGCGGCACGCCGAATTCTCGTGGGGCTTGCCAACGGAGATGCGCGCGCGGCCCTCAATGCGCTCGAGTTTGCTGCGGCCTCTGCGCCTGAGGCGGACGGGACACGGGTAATCGACGCGCCGGTGATCCGCGAAGCGATGCAGCGGCGCCGCACCGGCTACGACAAAGCCGGAGACGCGCATTACGACACGATCAGCGCCTTCATCAAGTCGGTTCGCGCCAGCGACCCCGATGCGTCCGTCTACTGGTTAGCGCGCATGATCGACGGCGGTGAGGATCCGCTCTTCATCGCACGAAGGCTCGTGATTCTAGCTTCTGAAGACGTTGGTTTGGCCGACTCGAACGGATTAGTGGTCGCGGTTGCCGCGCAGCAGGCCGTGCACTTCGTCGGCATGCCCGAGGGTTTCTTCGCGCTCGCGCATGCCACGCTCTATCTCGCCAACGCGCCGAAGAGCAACAGCGTCGGCCGCGCCTACGGCGCGGCGATGGCCGACGTCAACGAAACGCGTAACGATCCGGTGCCGCTCCATTTGCGCAATGCCCCCACTCATTTGATGCGCGAACTGGGATACGGGCGCGACTACCATTACGCCCATGACGACTACGACGTCACGCAAGCCAATTTGCCCGATAACCTGCGCGGGCGCCGTTACTACGAACCGGGAACTAGAGGTGCCGAAAAAGTCGCCGCTCGAAACGAGCGGGCCGAATAAAACAGGCGGCCCGAGTGATTCTCGGACCGCCAGTTTCCCGTTGCTACTTCTCGGAGTGTGCGTTGGAGCTTCGCACAACTCGATGTTAGAGCGGTATACTGTGAGCGACCTGTGAATCAGCAACGAATTTATCTCGATAATGCGGCGACGACGCCGTTGCGCAGCGAGGTTACGGACGCTCTACGCGAGGCGTTCGAACGCGGGGGTTTTCTTAACCCAAGTTCCCTGCACGCAGAGGGCAGACGCGCCCGCGCCGCACTCGACGAAGCTCGCGATCGCGTGGCTGCCGCGCTGGGCGCAACGCGCAACGAAATTACCTTTACGGCCGGCGGCACGGAGGCCGACAATCAGGCCCTGCTCGGGGTAGCCCGCGCGCGAAAGCACGGCCACCTCGTGGCGAGCTGCACCGAGCACCACGCCGTGATGCACGCGCTCGAGTGCTTGCGCGAGGAGGGATTCGAGCTGACCTTGCTGCCGGTCGATACGCGGGGCCTCGTCGACGTGGCGGAGTTTGCCCGCGCGCTCCGGCCCGACACGGTGCTCGCATCGGTCGTGTACGCAAATAATGAGATCGGAACGGTCCAGCCGATCGCCGAACTGGCAGCGGTCGCGCACCGGCGGGGCGTCCTTTTGCATACGGACGCCGTCCAGGCCCCTGGTTGGTTGCCGGTGGACGTGCGCGCGTTAGACGTAGACCTGCTCTCCCTCTCGGCGCACAAGTTCCACGGTCCCCAGGGGGTCGGTCTCTTGTACGTCCGCTCGGGCACCCCGATCGTCCCGATTCTCCACGGGGGCGGGCAAGAGTTCGGCCGGCGCTCCGGCACCGAGAACGTGCTCGGCATCATCGGCTTGGCGCGCGCCCTCGAGCTGGCCGTGGCCGAGCAGGCGGAGCGAGCTCCTCGGGTCGCCGAATTGCGCGACCGCCTGGAAACGGGCATCTGCGCGACGATCCCCGACGTTCGGGTGAACGGGGCAGGTGCGCCGCGCCTCGCCAAGATGTTGAATGTCAGCTTTGCCGAGGTCGAATCGGAGGCGCTGCTGATTCGTCTGGACCTCGCAGGGGTCGCGGTTTCGGCCGGCAGCGCTTGCACCTCCGGGACGCTCGAGCGCAGCCACGTCATTGCCGC
>JASHPI010000065.1 GCA_030038215.1 Vulcanimicrobiota bacterium | reverse complement strand
GAAGCGAAAGCCGCGCCGGCGCAGCTCTTTGCTCATGACGTCCGATTCCTTGGAGGTTGCCGGAACCTGCGCCATCCGGCGCCACCGGTTCACGATCGGTCGTCCGCCGACAAACCGCCAAACGTACGCATCGAACGACCCAAACTCGTCGCGCGTCGCCAGCACTGCTCGCGCGTTGCCGACCGCCGATTCGATCTTGGCGCGATTGCGAATGATGCCCGGATCGGCGAGGATGCGATCGACCGCCTTGGGCGTCATTCGCGCGACGCGCAACGGGTCGAACTGCGCAAAGAGCTTGCGGTAGCGCTCGCGCTTGCGCAAGACCGTCTCCCAGCTCAGGCCCGCCTGCGCACCTTCGAGCGTAAGGAATTCGAAGAGGACGCGGTCATCATGCACCGGTACGCCCCACTCCGCGTCGTGGTACGCGATCGATGCAGGCGTCGTGGCCCACGGGCACCGCCGCGGCGCGCTCTCACTCATCTACCGGGCGCCCCCTTGCAACCTGACTTTGTAAGCCGGCGTTGAATGCTCTGTCAGTTTGGCTATGCAATCGAGAAACTCGCGGCTTATACCTCTTGCGGCGGCACTGGTGACGCTGACCGTGCATCTCATTGCGAATCCGCATTACGGCTTCTTCCGCGACGAGCTCTACTTCATCATCTGCGGTTTCCGGCCGTCGTGGGGTTACGTCGACCAGCCGCCGGTCGTGCCGCTGCTAGCGGCCGGCTCGCAGATCTTCGGTCACTCGCTCTTTCTATTGCGCGCCGTTCCGGCAGTCTTTGCGGCCGCGTCCGTTTACGTAACGTGTCTGTTGGCGGCCGAGCTCGGGGGCGGCGAGTTCGCACAAGTCTTCGCCGCCGCCGTCGCGGCCCTGACGCCGGTCCTAATGGGCTTCGGTTCGAAGATGACGACCGACGTCGTCGGGCTGTTGGTCTGGCCGCTGGCCGCGCTGCTCGTGCTGCGCATCGTCAAGGGCGGCAATCCGCGCTGGTGGCTCGCGGTCGGAGCAATCCTCGGCATCGCGTTCGAAAGCAAGTATAGCGTCGCGTTCTTCGGCCTTTCGCTGGTCGTCGCGCTGGCGGTCTTGCCGCAGCGGCGTGTCCTGCGCACGCCGTGGTTTTTCGGCGGCGTCGCAGTCGCTCTGGCTTTCGCGCTTCCCAACTTCATCTGGCAGGCCGTCCACGGCTACCCGATGTGGACCCTGCTGCATGATGCGAACGAGTATCTCAACGCGCCGCTGTCCGCACTGCAGTACGCCGGCACGCAATTGCTCATCTCGCATCCGCTGCTGGCGCCGGTATGGCTGATCGGTCTGGTCACGCTGTTGCGACGCTCTGATGCGCGCTTTCTCGGAGTGGCTTACCTCTTGCTCATCGCGCAGATGATCGCGCTGCATGCGAAGCACTACTATCCCGGCAACGTCTATCCGATCCCCATTGCCGCCGGCGCGGTAACGATCGAAGCCTGGACGGCGCGCGCGCGTTTGCTCCGGCCGGTGGCGATCGCCTACGCGTTAGCCGTCGGCATCCTGCTCGTGCCGTTGCTGATGCCGGTTCTTCCCGAGCGCGCGATGTCAGCATACGATCGCGTCGCGGAGCGGTCGCTCGAACGCGAGATCGATCTCGCCCGGATGGACTACCGGCCGGTCGGCGATCTGCCGCCGGATTGGGCCGACATGCACGGATGGCGCGAGCTCGAGGCGCTGGTCGCCCGCATCTATCGGCATTTGCCGCCGGATCAACGCGCGCAGGCGGCGATCTTCGCCAGCAACTATGGCGAGGCGGCGGCCATCGACTTCTTCGGCGCAAAGGACGGCCTGCCGCCGGTGCTCTCGGGGCACAATCAGTATTGGCTTTGGGGCACGCGCGGATATAGCGGCAACGTCGTCATCGACGTGCATGGCGAGTGTGACCGGCGCCTCTTCCGCGTCGGACGAGTCGTCACGCACTTTTCGAATCCGTGGGTCCGGCCGTTCGAGAACGACTTCCCGATTTCGGTTTGCCAAGGAATCACCGAGCCGCTTGCGGCCTACTGGCCCAAACTGAGAACGTATATTTAAGCGCGCTCGGGATCGATCGCGCGCAGCAACTGCGGGCGAACCCGATCCGCGAGCTTGCGGCTGCGACGCGGTGAGACGATGTCGTGAGACGGAGGCAAACCGGTCAGGACTTCGAGTTCGACCGCTTCGGGAGAGAGCCGGCGCCAGTTCTTGTAGAGCCGGCGAATGGCGTAGTTGTTGACGGCGACCTCGGCGGCGTTGGTAACGATCGTGACGTGTTCGGCGACAGGCCGATTGGTGCGCGCCTCGTCGAGAAGCGAACGCGCCATTCGGTACGAGTGGGCGATCGCGTGTGTGGCGTAGCGTGGATAGCCGTTCTCAGGCATCTGCCGCTCGCGCAGTATCGGATTCCACCAGTGAAAGCGGTTCGGCGTGCGCAGCGCGAAGGCTGCGACGCCGCTCATGAGGCGGTTCGGGATCCACGAAACGCCGAAAAACGGCGCGATCGGCACGCATCGTTCGATGCGGTAATGCTGCGCCGTCCAGGCGGCCAGCAATCCGCCGAGCGAAAAGCCGGCGATCGTCACGCGCTCGCCGAGCTCTCTGGCAATTGCCACATACTCGTTCGCGGCATCGTACAGGTCGTCGGCTCGAAGCCGCGCGAGCGCCGTCGATAGCTGGTCCGCGTGACCGTGGCGCGGCAACCGCGGCACCACGACGTTATGGCCGCGTTGGTAGAGATCCCGGGCGACGCGCTCGAACTGTGCCGGGCTCGCGCTCATCCCGTGCAACAAGACGAACGAGCGCCGCCGGCGCGCCTCGTGGACGTACGCGATCGAGCGTCCCTGCGCACCGACGCCGGGGTGGTCACGGGCTAGAAGTAGCTCGAGCCGCGGAAAAGAGCTTGCCATTTCGCCAAAAGAGGTTGCCAAGGGAAGCGTCCTTAAGACGGATCCCGATGCATTTCCTTTCGGAACGCGCGCGCAAATTCATCGCAATCGAAGAACGTTACGGCGCGCATACCTATGACCCGCTTGATTTGGTGGTCGACCACGCCGAGGGCGTCTGGCTCTGGGACGTCGACGGCAGGCGGTATCTCGATTGCGTCAGCGCCTACTCTGCGCTCAATCAAGGGCATCGTCATCCGCGCATTCACGCTGCGCTGGTCGAGCAGGCAAATCGCGTGACCCTTACGTCGCGCGCGATGTACAACGAGCAGATGCCGCGCTTCCTCGAGCGGCTTACGCGCCTGACTGGATACGACATGGCGCTGCCGACAAATACCGGCGTCGAAGCCGTCGAGACGGCGATCAAACTGGCGCGTCGTTGGGGCTACGCGGTCAAGGGAATCGCACGCGAGACGGCCGAGATCATCGTCTTCTCCGGAAACTTTCACGGACGGACGATCGCTGCAGTCAGCGCCAGCACGACGCCGGAATATCGGCGCGAGTTCGGTCCGTTCGCGCCCGGATTCATCCCGATCCCTTACGGCGACGCCGACGCGCTGGAGCGCGCGATCACTCCCAATACCTGCGCCATCCTGATCGAGCCCATTCAGGGCGAAGCCGGCGTGATCGTGCCGCCCGCAGGATACCTGAAGCGCGCTTGGGCCGTGTGCCGCGAACACGACGTGCTTTTCGTGGCCGATGAGATCCAGACGGGGCTCGGACGCACCGGCGATCTTTTTGCCTGCGATTATGAGGGCGTCAAACCCGATGTTCTGCTGCTGGGGAAGGCCCTGGGCGGCGGCTTTTACCCGGTCTCGGCGACGCTCGCCACGACGACTGTGATGGGGCTCTTGCAACCCGGCGAGCACGGCAGCACCTTCGGCGGTAATCCGCTCGCTTGCGCGGTCGCTCAAGCCGCGCTCGACGTGATCGTCGACGAGGGGCTAGTGGCGCGTGCACGGTACGCGGGCGCGAAGATCATGCAAGGATTACGCGCAATCGCGTCGCCGCTGATCACGGAGATCCGTGGGCGCGGGCTGCTGATCGGCGTGCAGCTGGCAGTTCCGGCGCGTCGCCTCTCCGAGGCGCTGCTCGAACGCGGTGTTGCAGCGAAAGATACGCACGAGTACGTCTTGCGCATCGCGCCTCCGCTCGTCATCGACGACGCCGAGCTCGGTTACCTCCTGGAACGACTCGGCGACGCCCTCGCGGCACTGCCCGCCAACCCTTGACACTCCCCCGTCGGCGCGTGGTATGGTTGGCGGGCCGAAGCAGCGGCCCGTCCGCTCACCGGATGCCTGCGGGCGATCCGGTCTTCACTCGAAGGACCCTCGGCGGGTCTTGCAGTGGGGCTGCCTCGGCAGCGCCATTTTTTGTTTTCTAGATGGAAAGATAAGGAGACCAGCTCATAGCACGACCCCTGCGCGTTAACGATCAGATTCGCATTCGTACGGTCCGAGTGATCGACGAAAATGGCCACCAACTCGGCATCTTGCCAACCGAAGATGCGCTGGCCCGCGCCCGGACCGCCGGGCTCGATCTGGTCGAAGTTTCGCCGACGGCACAACCGCCGGTATGCAAGATCGCCGATTACGGTCGTTTGAAGTATGAGCAGTCGAAGAAAGATAAAGACGCTCGCAAGAAGCAGCGGCACTTCGAACTGAAGGAAGTGAAGCTGCGCCCGAAGATCGAGACGCACGATTATGAGACCAAAGCACGGATGGCCGAACGGCTGCTGCTGGATGGCAGCAAGATTAAAGTGACGATCATGTTCCGCGGACGAGAGATTACATATACGTCATTCGGGCGCCGGCTGCTCGATCGTATGGCCGAGGACATGGCGCCGTTGGCTACCATCGAGCGCGAAGCGCGTCTCGAAGGAAAGAACATGTTCATGATCTTGGCGCCGCGTGCCACGCCGACCGGTCCGCCGAAGTTCTCGCTTGCGCGCGAGAGAGATCACAAGACCAGCGCGCGCCAACCCGACGTTAAGGAGCCGACCAGTGCCTAAGATTCGAACCCACCGCGGAACCGCCAAGCGCGTGAAAGTCAGCGCCACCGGGAAAGTGCTGCACCGCCATCAATTCGATGGTTGCGGACACATTCTCAGTAAAAAGTCGCGCAAACGCAAGCGCAACTTCCGCAAAGATCAGCCGACGTTCAAGGGCGATTTGCGCCGCTTAGCGCCGACTATCCCGTACCTGGTATAAAGGAGAGCTCGAAATGTCACGTATCAAGCGGGGCGTCCACGGCCTCAAGCATCGCCGTAAGGTGATGAAGCTCGCAAAGGGCTTTCGCGCGGCTCGCCGCCGCAATTACCGGGTCGCAAATGAAGCGCTGCTGAAATCGCTCGCCTATGCATTCCGCGACCGGCGCGTCCGCAAGCGCGACTTTCGCTCGCTTTGGATCAGCCGCATCAACGCGGCCGCCCGGCGCGAGGGGCTTTCGTATTCCGTCTTCATGCACGGTCTAAAGAAGTCGGGGGTGAGCCTCAATCGCAAAGCCCTCGCAGACCTGGCCGTCACCGATCAAAAGGCTTTTGACGTGCTGCTCAACCTCGCAAGGGAAGCCGCGGGGAAGTAACCGTGCTTCGACTCCGCTCAGCATGACATCACTGCTGCTGCGTAAAGTCGCTTGGAACGCTGAAAACCGGGTCGCTCGGGTCGATCGGCCGGACGTTGCCGCGTTCGGTGACGAACGTTGCGCCGCCGCGATTGCCCGCCGTGAACGTTACCGCATCGTACATCGAGAAGTTCCCGGCCGGCAGCGGCGGGCCGCTCTGACTTAAGCTGACGCGCCGGTCGGTACCGGCCGACGACAACATCTGTTTGACGTGCGACGCTGCGAGCATCATGCCGGCCCCGCCGCGAGCATTGTTGCCCGACGTGACCGTGCGCGAGCAGCTCGGCTCGGGGTTGGACCGGTTCGTGTAATAGCCGATCAGTTGGGCGTTCATCGTCTGTGAAGCGCCGGATGAATCGGTCTGCGTCCACTTGATGTCGGAACGAAATCCATCGGTGGGCACGCCTTCGACCACTTGCGAGCCCAGCGCGGTGTTTGTGAGGGCGATTGCGACCTTCGTGTTGGTATCGCCGGGGCCCATCTGCGGCACCGAGCTCGGGCTCGAAGGAGTTTCGGGAGTGGCAGAATCCATCGACGTCACGCGATAGGTCTTCGCGCGCAGATCGAGGTGCGTAATCGTGCGAGCGTCGCAATCGATGATG
The DNA here is from genome assembly GCA_030038215.1 of Vulcanimicrobiota bacterium. Taxonomy (GTDB): domain Bacteria; phylum Vulcanimicrobiota; class Vulcanimicrobiia; order Vulcanimicrobiales; family Vulcanimicrobiaceae; genus Cybelea. The sequence continues at coordinate 2,371 of JASHPI010000065.1, read as the reverse complement.
GTGGCGGTTTGGTAGGCAACCTGGTCGGTCCGCTCCTTTGAACCGGCGACGTAGTGCCGCTCGGCAAATCCACTGTGCATCATCGTTTGCATCTCACTGCCGGCCGACTCTGCCTGTTTGATCGCGGCGAAAAGGCCGCCGCCGCTTTTGGTTTGGATCTGCGCCTGGGACGCTGCCGCGTAATCGGCATCGAACGAACCCGGTGCGAGTGTTGAAGCGTCCGCGCCGGGTGCGAACTTCGTTACCGAGTCCCAGGCAAGACCGCCCGGCGAACTGGCGGCCCCGGCCGGCGAGCGCAGGACCACGCCTACCACAATCAGCGCGAGCATGTATGAAAATTGACGTTTCATGAGACGCCTCCCGAACAGAGTGCAAAACTCTTCCTGCATCATGCCTTGTGCAGGCGGGCAGGTCAAGCGACGCGTCCGGCGAGGTTACTATATTTGACGGGTGCGAGGGCGGGCCGCCGCGTATATAATAAATCTACAATGAGACGTCGGGAGCAACTATTTGCGACGGCCTTCATCTTCGGCTTAGTTACCGCTGGATTGACCATGCCCGCGCGCGCCCAGGGCACCCGCCCTTTGACGCCGGCGATTTCCGCCCAGATCGACGAGCTGGCGAAAAACGAGGTGCATGCCGGCCGAACGCCGGGGATCGCCATCGGTGTCGTCGAGGACGGACGGCTGGTCTACGCCCGCGGCTTCGGCTTCGCCAACATCGCCAACCACGGCCGCAGCGAGCCCGACACCGAGTTCTATGTCGGCGGCCTCACGATGCAGTTCACGGCAGCGGCAATCCTGCTCTTGGCGCAGGACGGCAAACTCAAGCTCGACGATAAGGTCACCAAGTACATCCCCGAACTTCAAGTCGCCGGCAACGCCACGGTCGCGCAACTCTTGACGCAGACGTCGGGGCTTCCGGATTTTACGACCCTGCCCGCCAACACGTTCGACTTCTTCCGCACGATCAAGCTGACCGAGGTGTTCGCCGCCGTCAACCAGATGAAGCCGGCCGCCTTGCCGGGAGCGGTTTATGCGAACAACCTGCTCAACTACTTAGCCGCGGGACTAATCGTTGAGCGCGCAGGCGGCGTGCCGCTCTCCGATTACCTCCAGCAACACATCTTTTTGCCGCTCGTGATGGGCGACTCGTTCCTCGCCGGTGACAGCGGCATCTCCGCGTCGCATGCGATCGGCTATGAGCGCACGGCTCGCGGATTCGCGCCCGCGCCAATGTGGGACCCCGCGTGGCTGGGCGGCGCGTCCGGCTTGGTCACGAACGTCTACGATCTCGCGAAGTGGGATATCGAGATGCCGATCTTGCTGCGCGACGACGCCGTCCGGACGATGTTCACTCCGACCGGCCGAGTAGGACCGACCCAATACGGCATGGGTTGGGTCATCGACCGGCGCGGAGGCAAAGATTTTGTTTGGTACAGCGGCGACATCGCTGGATACCGCGCAATCAACGCGGTACTCCCCAGCGAACACGTCGCCGTAATCGTCTTTTCGAATGCCGACACCAGCAGCGAGCAGATTACGATCCCCGCGGAGCTGGCCGGCCGCATCCTGGACATGGTCGCACCCCCGGCTACGGCGCATCTCGACAACGCGGTGGTCGCGCGCGCTCGCGAGTGGCTCGGGCGTTTGGCAACGCGCCAGATCGATCGCACGCAGCTCACGCCCTACTTCAGCGACTATCTCACCGACGCCGTCGTCGCAAAAGCAAACGTCGCGGCGCTGGGAACGCTGCAAGCGATCGTGCCGATTTCCAGCACGACCGAATCAAACGGCGATACGCTTTATGAGTTTCTGGTACGGTATCCGCGCGTACAATATCATTACAAGTTTGCCGTTACAAGCGACGGCAAAATTGATGAAATCGCGATAGTGGCCTAGCTTTTTTACTCTTGGCCTTTACTCTTCGCCATCGGCGAGGCGGCGGCCGGTGGCCTCGACGACCTTACCCAACATCGTCACTGCTTCGGCTCGCGTTGCATTACTGAACATGTAGCGCAGCCGTTCGTCGGCATCTTCGACGATGAGCACGGCACGACGCCCCAAGCGAACGGAAGCAATCAAGGAGTTCAGATACTCCTCATCTTCGGGTGCGAGTGCCGATTGCTCGCCTTCACGATTGGGATCGAGCAAGCGCTTCAGCACGGCGTCAATGTCGCGAGGTATTTCCACGGACTTCCTCCAAGGCCGATTACCCCCGCGTCGGTAGCAACCGCGACGCAGGGATCGTACACTATCTATCGACCAAAGTCAGTTCCAATTTTACCTCGCGTGCCCTGCAACCAGAACAGAGCAAGCAGCGTTTTTGCGTCGGCAACGCCATCAGCGACCAGGCGCCATGCAGCCTCGCT
>JASHPI010000064.1 GCA_030038215.1 Vulcanimicrobiota bacterium | reverse complement strand
CGCGCAAACCGAAGGGCTGGCCAGTACGTCGTGGCAACTGGTGCAAATTCACAATGCCGACGGCACGTCGGTCCGTCCCGACGATCCCAACAAGTACACGTTGACCTTTGAGGCTGACGGAAGCCTCGTCGCCCGCTTGAACTGCAATCGTGGGCACGGGACGTGGAAGTCGACTGCTCCGGGGCAGATCGAACTCGGAACGATGGCCGTCACGTTGGCGGCGTGCCTTCCGCCATCGCTCGACACGCGCATGGCCAAAGATTTAGGCGCGGTGCATTCGTACGCCATTGAAGACGGTCACCTTCGCCTGAACCTCTCGACCGGCGGTTCCTACGAGTTCGTGCCGCTGCCGAAGGGCCTCGCGGACACCGCATGGCAGCTGCTGGAAATTCGAACCGCTGACGGCACGATGCTGCATCCGGAGGATCCGGCGAAGTATACCGTTGCGTTCGAAGCCGACGGCAGCGTCATCGTGCGCTTGGACTGCAATCGCGGGCACGGCACGTGGAAATCGGCCTCGAAGGGGCAGATCGAACTCGGACCGCTGGCGCTCACGCGCATGATGTGCTTGCACCCCGCGCTCTCCGATCGCATGGCTAAAGATTGGTCGTCGCTGCACGCCTACGCAATCGATGGCGGTCGTCTGCGGTTAACGTTGTCGGAGGGCGAATATTACGAGTTTAAGCCGTTTGCGCAAGCGGAGGAGTCGCGATAGCTTCGAACTGGAGTATCCTCGTCCAAATCGTCGCCGGCGCGAGCGTCACGCTCATGGGGTTGCTCTTCGTGGCGATCCAAGTGAACCGCGAGTGGATCGTGAAGTATCCGGCCCTCCGAGGACGCGCAATGGAGACGCTCCTGATCTTCGCGCTGGCGCTCATCGTGTCGATGCTCTTAGCGATTCCTGGCCAGCCGGTGCGCTTGTTGGGCGTAGAAATCTTGGCCGTGGGGATCATCTACGGTCTGGGCGTCATCGCGGCGAACCGAAAAACCAAAGAAGGCAGCCCAAACGCGCGCCTCAATCGCCTCCTCAGCTATACCACTCCCGCCCTCTTAAGCGCGGTGCTCACGCTCTTTTCCGGCGCGATGCTGATCGCCGGACAGGTGAGTGCGCTCTACTGGCTCACCGCGGCGATGATCTTCGCGCTCTCGGGCGGCGTCGCCAGCGCATGGCTCTTCCTCATGGGCACCTCCCACTAACGCGTCGCCCATCGTAGCGCGGCGGCCAGTAGGGGACCAGGCGCTAGCAAGGCAGAATGGGCGTACATCCGCTACGTCTTAGGAGGTATGCTCGTGAAGAAGTTTCTTTTGCCGGCCGTTTTTGCTGCATTGGCGATGGCGCCGTGCATCGCGCCGGCGCAATCACCGATGTCCGCATCGACCTACGGCGTCGGGCCCCACGGCTGGGACTACTACATCGGAACGTGGACCTGCACGAATACGATGCCGCCGTCGGCCCAAAGCGGTCCCGCTACGGTGACGGTGAAGATCTCCGCAAGCAATGCCGGGGCTCCGCTCTTCTTCCGAGCGACCGCCCCAAGCTTCGATGAGTCGGGGTACGTGTCGTACTCGCCCAAGACGAAGACCTGGACGAACCCTGCCGGCTACGCGGACGGCAGCTACAGCTTTGAGTCGACGACGCAGACCGGCAAGAAGACCACGTGGAGCGGCACGTACTTCAACGCCGCCTCGGGAACGACCACGCACCTTCGCGACACGTACGACCTCAGCCCCGGCCGATATACCGACCTAACCCAGATGAATACCGGCAGCGGCTGGAAGACGACGGCAAGCAGCACCTGCACGAAGTCGTAAGCGCTCAATGCTATTGTCGTGTGCCGATCGGCGCGGACGGCAGATTCCAATGCCCATAAATCGCTAATACGCGCAAACAAAAGCACAGCGCGACCGCGGCAATCGCGACGCCTTCACCTCCCGAAAGATGAAGAGCGCGAGCGACAAGAACGAGCGTAATGGCTGCGATCGCGGCGCTCGCATAGAAGCCCGAGCTCAATACCAGCGGTTTGTTGCCCGAGAGCACATCGCGCAGGATGCCGCCGCCGATGCCGGTGAGCAGCCCGAGGGTGCCGGCCATCACCGGTTCGATGCCGTGGATGAGGGCTCTCTGCGTCCCGTCCACTGCAAAAAACCCCAAGCCGGCCGCGTCGAAAAGCTGGACCACATTCTGCAGGCGAATCACCAGGCGGGTCGCGCAGAACGTCAGCAGCGCCGCGGCTACCGTCAGCGCCAACACGTGCCAGCTTTGGAAAGCCGCCGGAGGTATCGCGCCAATAATCAGGTCCCGTATGACGCCTCCGGCAACCGCGGTGATGAACGCCAAGACCATCACCCCGAAGATGTCCAAGCGATTCTGGACCGCGATCGTCGCGCCGCTGATCGCGAACGCGCAGGTACCGGCGAGGTTCAGCGCGTTCAGCAGCTCGGTCATCGGCGTTTTGGGACGTAAACGTCAGAGCGCAGCGACGATCGCGATCGAGGCCGCGATCGCGACCGCATCCTCGAGCAGCCCCGACGCGTTGTTGCCGATCGCTGCGATGGCGCGGCGGCGAACCCACAGACTGGCGTAAGCGCTGATGAGCGCGCCGGCGGCGGCCACGATCGCGCCGGAGACCGGCGTGATGCCGCCGGTCGCGATCGCGGCCCACCAGCCGACGAACGCTCCGCTAATGAGGCGGCAAAGAAGACTGGCGAAATCGGTTCGCGGCGGCGCCTTGGGGTTCAGGTCGAAATAGTACTCGAACACCGCGGCGGCTATCAGCACGTATGCCCACGGACCTCGGTGACGCATGAACCATAGCACCGCGGGTCCGGTAAACGTGCGAAGCCCAGACACGACACCTAGCAGAAAAACCAGCAGGAAAGGCACCAGCACGCTGTTCAACGCGAATTCCACGCTCATCCTTTAGGTAAGCCTAAACGGAACGTAGGTAAGCCTAAAGATAGAGTCGCGGCGATCGGGTCGCTACTGCAAGAAAGTGCACGCGTTTCGCCAAAGGTGCGATGCCGGAGGAACCGTTGAAATGAAAGAATCTGGCGAAATAACGCGCCGCACGTTCGTTACCAGCGCGATCGTCCTCCCGGCGCTTGCGGGACTACTCGCCGCGCAAACAACGACCGCGCAGGCCAAGGGCTCTAAGGCATCCTTTAAATATCAAGATACACCGAACAACGGACAGAAATGCTCGGGATGCGTTCTTTTTATCCCGGGTAGCACGGCGACCGCGAACGGAACCTGCAAGGTCGTCGACGGCTCCATCAGCCCAAACGGCTGGTGCACGGCCTTCTCCGCCAAGTCTTCCTAGCTACGCGAAGGGAAGCGCACCAAGGAGCTAAGAGAGCGCCGCTTCGTAGACGGACTTCATGGCGCGCGCGCTCGCGGACCACGCGTAGCGCGAGATCGCGCGTTCGCGCGCCTCGCGCAATCGCTCTTCATCACCGCCGCGCAGGGCGGTAGCGATCGCGTCGATCCAGCCAGCCGCGTCGTCGACCGGCACGACGCGCGCATCGTCCCCGGCCACCTCGGGCAGCGAGCTCCGATCGGAGACGACGCAGGGCACGCCCGCGCAGAGCGCCTGTGCGGCCGCGTAACCGAAGCCTTCGTAGCGCGACGCCAGTGCGACGACGGCGCAGGTCGCGTAGAGCTTCACCAATTGCTCGCGCTCGACGTACCCGCGCAGGTCGAAGCGATCGGCGACACCCAAGCGTTGCGCCAGCGTTCGGCATTCGCCGGCGTAAGGCGTGAGCGGTCCAACCGCGACCAGGCGTGCGTGCCGCAGGTACGGCAGCACCGCAATCAGCGCCGCGAGATTCTTGCGTCGCTCGACCGTCCCCACCGCGAGAATCGTGCGACCGTCGCCCGACCATTGGAGCCGGCAGAAATCTTCGGCAACGCCGGGATAGACGACGTGCACGCGCGCAGGATCGTACCGGCCGAGCGCGCGCAGCAACTCGCCGCGCGAGAAGCTCGAGTCTACGGCGATGCGCGACGCGCGGCGATAACGATGCAACGAGAAGCGCCCGAAATAGTAGCGCGCGTAGACGGGCGCATGTCCCTGCGCGTGCAGCCAGGCGACGTCGTGCACGGTCACGACGATCGGCATGCGCAGTTTGCGCGGCATGGTGCCGGCGGCGCAGTGGAGCAAATCCGCGCGGCTGGCGCGCGCGCGCCGCGGCAGCAGCACCTGATCCCAAAGCACCCGCCGGTCGAAGCGCCACGGATCGAGCGTGGGTTCGCTCAGCTCAACGACGTCCACGCCGTCGCCGCGCAGCGCATCGACCAAACCGCGTTCGTACTCTCCGATTCCGGTTGCGGTTCCGACCGCGAGCTGCGCGTCGAGCGCGATCCTCATTCGGGTTTGACGAGGTCGCGCGTCAACGCGCGCACCATCAGCGCGTCGGGGTCGAGGGCGCGCGCGCGTTGCAAATAAGCCGCCGCCGCCACGCGATCGCCGCGACGCAGCGCCATCACGCCCAATCCCGCGATCGCATCGCCGCTTCCCGGATCGACGTCGGCGCCCTGACGAAAGAGCGCTTCGGCGCGCCGCTCCTCGCCCAACTGATCGGCTTGATTGGCGTCGGCGATGATGTAGCGCTCGGAGAGCGGCGCGAGCGCCACCGCGCGGTCGTAGGCGCGCAAACCGCGGCGTAGCCAGCGGTTCTGCGCCGGACTTCCAGAGATTTCGCGCCAGGCTTGCCGGTTTGCCAGCCCGCCCATCCGCCAGTATGTCTCGGCGACCGCATCGGGATGCGTGGCCAGCAACGCCAGCCGAACTCTGAGCAGCCGCTCGAGCTGATAGCCCGCGGCCGGCGAGTGCGCCGCTAACCGTTCGGCCGCGCGTTGCACGGCGTCGACGTCCGGCGCCGCCAGAAAATACTCGAGCGCGAGCGTCGCTTCTCCGCGCGCCAGCGCCACCCGCGCCAACAGCTCGTCGCGGCTCGGCGAGGCCGGCAAACGCAGCGCATACCGTTGCGCCGCCGCGGTGTCGCCTTGCTCGAGCGCGTATTCGGCCAGCGTCGCTTCGACGTACGGCGCCGGCGCGATGCGATCCAGCGCGCGATAGACCGCGAGGCCGAAACGCGGCGGGACGCGCGCCGGAAGCGTTCCCGGCGCGGCGACGCTCGCGTACAGCGAATACGAAGCGAGCTGCACGGCACCAAGCCCGATCGAGAGCGCGCCGATCGCCAGTGCGATCGTTACGCGCATCAAACCAAAGTGTCGAGCTCTTAGAATTTGACCGTGAAGTTGACGTCCTCGCGGATCTGCGTGTAACCGTTGATCGGAAGGACGCTATCCTGATAGCGGTTTTGATAGGCGGAAACCGAGAGCGTGTTCGCCGTGTGCGGAAGATCGAAGGTCAGCTGTCCGCCGTAGGAGTTGTTGATCGTATCGAGATTCATCAAGCCGGGCAGGAATCCGTAGCCGCCGTAGTAGCGTTGCGCGGCGTAGTTAACGTTCAGCGTCAAGCCGCGCAGGACCGGAACCGCAACGCCGGCGCCGAGCGAGAAGCGATTCACGTCCGCATAGTTGGGAACGGCGAAGGGCGCATCGGTGCCCGGCAGCTGCCACGACGACGTCGAGCCGAGCGTCGAGGTGGAAAAACTGACGCTGTCGTTGCGCGCGAGATGCTCGTAACTGCTCGAAAGATTGAGGTTGAGCATGCGCTTTCCGGTCTTCAGGTCGAAGCTGGCTCCGGCATTGTACGCGTTATCGTGCAGGGCGCTCTGCGGCGCGTCGGTGGTCGCGGTCTGGCCGTGCCCTTCGAACTGCACGTGGCCGATCTGAACCTGCCCGTTGCGCTCGCCGGTGAACGCAGTCGCCGGGTTGACGAGCGGCGCGAAGGCCACCGTTCCAGAACCCGGCGAGAAACTCGGCGCCGGCGCGACCGCTTTGTAAGAAGCGGTAAAGAGCGCATTGGCCGGAAGGACGGTCGTGTTCTGATCTTGACGCACCACGCTCGGCGGAGTGTACTGCGCGCCGCTGGTCTCCCAAAGTCCGGCCGCAGCCGACTGCGCCAACGACGAGAGGCTCTCACCCAAGCCGGATCCCGACGGCACGCGCGTCACGACGAACATCGCGACCGACGGCACCGGCGGGGCAAAGGCCGCCAGCTCGTCGGTTGGACGGATCTGCAGGACCGCCGAGCGCAGCGGCGACTCGCTGGCGCGGTCACCGTATTGGGCCGCGTAGGAAGCGCTCGAATCGGAGGTCTCGCCGAAGAGCCGCAGCATCAGCTGCGTGCGCAGGTCGGGGCTCGCGAGCGGGAGCGCCAGACTGGCCGAGCGGGCCGCAACAGAACATAGCGCTACCGCGAGCGCCATAATTGCTGCCACGCCGACGACTCGACGCATATGCCCTCCGCTCGACAATCGTACCCATCCGGGAAGGGCGCCCAACGGCGCGCACCCGGCGGGGCGTTCTAGGTTTGAGATTCTGCCTCCACTCCCCTTGTAAGGAAGCGCCTGGCAATGAGAATCGCTGCGTAATCGTCGATCGGGCGCTGGGGCAGCTGCATCCCCAACGGAATCAGCCGGCGCCAGCCTCGCGGGGGATGGTCGACAAAGTAGAGCTCGCGGGCGCGCCGCGTCGTCTCGTATTCGTCCACGAAGTGTATCGGCAGGCCAAGCTCCTCCAGGCGAGCCTTGATCGCCAGCGCGTTCGTCCCCCGTCCGAGGGCGACCGCCGCAATCGCATGGCGGCCGGCGATCTCGCGCAGGCGCGCCGGCAGCGCGTCGAGCGGCTCGATTCCGGCAACGACCACCGACCCCGAGGCCTCGATCAGCGCATACCCCGCCTTGGCGCTACCGGGATCGATGCCCAGAATCACGGCTGTTGGGTGAGCACGATGATCACCGGAATCCCGCCAAGGTGCGGGTAGAAGTCTTCGGCGGCAAACGCCGTTAAGAGATAGGTGCCCGGTCTTGCAATGCGTTGCTGCATCTGCTGGACGGACGGAATCAACTGGAGCGGCTGAACGACGTCGGCAAGAAAGGCCGGCAGCTGCAACTGCCGCGCCTCGATCGAAACCCAGTTCTCCAGCTGGCTGAGCGCAAGGTTGATGCTTGCGCCGCTCTTGCCGGGAATCTTGAGCTGTCCGATCACCTGTCCTTTGCTGAAGTAACGGATATCGGGCGTCGTGTTGATTTGGAAGTGGATTTGGTCGCCTTGAAAGAGATTCTGGTCGGAGGTCACGGTTAAGATCACGTTCCCCTGCGAGAGCTTCGCGGCGGTCGTGAGATCGTCGGCTAGGCCGGTCAATCTCTTGTCGGCGTCGAGCGGCCGGACGTACGGCCGCAGGCCCAAGCGAGGATAGGTCGCGTTCACGTATTGGATCGCGAAGCCGTAATAATCCCGGATCGTCGCCAAACGCTGCCCGCGCGTCGCCGATTGGTCGATGATCCGATAGAACGGCACCATCAGCGTATCGACCGGAAAGACCAGCCGTCCGGTATTGACCTTGGCTTCCAAATCGCGCTGACGCGCCTGCAGCTCGCTGATCTGCTGATTGATCGAGTTGAGCTTGAAGAAGGCGGTTTTGACCTGCTGCGATGCAAAGATCGCGCCCAGGGTAACGACTAGCGCAATGATCATGCCGGTCGCAATCGCGACGATCGTCGACGTATAGCGCGGGCGAATGCCGAACAGACTCAGCCTTCGGCGTCCGACCTGATGGCCGACGCGGTCGCCGACGTAGGCGACGCAGCCCGCCAGCGCCATCACCAATGCGATGTTGCCGACGCCGCGGACGATCTCGACGAAGTTCATACTTGCGCCGCGCGCTGCAGCCGCGCCAGCCCGATCGCCGTAAAGATGAGGTTCGGCATCCACGCCCAGAGCAACGCCAGCGGCAGAAACGCCTGGGCGATGAACGAGCTGATCGTCATCACGACGTAGTACGCGAAGACGATCGCCAGCGAGAGCCCAAACCCCAGGCTGGTACTGCCTCCCGCTCGAATCGAGCGCAAACCGAACGGAATGGCGATCAGGATGAAGACGAAGCATGCGAACGGCCGCGCGAGCTTCTCTTGATAGGTCGTCACGTATTTGCGCAGCTCACTGTCCGTCAACTGCCCCGATTGCACGATGTCGGCAATTTGGGACCGGCTCATGTTCTCGGGATCGTCGTTGCTCATGCGCTTGACGATCTGGGTTGGATTTTCGCCGATTTCAACCTGCTGGTTTGGGACGCCGGGCTCGTCGACCGTCGTGCCATCGGGATTGAAACGGTAGATGCTGGAATTCTGCAGCATCCATCGGTCGGATTCGAACTCGGCACGGTCGGCGAAGACGACTTGCCGCGGGTTGTTGTGGTTGTCGTACTGGATCAGCGTCACGTGCATCAGCGCGCGCGAGTGCGGCTCGTACGCGGTGGCAATCGTCACCTGCCGTCCGCCGCCGGGGAGCGGCGCCGACACGGTCAGGTCACGGTTGAAGGCGCTGGTGTGGTTGATGACCGTGTTCTCGATATCGGCCAGTTGACTGTTGGCGTACGGCACGACGCCTTCTTGCAGGTAGAGCGTGACGAACGACATCACGATGCCGACCGCCAGCAGCGGCGTCACCATGCGCGCGAAGGTCACGCCCGCCGCCTTGA
>JASHPI010000063.1 GCA_030038215.1 Vulcanimicrobiota bacterium | reverse complement strand
GGGTCGTACCAGCCACCCCAGTCGTCCCAAAGGACGATGATCGCGGTGCTGTTCCAATACTTGCTCTCGCCGATCGCGTTCACGACCTTGGTTATCCAGAGCGGTCCCTGGTTGGAGCCGCTAGCCGGATGATCCGAGGCGCAGAGCACCGGAATGGCCCATGATACCGCGGGCAGGTCGCCGTCCTTCACGTCGGTTAGGATCTTCGTCTCTGGGTGGGTGATATGCGACCAGTCTTTGCCGCGCTTGGTGCACTCCCAGTAGGCGCTGCTCCCCACGCCGAACTGGGTCCGCGTCGTGCACGAGACTTTCTCGACGACGTCAAAGCCGTTCCACGCTTCACCCGAAAGGTCGGGAGCGCCGAACATCGGCCAAATGTAGTACTTCCACGAGACATCCTTGGCGTCGAGCAGGTCGGCCATCGTCCCGTACGTCGTCTCGCACGGGAACGGCCCCTGCTGATTAACGACGCCCTTCGTGTTGATAACCGGTGTGAAGGTAATCTGATACTTGCCGCTTACCGCGCCGGGCGCATCGCATCCCCACGGCATGTTGTTGGGCTGATCGGTGAATGACTCGGTCGGACTGATTTGCGTCGTGCCGGCGATGATCTGCTGGTGCGCGGTGAAGCTGCTGGCCGTTTCGGTATAGAACATGTGGTCGGCCAGCGTGTACTGCTTCGCGAAGTCCCAATAGGGCTTCGTCTCGGAGCGGTCGACGTACCGATACGGATAGGTTTTTGCTGGTGTCAAGCTGCCGGCTTGTCCGTGGTTGATCAGATCGAAACCGTCGTTCCGGCAGACGTTTGCCGCGTCAGGGTCGCACTCGATCTCGAAGCCGCGGTGGCTGTGATCGATATCCACGCCGCCCAAGATGCCATTGCTCTCGAGCTTGACCGGTTTCAATGCAATGCGTCCGTTGGGGGGACACCAAGGCGCCGGTTTGCACATCCCCGACATCGCCGTCTCGGCGCCCGGAAAACCCGCGAAGATGTTATTGAAACTGCGGTTCTCTTCGAGCAGGATCACCACATGGCGAATCGCGCTGTGCGTCGGCGGCGGTACCGGCGGGCTTACGGAGCTGTTGCAGCCCGCGACGAGAACCGCGGCAGCGAATGCCGCGAACGCGAAAAATCCTCTCATCACACCTCCGCGAACGGCCAAGCAGCATGAAGCAACGGACCCGTGACCGGGTCCGTTGCTTTCTACGACTAGCGAGTTAGTAACACGCAACCGCGACGTAGAGCGGCGTCTTGGGAGCCAGCACGAGATTTGCCGGAGCCGTGTACTGACTGACCGTCAACGTGTGGCCTTTGGGCTTAAAGCCGGCACCCGGGAAGACGACCCAGCTGAACTTCCCGGCCTTGCTCTCGAGCGCGGCCGCTTTGCATTCGGTGCCACCGAAGCCCTTTGAATCGGTGATCACGTATTGCAGAACCGGGTGGCCCGGCTCCACAATCGGCTTGACGATCTCGGTGCCCTGGTTGATCGCGGCCGCGTAGGCGAATGCATCCTTGCCGTTGATTTTAGCTTTGGGGAACGGCATCCCATCGTAATCCTTGACGTCGCCGCTATCGGTCGCATCCGCGAGCGCGACGGTCGTGGACTTCTTGAGCGAGTTCTTCCCAATCTTACCCGTGAGCGAAATGTCTTTGTACGTCCCAAGAGCGAACGACGAGCCGGCCGGCTTCAGCGTGAACTTATCGCAAGCGCCCTCGAAGATCCAGTAGTACTGCGGCGGACTCGCGGCACATTGCTTGAGCGCGAGCGGGACCGCGTTGGCGTTGTTGAGCGCCATTGCATTGTATGCAGCCGACGACGGGGGAACCGTGCCGCCGCTGCTGCAGGCCGCTAAGGCAATTGCCGCGCCCGCGGCAATTGTAACGGCACGAAGGATAGATAACCGCATGGAAAACCTCTTACCTCGGAGAGAGAGCAGTGGCTAGAAAGAGCGTGCACTTAGATGACCGCGCGCGGCGCGCCTGCCGGTTAAAGATGATAATTGCTAGTGATATTGGTTAACGCTACGCGGTGAGTACGCGCAGATCGTGATTGCGGCTGAGCACGTGTGTGAAGTCGCCGTTGCTCTTTTCGATGCCGCGTCTGAACTCGGTGGTCAGCACGCTCTTGGCTTGCAGCGTTTGGGCGGCATATTCACAAGCGAGCCAAGGGTCCGTATGGTCGCCGCACGTATAAAAGTCCATGGCCGCGTACCCCTTCTCGGGCCAGGTATGGATCGAGAGATGCGATTCGGCCAGGATGACCGTCCCCGAGACGCCCTGCGGCTCGAAACGGTGAAAGGCGCTCTCCATAATGGTGGCGCGCGCCGCCTTGGCGGCCGCGATCATCATCGACGCGATGCCGTCAATATCGGAAAGCAACGACGGGTGACAGCCGGAAAGCTCGCACACGATGTGCCTGCCAAGTGCCTTCAATTTGCTCGAGGTCTCCTTGACCCTTGAGGAATCCCACCTCCGGACTCGTCGGCTGGCGCCTGCGGTGCAGTCACGTCCCCGACCTATCGACGAGCTCTTGCCGGCGCTTTTGAGCGGTGCACGGGCGACTCGCCGCGTTGGCGCGAAGGGCGCGCCCTCCCAAGGAACCGTCCCCTTCGACTGCGTCCCCAAGGGGACGCTTGCTCAGGGCTTCGCGCCTTACGGCGCTTCGGCCGTAGGGTGCGGCGGCTATCATACCCCCTTGCTCCCCCGCTGTAAAGGGATACGGCCCTCAGGAATAACTAAGCTCGCACTTCACTATCTTGACTATGTCCGCGCCGAGGAAGTACGCTCAGATAGCAATGGCAGTCAAGCTCGAGACCGCGGTATCGCCCAGCGACCTAATCGAGGAGTACCGGCACGGTTTCCACGATCCGGAAAACTACGTCTTCAAGTCCGACAAAGGCCTGACGCGCGAGATCGTCGAGCGCATCAGCGCGATGAAAGACGAGCCGGCCTGGATGCGGGACTTCCGGCTCAAAGCATACGAGCTCTTTATTGGTAAGCCGATGCCGGCGTGGGGCGATACGGCGCTCCTGAGCGAGATCGACTTCGCCGACATCCACTACTTCGTGAAGTCGACCGACCAGACCGAGCGCTCCTGGGAGGACGTCCCCGAGGATATCAAGCGAACCTTCGATCGCCTGGGCATCCCGGAGGCCGAGCGCAAGTTCCTGGCCGGCGTCTCGGCCCAGTACGAGTCAGAGGTCGTCTATCACAGCACCAGTAAGGCGTTGGAAGAGCAGGGCGTCCTCTTCTGCGACATGGACAGCGCGGTTAAGCTCTATCCGGAGATCGTCCGCAAGTACTTCGCGACGGTGATTCCGCCGGGCGACAACAAGTTTGCCGCGCTCAATTCGGCGGTCTGGTCGGGAGGCTCGTTCATCTACGTCCCGCCGGGCGTCGAGGTGAAGATGCCGCTCCAGGCCTACTTCCGCATCAACGCCGAGAACATGGGCCAGTTCGAGCGCACGCTGATCATCGCCGACAAGGGAGCCAAGGTTCACTACATCGAGGGGTGCACTGCGCCGAAGTTCTCGACGAACTCGCTCCACTCGGCGGTCGTCGAGCTGGTGGCGCTGGAAGGCGCTTCGATCCGCTATACCACGATCCAGAACTGGTACCGCAACATCTTCAATCTCGTCACGAAGCGCGCCGTCGCGCACAAGAACGCCACCGTCGAATGGGTCGACGGCAATATCGGGTCGCGCCTGACGATGAAGTACCCGTCGATCTATCTCATGGGCGAAGGGGCGCGCGGCGAGGTTCTCTCAATGGCCTTCGCCGGCGAGGGACAACATCAGGACGCGGGCGCCAAGGTCATTCACGTCGCCCCGCGCACGACTTCGGTCGTGACGAACAAGAGCGTGAGCGCGCACGGCGGCAAGACCACGTATCGCGGACTCGTCGAGGTTCATCCTGGTGCAGTCGGTGCGAAGACGCGCGTGCGTTGCGACGCGTTGATCATGGACGAACAGTCCTCGAGCGATACCAAACCGACGATGAAAATCCACGAGCAGAACTCGACCGTCGAGCACGAGGCGAGCGTCAGCAAGATCGGCGAGGAGCAGCTCTTCTACGCCATGAGTCGCGGGCTCTCGGAGGCCGACGCCGTCGCGATGATCGTCAACGGCTTCTTCGACTTCTTCGTCAAGGAGCTGCCGATGGAGTACGCCATCGAGCTCAATCGGCTCGTTAAGATGGAGATGGAAGGCGCCGTCGGCTAACGCGTCGCGCGCGGTTGCCGTTATCGGCATGCACCGAAGCGGCACCAGCGCCGTCGCGCGTGGCTTACGAGCGCTCTCGGTTTATCTCGGCGACGATCTCTACGGCGCGCATCCCGAAAATCCGACCGGCTATTTTGAGGATCGTAGCGTCGTCGAGCTCGACGAGCGCGTCCTCAAAGCACTCGGGGTGCGTTGGGACGACGTAACGCCGCTAAAACCGCGGCAGTTTTCCGGCTTGCGAATGTGGCGCCTGCGCCGGGAGGCCCGGCGCTATCTGCGCCGGAGCTTTCTATCGCAGCCGCTCTGGGGCTTCAAGGATCCACGCACGATCCGCCTTTTGCCCTTTTGGCTTCGCACCTTGCGCGACTGCGGTGCGACGGATGCCTATCTCCTGGTCATTCGCAATCCCTCGAGCATCGCGGCTTCGCTGTTCGCTCGGCAAGCGATGGAATTGCAGACCGCACAGCGCCTGTGGCTCGTCTACATGGTCCCGTTTCTCGACCAGCTCGCGCACAAGCCGCTCGCCGTCGTCGATTACGATCTGCTGATCGCTGATCCGCGCGGCCAGCTCGCGCGAATCGCCGACAAGCTCGGTCTCCCGCTCCCCGGCGCGGCCCAGCTCGACGACTTCGCCGGCGATTTTCTCGACGCGCGTCATCGGCACACGGTCTTTTCGCCCGACCAAATCGACGCGAGCACGGATGCAGGGCGCCTGACGCGCGACGCCTTCGCCCTGCTTTACGAGCTTGCCACCGACCGTGCCCAGGCCGACGATCGCTTTTGGTCGGCGTGGAAAAGAATTCAAGCGGAGTGTAGAACTCGGCTCGCGTGGCCAGGCACCGCGTAGCGAAAGTGTCCGAGATCGCGCCGGGAACGACTCGGCGCATCGTGGTGGATTCACTTGAAATTCTGCTCTGCAACGTTGACGGCGCAATCTATGCGATCGAAGATGTTTGCACGCACGACGGCGGTCCGCTCGACCAAGGCGAGCTCGAGGGCGACCAGGTCGTCTGCCCGCGCCACGGCGCGACCTTCGACGTTCGCACCGGCGACGCGCTCACGCTGCCCGCGGTGATGCCGCTGCTGACCTTCGAGGTCAGCGTCGAGGGCGACGACATCTACGTCGACGCATGAAATTCTTCGGGCGCTGGCTCGCCGCGGCGACCTTGCTGATCGCGCTCGTGGGAGTCATCTTCGTGGGATACGTTTTCCTCGGTTTACGCGCCCACGCGCGATACACGGGCACGATCTCGGGCCTGCGTTTGGAGTCGCCGGTTCTCGTTCTGCGCGACGATCGCGGCGTTCCGCACGTCCTCGCCAATAGCGAACACGATCTGTATTTCGCGCAGGGCTACGTCGAGGGGTCGGATCGCCTCTTTCAAATGGATTTGCTGCGGCGCTTCGTGCTGGGCGAACTCGCCGAAGTCTTCGGTCCGCCGGCGCTGGCGAGCGACGAAACGGAGCGAGCCGTTCCGGTGAGCGCGATCGCGCAGGTGCAGTGGCAGCGGCTCGATCCGCGCTCGCGCGAGCTGCTGGGCGCGTTCAGCGACGGCGTGAACGCCGCGATGGAGCGCGAGCCGCTTCCGGTCGAGTTCCGCATGCTCGCCTATCGTCCGCGCGCGTGGACGCCGCAAGATTCGCTCGCGGTTTCGATGGCGACGGTGCTCGACCTCACCGACGACTGGAACGACATCGAACCGCGTGATGCCGCGTACCGCAAAGGCGGATTCTCGCTTCTGAACGCGCGGTTTCCGCTGACCGATCCTTGTTACGACGCACCGGTCACGGCCGGCCTGCGCGGCATGGCGGCCGGACCGGCCTGCAGACGCCGGGCGGCCGCGCTCCTGCCCCAGCTGGCCGACGCACGTCCACCGGTCGGCAGCAATGAATGGGCCGCCGGTGCAAATCGAGCAGCGCACGGACGCGCGCTGCTCGCGAACGATCCGCATCTCGGGCTGCACATTCCCGGCGTGTGGTACTTGATCGATCTGCGCGCGCCGCAGGTTCACGTGGCGGGCGCGACGCTTCCAGGAACGCCCGGCGTGATTCTCGGTCACAACGAGCGCGTAGCCTGGGGCGCGACCAGCGGC
Organism: Vulcanimicrobiota bacterium; assembly: GCA_030038215.1. Lineage (GTDB taxonomy): Bacteria > Vulcanimicrobiota > Vulcanimicrobiia > Vulcanimicrobiales > Vulcanimicrobiaceae > Cybelea. Next base: position 3,684 of record JASHPI010000063.1, on the reverse strand, counting down.
ACCGTTACCTCGCTCTCGGTCTTCTTACCGCCGGCTCATCTCGATTCGAGCGGCTGGCAAGCCGAACGGTTTGCGATCCGTCTTCACGGCGCCGTTACAAAGCGCTACTATCGCGCGCGCGATGCGTTCGGCGTCACCACGCGCGACGGCCGCTTTGTGCTGGTGCGCTGGCAAGCTTACGACGATCCCGTCTCGCCGGCGCAGACCTTTCTCGATCTCGATCGCGCCGCGACGATCGAGGGCGCGACCGCGGCGCTGGCGACCTTCCCCGGACCAACGCAGAACTTCGTGATCGCCGATACGACGGGGCGAGTTGCCTACGCGCTCGCCGGGCAGATCCCGAACGACCCCGTGCGCGCGCGCTGGTTCCATCCCGCGAGCGATCTCGCCGACCGCTATCCCACGATTCCCTTCGCTCGATTGCCGAAGGTCGCTGCCTCGCGCGACGGCGTGCTTTGGACGGCCAACAACAAGATGTACGGCCCGCAATATTCACTTGCGCTGAGTCCGCAGTTTGCGCCGCCCTATCGCGCGTATCGCATTGCGCAACTGCTGCGCGCACGACGAGGCTACGACGTCGCCTATTTCTCCCGCATGCAGATGGATGCGCTCTCGCTGCCCGAGCGCGAGCTCGCGCGCGACCTCGCCCCGGCGATTCGAGCGAACGATTCCGATCTCGGCGACGCGCTGGCTGCGTGGAACGGTGAAATGGATGGCGATTCCACGATTGCGACCGTCGTCGAGGGATTGCGCATGGCGCTGACCGATCGCCATAGCGGACGGATGCCGGCGCTGCTCGCGTCGGCCGCGCAAGCACGTGTTGCGTTGCGCGGGATCGCGCTGCCCTCGCGGGCGCCCTGGAGCGTCGCCGGCGCGGTGCCGGTACTGCACGCATTCTCGTCCCTCGGCGTCAGCCTGCTCGACGGCACGACGCTTCCCGGATACGGCGATGCCTTCACGCTGCACGTCCAGTATCCGGGATATTCGCAGAGTTTTCGCGCGGTGTGGGAAGTCGGGAACTGGGACGCGGGCGGAATAAGTCTGCCGCAGGGCGAGTCCGGCGAACCCGGCTCGGACCACTACACGGACCAAGCAGCCGCGTGGATTGCGGGTCGCTTGTGGCCACTGCCGTTCTCGGATGCGGCAGTGCAGCGCACCGCACTGCAACGCGAAACGCTAGCGCCATAAGAGGCGGCGCAATCCGGGTCTTCGAAAAGAGCGTGCCATGAAGACGATTTGGCGTTCCATGAGTTGCGCGCTCGGCACGTGGGCGGCAGTCGCGATGCTCGCGGGATGCGCCGGATCGACGCAGTTCGCTCCCATGCAGTCGCCCGCGCAGAACGCGGCCGCTGCAGTGCGCGCGAATCCCGCTTCCTGGATGGATCCTCGCGCCGGCTCGACCGCTCTCCTCTACGTCGCCGATTCGGGAAAGAACGCCGTCTATGTCTATTCGTTTCCGGATGGGAAGCCGATGGGCAGGCTCTCCGGCTTCGACGTTCCGCAAGGCGAGTGCGTTGACGGCACAGGCAACGTCTGGATCACCAATCAATCCGCTAGCGAGATCCGCGAATACGCGCACGGCGGCACGAAACCGATCGCGACGCTGAAAGACCCGGATGAATATCCGGACAGCTGTTCGGTCGATCCGAAGACGGGCGATCTTGCCGTGACCAACGGTTTCAGTTCGAGCGGCGGTGGCAGCATCGGCATCTATGCCGGCGCGAAGGGCTCGCCCACCAACCACACCGACTCGTCGATACAAGAATACTCGTTCGTCACGTATGACGACAAGGGCGACCTTTTCGTCGACGGTGCGCGTTCGGATGGCAGCTTCGCGCTCGCCAAGCTTCCCAAGGGCGGTTCGAAGTTCGTTAGCATCACGCTGACTCGAGTCAGACGTCCCGGAGCGCTCGCGTGGGATACCAGCGAGCTCGCGATCGGAGACGCCGATCCGTTCAGACAAGGATTACTGATTTACCATCTCACCGACGGAAAGGCGAGCGGCAGTACGCAGCTCAGCGACACGTGCGGCGCCCTCGAAGATTTCGCTCTCTACGGCGACAGCGTCGTGGCGCTCGATCCATCGTGTGATACGGCCGCAATTTTCAGTTACCCCGGTGGCGGCGCGCCGACCAAGGAAATCAAACTCGCTCCTAAGGGTGCGGCAGTCGGGGTCGTCGTGAGTCCGTGAGCCGACGATCGGATTTGAACCGATAACCTATCGCTTACGAAGCGATTGCTCTACCGTTGAGCTACGTCGGCCCGATGATCCCGGCGCTTGGGGACCGGGCCGGCGATGCTTCCACAGCCTGACCCGCGCCCCTCTTAAGCCCGGCCGGGATCTTTATCGTGGAACGTGCCGCGCTCGGCACGCTCGTCGAGCTCGAGGTCGTCGAGGAAGTAATAGACGATCTTGCGGTCATCGAAGCCCACTTTTGCGAGGGAGCGACCGCCGATTTCGACGACCTCGTGCACGTGACCGGTCCGTCCCGCGTAGGCGTAGTTGATCGCAGCGTAGCTGGGGTCTCCGGCCTTCGGGCGGGGGACCGCTTTGACGCCTCGCAGCGGCGTGCGATGCCGGTGCATGACGGCCAGGTTCGACGCTCCACGCTGCGAAGCATCGCCCCATGATCGTAGAGTTTCGAGGCAAGCGCCCCAAGATCGACCCCTCGGCCTTCGTCGCTCCGACCGCCGTCTTGATCGGTGACGTCGAGGTCGGCCCTCAATCGAGCATCTGGTTCGGGGCGGTTCTGCGCGGCGACAACGGGCCGATACGCGTCGGCGCGCGTACATCGATTCAAGATAACGCCGTCATTCACGTGAGCATTCGCGGCGAAACGCACATCGGCGACGACGTAACCATCGGACACTGCGCGGTCATGGAGGACTGCGATATCCAACGTTACGCGTTGATCGGCACCAATGCCACGCTGCTCAACGGCTGCACCATCGGCGAAGGCACGCTGATCGCCGCCGGCAGCGTGGTGGGCGAGAAAGCCGAGATCCCCGCGCACGTTCTCGCCGCGGGCGCGCCGGCAAAGGTCAAGAAGGCGCTCGAAGGCGAGTCGGCGACGTGGATCGAGGTTTCATCCGCCGCGTACGTCAAGCTCTCGCGTATGTATCTGGCTCAGAGCATCGGCACCGTCGAAGACCAGCAAATAACCATCTAAGCACGGTCACAATGCTCCGGCCCCGCGTGTTTAGCATGTACGCCGCTAAACGGAGGTGCCGATCGTGGCTCTTTTTCGATTGCGCCCGGCGCTCGTGCCGCTCCTCGCCGCTGCGGCGCTGCCGTTTGTGGCGCAAGCCGCCGCCAGCGAAGGATTGCCGGCGAGGGGCCCAATCGCTCCATACCTTATGTCCGATCGTCAAGCTGAGGTTGCTTTGGCGCGGAGCGCCGCTCCGCCGGCAATCGCGGCAAAGGCCGAGGTGCTGGTGCTTACTTCCGACGGCTTCCAGACCGCGGTGCAAGGAACGAACGGCTTCGTGTGCATTGTCGAGCGTTCTTGGACTGCGCCGTTTAACGATTCCGAGTTCTGGAATCCGAAAGAGCGCGGGCCCGATTGTTACAATCCTCCCGCGGCGCGCACCGAGATACCCCAGCTCATTGCGGAGGCGCAATGGGCCTTGGCTGGCCTCAGCCGGCAGCAAATGGCGGAAAAAACGAAAGCTGCCTTCACCGAT
>JASHPI010000062.1 GCA_030038215.1 Vulcanimicrobiota bacterium | reverse complement strand
GACCACAGGACGTAAAGGCGGCCAACGAGTGGCTCCTTGGTGAGAAAACGGAGAACCTCGACCGCCAAGATTCCGAGGAAGGCGTCGTCGTCCAACGCTGATGGGGAGCATGATCGAGTTCACGCGCCCCGACGGAAAGACGGCGCCGGGTTATTTGGCTCGCGCTCCCGAGGGGAGCGACGTCCCCGGCGTCGTGCTCTTCGAAGAGTGGTGGGGTCTCGACGACCACATCAAGGAGGCGGCCGACCGGCTTGCCTCGCACGGCTTCAACGTCCTTGTCCCGGATCTCTATCGCGGGCGAAGCGCCGCGACCGGCGACGAAGCAAATCATCTCATGGAGGGGCTCGACTTCCGCGACGCCGCGAGCCAGGATGCTAATGGCGCCGCACACTATCTGCGCGATCACGGCGCCAGACGCGTCGGCGTCGCCGGCTTCTGTATGGGAGGGGCGCTTGCGATGCTTAGCGTCATGCACGGGGGCGACTTCGAAGCGGCCAGCATCTGGTACGGATATCCACCCTCCGAGGCGGGAGATCCGGCGGCGATTACGATTCCACTGCAAGGACATTGGGCGCTGGAAGACACGCACTTTGGGATCCAGGGCGTCGAGGCGATCGAGAGCAAGCTAAGGGCCGGCGGCGTCGCGTACGAGTTTCACCGCTACGACGCCAAGCACGGCTTCTACAACACGGCGCAGCTCGGTCATGGCGGGTTGGGACACTACCATCGCGAGCATGCCGAAACGGCCTGGAAACGCATGGTCGACTTCTTCGATCGCACGTTAAAAACGTAAGCGCTGTCAGGTACGAAGAGGTCTCGCCGCACGGCGAGACCTCTTCGATCACAATGGTGCCAAGGGACGGAATCGAACCGTCGACACCGCGCTTTTCAGGCGCGTGCTCTACCGACTGAGCTACCTTGGCTCGATAGGCGTCGAGCGCACCGCTTGCTGTGATGCGCTCGACGAAAGCTGGCGACGCTGATGGGGCTCGAACCCACGACCTTCGCCGTGACAGGGCGACGCTCTAACCAACTGAGCTACAGCGCCAAGAACCGGTAGCGCCGACGGGGTGGTGGGCACGGTTGGGATTGAACCAACGACCCCCCGCGTGTGAAGCGGATGCTCTCCCACTGAGCTACGCGCCCGTAACACGAACAGCTCGACGCCTCCTTGGACAAAACCAAATCTTACCCTACCGCTCCACGCCGTGTCCAGCGCCGGACCCGGACTCCCAATGCGAACGGTCGAAAGCGCCCGGCGATATGCTTCTTGCGACGATCGTAGCAGCCGGCACCGCGCTGGCAGCGGCCAGCTCCGTTCACCTTCCGGTTTCGACGCAGGTTCCGCAGGCGCAGGCGCTGATCGATCGCGGGCTCTTCTATTACTACGGGTACAACGGACCGGACGCCGCGCGCGCGTTCGAGGAGGCGGCCGCAAGCGATCCGAGCCTAGCAATGGCGTACTGGGGCGTCGCGCTGGCCAACGGCCCCGATCTTAACACGGCGATGAGCGCGCCGCGCTTCGATCTCGCGCAGCGCGCGATCGAGCGCGCGGATGCGCTCGATATCGGCGCAACGCCACGCGAGCGGTCGTTCATCGAAATCATGACCGAACGGTACAGCGGCAGCTTCGCCGACTGGCCGGGCGACAATGCTGCCTATCGCAGCGCGATGCTTGCCTTTGCCCAATCGTCGCACGACGAGAACGCCGAGCTGTTGGCGGCCGAGGCGCTGCTCGAAGACGGCGGACTGGCATGGCAAGGTTCTTCCCTTTCCAGCGATGAGTCGCGCCAAGCCTTAGCGCTCGTCGACGGCGTTCTCGCCAGCGATCCCGAAAACCCGATGGCCAATCATCTGTGCATCCACGCCTACGACCTGGCACCCGATCGGAGCCCGGCACTGGCGTGCGCGCGGCGGCTTGACGCCGCCTCGTTTCCGCCGCAAGCCGAGCATCTCGCGCATATGCCGGCGCACTACTGGATCGAGACCGGCAACTACGCCGCCGCCGTAACCTCCAGCGAGCGCGCCTACAGCCTCATGTCGCAGCTCGGCGCCGACGCTGCCGACGCGTCGCACGTGAACCAATACCAAAAGCACGACGTCAGCGTAGGCTATTCGGCGGCGATGATGCTCGGGAATTATGCGCTCGCGCAGACGTGGGCGCAGCGCATGAACGCCGCTTTCGATGAAAACTTCGATGCGATCACCGCGCTGCGCTTCGGCCGGTACGACCAGGCCTATGCGAGCAACGATGGGTTCGGCGGCCCGAGCGTGCGTGGTCTGGCGGCGCTTCAGCTCAATCGCGTGAGCGAGGCGCACGCGATCGCAGCGAGCGTGCACCGCGCCGACGGCGACCCGAACAATGGCTACATACCGCAGCTGTTCTACGCGCGCATCGCCGAAGCCGATGGCAACGACGTCGAGGCGCGACGGTGGGTCGAACGTGCCATCGCCAACCAGCACGCCAACTTCGCGGCGGAGTCGATTCCGCTATTGCCCGCCGAGGAGGCGCTAGGGGGATTGTTGCTGCGGCAGGGCTCGAGCGCCGGAGCGGTTGCGGCCTTTAACGCGGCACTCACGGCCTATCCGAGCGATCCCCGCGCGCTCTATGGCCTAGCGAAAGCGCTCGCGCAGGACGGAGAGAGCTCGCAATCCGTGAGCGTTCGCGCGCGTTTTGACGCAGAGTGGGCGGGCGCCGACACGCGGCTCGATGCCGACGCCCTCCCGTAATGCCTTATCCAGTCTCACCGTTACGCAGGCTGCGCGCGAGCGCGGCCAGCGCCTCGCTGAGCGCCTGCGCACCGTCCGCGATGCGGACGCGGATGCCGCCCTTTCGTTCGCTCGCACCGCTGCCGACGAGCCGGCTGCGGCGAGCGCCTTCCACGGCGTCGTCACGGCGTTTCCGGATTTCGGCTTGAAGCCACGGTTCCACGGTTTGCCTCACGATCGAAGTTAGAAGGGTTAGGAAATGAAAAAGCCTCCGGTCGATCGCGGAGGCCTTCGGAAGCGGCTACGCTAGCGTCGTCGCTACGTGGTTCCAACATCCGAAGGGCCAAAACGCATCGACCCGCCGCCGACTTGCGGCGTGGTAGAGCAAGGTTGAAGGTTACGAATCATCGTGCTCCTTTTTTATAGTGGGATGGGGTGACGCGTTTGGCCAATCTACCATGTGCACGAAGGGCATGTCAAATGCGGCGCTGAACTTGGCGCCGCCGGAGCGGGCGGTTAGCTCAGTGGGAGAGCGCTTCCTTGACACGGAAGAGGTCACATGTTCAATCCATGTACCGCCCACCATTGAAAAAGCCCGTCGAATAAGAATTCG
>JASHPI010000061.1 GCA_030038215.1 Vulcanimicrobiota bacterium | reverse complement strand
GGCGGCACGCGTGAGCGAAGCATCGCGTCGATCGCGGGAAAGACGAAGATCGGCGCGTTCGGAGCGCTCGCTCAGAGGGCTCGAGCCTTCGTCGGCATTACGACCGGGACGATGCACGTCGCCGCTGCGGTGGGCTGCCCGACCGTCGGGATATTTCCTTTTCAATCGGACTTTCCCGAACGCTGGGCTCCGCTCGGAACGCGCACGGCGGTCGTGCGGGCATCCTATCCTTGCCATCCGGGCGACACCAAGGAGCGATGCACGGACTATGCCTGCATCGCTCACCTCGATCGGTCACGCATCCTAGCGGCCGTCGCCTCGTTAGAACATCCGCTCGAGCGCGTGCGATCGTAATGCGAGCTACGATTCAGCTCTGCACCTATAACCGAGCCGCGTTGCTCGAGCGCGTCCTCGAAGCGTGCTTCGATCAGACGGTAGCCGAGACCGATTACGAGGTGGTGCTGGTCGATGACGGATCGACCGATGCCACGCCCGCCGTGATCGAAACCGCGCGCTCGCGAGCGAGCTGCGCCTTTACCGTCGTTACGCAGCGCAACTCGGGCTTGGCCGCGGGGCGCAACGCCGGCATCGCTCGCGCGCGGGGCGAGCGCATCGTCTTCATCGACGACGACGTGCTGCCGCTGCCCAACTTTGTCGAGCAGCATTTGCGCACGCACGAACTCCATCCGCAGGCGATCGTGCGGGGCGGCGCCATCACCGTCGAGAAACTCGACGACCTGCCGCCGCCGGTTTGGAGCATCAAGGATTACAGCGGCAACTTCTTTTGGACGACGAACGTATCGGTGCCGCTCGCGACGATCCGCGACGTCGGTGGGTTCGATGAGAACTTCTCAGAGTACGGATGGGAAGACATCGACGTCGGCTTGCGTCTGCGAGCACGCGGCGTCAAAGCATTCTTCAATCCGAAAGCGCTCGTCTATCATTTCAAGCCGCGCCGGCGCGGCGACGGCGTCGAGACGATGGTGCGGCAAGCGCGCGCGCAGGCGCGCACGGCGGCGCGCTTGCTTCGCCTGCACCCGAACTGGCGCGCCTATTTGGCAACAGGAGCCAATCCGGTGCAGCGCGGTTTCCACGGCATGATGCGCAAGCTGCGCGTCCCCGAGCGCCTGCGCCGGCGGCTCGAGGTTCCGGTGGCCGAGCAGCGTGAGCTTAGCGGGCGCGAGCTGCGAGCCGCACGCGCGCTGGCGAACGAGGTGTATTTCGAGGAGTTGGAGCGAGCCCTGACGGCACCCGAGGCCGGTTGACGGGCATTGATGCGGATCTTGCTGTCGCGGACCGACCGCATCGGCGACCTGATTCTCTCGACGCCCGCGATTGCCACCGTCCGCGCGTCGTTTCCCGACGCCTGGGTGACGATGGTCACGAGCGACTACAATAGCGTCGTCATGCAGCGCAACGACGATGTCGACGAGTTGATCGTCTGGTCGAAAGAGATCAAGCCGCGCGCGTTTGGAGCTAAGCGGCGTGGATACGACCTCGCGATCGCGCTAGCCCCGCGCGCGGTCGATCTGCAGCTCGTCGGCGGCACGGGGGCCGGGATGCGAATCGGCTACACCTACGAACGTCGCTGGTTTGCGCGCCTGACCGCCAAATTCTATCTCGATCGCGTGATGATCTCCGAGGCCGACCCCGAGCTCAGCGATCGAGACCCTCACCGGCACGTCCGCCACGAGGTGGTGCAGCTGCTCGATCTGGTGGGGCTGGCCGGCGCGCGGCAGCGCGTGACGACGCTGCGGCTGGACCTCATCGATGAGGATCGAGAGGCCGCGCGCGACTTGCCCCGCGACGCGATCGTGCTTCACCTCGGGCAACGGTGGTTTGCAAGGGGCAGCACGCTGGAGAGTACGCTGGCGATGGTCAAAGAGCTGACCGCGTTGGCGCCGGTCGTGATTACATGCGCGCGCGAGTGCGAGCCGCAGATACCGCTCTTCGAGCAGGTACCCGGCGTCGTGGCGATCGCGCGCGGCTTGGGCTTCCACGCGTGGGCCGCGGTCTTCGAGCGCGCCAAGGTCGTGGTAACCGTCGATACCGGCGCGACGCACGTCGCCAGCGCCGTACACAGGCCTACCGTCGTGGCCTTCGAACACCGGTACTTCCGGCTGAACTCGCAGGAATGGTCGCCTTATAACGTACCGCACGTGCTCGTTCGCAAGCCGGCTCACGAAGACGATGCCTCGCTGGCGCAATTTCGCCGCGACGTCGTCCTCGGCGTCGCGAATTTACTGAATGCCTGAGATCTCCGTCGTCATCCCGACGTACAACCGTATCGATACGCTGGTGCGCGTTCTGCCGACTTTGCTGGCGCAAGACCTCGCCTCATCTGAGTACGAGCTGCTCGTCTGCGACTCGAATTCGACCGACGGCACGGCGGAACTGTTGGCGCGCATCGCGGCCGAACATTCCAACGTTCGCCATCTCACCGGGGCCTTTGGAGGCCGCGCCGCGGCGCGCAACGCCGGCATCCAGGCCGCGCGTGGCGAAATCGTGCTGTTTAACGATGCCGACATTCTGGCGTCGCCGGACCTGCTCTCGACGCACGCGCGCCGTCACCGCGAGCGCCGCGGCATTGCCGTCGTCGGACTCGAAGTGCAGGTGAAAGACTTCAAAGAGTACCTGTACAAGCGCGACCATCCGCTTGCGCGCGGGCATCTCCACCCGCCGTCGCGAAAACGGCTCTCGTGGCTGTACTTTCTCACCGGCAATGCATCGGTTCGGCGTGACGATCTTTTGCGCGCCGGTTGCTTCGACGAAGACTTTACTGGATACGGTCACGAGGATCTCGAGCTGGGCTATCGCCTCCGTCGCCTGGGGATCGAGATCGTGTATGAGCCGCGCGCGGTGAACTATCATTGCCAAGACGTCTCGCACGACGATCAAAAGGCGAAGATGCGGCTGGCGGGCCGCTCGACGGCGCGTTTCTATCGCAAGCATCCCGATTTTGCGGTAATGCTGAATCTCGGAATGACGCCGGTCTCGCTGGGCCTGCACTCGGCGCTCACGCGCGCGCCGCACCTCCTCGGCTATCTCGACCGGCTCGCCGAACGCTCGCGCTTCGCGCGCGCGCTCGTCCTGCAATACTACTACGTTTCCGGGATCAAAGAAGCGCTTGGACGGCGCCCGGCTAATGGCGGTTAAGGTTTCCTGCGGCGCGCTGCGCGCGAGCGATGACGGAACGATCGCAGAGCTTCGCGGTTGGGTGAACCGGCGGCGCGATCACGGCGGCTTGATCTTCGTCGACCTACGCGACCACGAAGGCCTCACGCAGATCGTCTTCGATCCGCAGCACCCCAGCTTTCGCGAAGCCGAGCATCTCCGCCACGAGGACGTCCTGCGCGTCGTCGGTACGGTTCGCAAGCGCCCGGCGGGCACCGAAAACGCGCGCCTGGGGACCGGCGACGTCGAAGTAGGCGTGAGCGAGCTCGAGATCCTCAATCGCTCGCAGGTTCCGCCTTTCCCGGTCAATGCCGACGAAGCCGTCGATGAAAACCTTCGCCTCGAATACCGGTATCTCGACCTTCGCCGGCCGCGCATGCAAGAGAATATTCGCGTGCGCCACCGCATCGTCAAAGCTATGCGTGACTTCTTCGACGAACGCGGTTTCGTTGAAATCGAGACGCCGATGCTCATCAAGTCGACGCCCGAGGGTGCGCGGGACTATATCGTCCCTAGCCGCCTCTATCCGGGTTCCTTCTACGCGCTGCCGCAGTCGCCGCAGATGCTCAAGCAGATTTTGATGATCGCCGGTTTTGGCAAGTACATGCAGATCGCCCGCTGCATGCGCGACGAGGATCAGCGAGCCGATCGCCAACCGGAGTTCACGCAACTCGACGTCGAGATGTCGTTCGCCACGCAAGACGAGGTGCTGGAGACGATGGAGTCGTGCATGCGCTACGTCTGGCAGAAGGTGCTCGGCATCGAGGTGCCGGCCTTTCCGCGCTTAGCGCACGCCGAGGCCATCGCGCGCTACGGGGTCGACAAGCCGGACCTGCGCTTTGGCCTGGAGCTCGCCGACGTCTCGCAGGTCTTCGCGCGGAGCGAGTTCGGCGTCTTCCGGTCGGCGATCGATGCCGGCGGCGCGGTTGTGGCGTTGCGGTATCCGGGCGGTTCGGCGCTTTCGCGCCGCGACTTCGACGGACTCACCGAAACCGCCAAGCAGTTCGGCGCAAAGGGCATGGTCTGGGCGTCGCTGGCGAGCGACGGCATCAAATCCTCGGTCGCGAAATATCTGCGCGAGGCGGACCTCAGCGCGGCTGCAAACGCGCTCGGCGCGCAAACCGGCGACGCGCTGTTGCTCTTTGCCGACGCGCGAAAGCTTGCCTATGCCGTCGCCGGCAAGATGCGCAACGTGGTGGGCGAGCGCTGCGGCCTGGTCGATCCGCAAACGTACGCCTTCTGCTGGGTGACGGACTTTCCGTACCTCGAAATCGACGAACAGACCGGTCAGCCGGCTCCGGCGCACCATCCCTTCAGCGCGCCGGCGCCGGGCGATTGGGAGCTGATCACCAGCGATCCTTTGCAGATGCGCGCTCAGCATTACGACCTGGTGCTCAACGGCTACGAGCTCGGCTCGGGTTCGATCCGCATCCATAAAGCCGCCCAACAGCGCGAGATCTTTGAGATGCTCGGCCTTCGCCCGGGCGAAATCGAGGACCGGTTCGGTTTCTTCCTACGCGCGCTCGATTACGGAGCGCCCCCGCACGGCGGCATGGCACTGGGCATCGACCGCATCGCGATGATTGCCTGTAGCGAAGAGAACCTGCGCGACGTCATCGCCTTTCCGAAGAATCAGGTCGCGCGCGACGTGATGATGGATGCGCCGAGCTCCGTCGCCCCGGAGCTTCTGCGCGAGCTTCACGTAAAATCTGATTCGCGCGGCTAAAGATCGAATCGAACATGGGCGCAGTCAGCTTTCCGGTGTTGGTGTTCTGACGGCTCGGATGGTAGGAGGCGATGGCGGTTATCGTAGACCGTCCGTTGGTAGCCGTGAGCTCTGCGCCATGCGCAAATGCCAGCTTGGCGGGAGCGAAGCCGCGCTCCCTTAGGACGTGCAAGACCGCGGCAAACCCGATCGAGCCCAGGCCGACCATCACCCGCAGCCGACGCAGCGCGTCGAACTCTTCCAGCAAGTAGGGAAAACAGTTACGCAGCTGCTGCGGCGTGGGTTTGTTGTGCGGCGGCGCGCAGCGCAGCGCAGCGGTGATGAAGGTGTCGTGAAGACGCAAGCCGTCGTCGCGGCTGGTGGCCTGCGGCTGCGAGGCGAGGCCCGCGCGATAGAGGGCCGGATACATGAAACCGCCCGACGCATCACCGGTGAAGGGACGGCCGGTCCGGTTGCTGCCGTGCGCTCCGGGAGCCAGCCCGACCAGCATCAGGCGCGCGTGCGCGTCGCCGAATCCGGGGACGGGTTTGCCCCAGTAAGCGCAGTCGCGATGCTCGCGCTTGCGCAGGCGCGCGACCTCCGCGGCGTAGGCGCGCAACTCGGGGCAGTGCCTGCAGCGCACGACCTTCTCCTGGATCGCGATCAACTCGCTCATGTCGCGGACGCGAGCACGGACGCGTACTCTAGCCCTACCGGCGCGACGACGTACGCGACGCCGTCGTTGCGCTGCCAAATGCGTTCGACGGCGGATCTCGGGTAGACGACGCGAACGTTTGGCGCGGCAGGATCGTTGATCGCGCAATCGCCGTCGGCCGTGAAGCCGCAGAGCACGACGAGATGACCGTCGCAATGATCGAGCGGGGCGCCTGGCAGCTCTCCGCTGCCCCAAGAATACGAGATTGCCAACGGCAGGTTACCTTCGATCAAGCGCTGCGCGTGATCTAAGTTGCGAAGGTGCGCGACGACGCCGCGCAGACCGAGGCTTCCGCTGAAGGCAACGTTGAAGGCCCAGTTTCCCGTGCCGTTGTAGGCACGGTCGAAGACCGCGCGAGCGGTTTGTACGACGGAGCGGTCGATGCCATGATAGGCGTGAATCATCGAGAGGCTCGCCGGGCTGCACCAGCCGCGTTCGTCTTGCGCGTACTGGCTGCGCGCGGGCACGTCGAGAATCAATGCGTCGCGGGCATACGGAAGCGAAACGCGTGTGCCGGCCGGCGAGGAGAAGGCCACGAGATTGAAATCTACTCCGCGTGCGCGGACTTCGATGCCGTCGAAGGGCTGCTCGGCCGTAAGCACGTCGACGTCGACGTCGACGCCTTGATGGCTGGGGCTGAACGACTTCGCGCCGCTGGGTCGCCATTGCGCGTAGTCGATCCAGTCGGTCGCCGGCGAGTGAGCGCGTAGGAGACGGAACTCGATCCGTCCGGCCGGCGCGTACGTATTCCAGCTGATCACGCCGGCGCGGACCGGCTCGAAGAGCAGCCGCGCCGATTCTCGGGCCTCGAGCGCCTGCGTAAACACTGCAGCTATCTTTTTTGAGGGAGCTGAGTAAGGACCGCTCGAGTAACGAGCGCGAGAACGGGAGTGGTTCGCGACCGGTTGTCGCGATCGAGCCGATTGACGCTGATGACGAACGACGCGTTCGCTTTGCCGAAATAGTACATGTCAGTGCTGAAGCCGTTGATCGTTCCGGAGTGGCCACAAAACCCTTCGCCGAGAGCCACCCCTTCCCCGTAGTCGGTGGCGCTGCCGTTTATCGGCTGTCCACTCAACTGAGCGCGGTGCGTTTGGGGCTTGAGCAGCCCGCCCAAGCAAAGCGCGCGCGAGAACGCGATGAGATCGGGAACGTTGGAGACCACCGCTCCGGCCGCGCCGGCGAGCGGCGGATTGAAGAGGGTCTTATCGTCGAAGCGCTTCGTCACGGGGTTCCAACCATATCCGCGCAACGGGCCTGGCAGGCCGCTTCCGGTAGGGTATGACGTGTTGCTCAGCCTTAGGGGCGAGATGACGGCTTGCGCGATCAGCTCATCGATCTCTTTGCCGGTTACGCGTCGCACGATGCCCGCTAGGATCTCATAGTTGAAGTCGGTGTAGACGCCGATGGTATTCGGCGGCTTGAACTGCGATCGCAAGCGCGCGTAGGACGCCAGCTCTTGCGGAAGCGACGGCGCGGGAGCGAGCGGCGCATCGTAGACGCGCGCCAGCACCTCATCGTCATTTGGAGCTGGGATTCCGCTGCGCATGCGCAACAGGTCGTCGATCGTTATCTGCCCGGCATTCGGAAAGCCCGGATACCAGGTTGCGACCGTGTCGCCTTTACGGAGCCGGCCGCGATCGACAAGCGTGAGCACCGCGGTCGCTGCAAAAGGCTTGGTGATGCTGGCTATTCGGAACGGCTGATCGAGCGTGCGCGGCGTCAGCGTCTTCAGGTCGGCATATCCGTCGACGAAGGTGTAGCGGCCGCGTCCCGGCACAACGATACTGACGGCGACGCTTGGCAGATTGTCGGCTCGTTCGATCGCTGCGATGGATCTACTGAGGCTGCTGGCGACCGCCGGCGCAAAAAGTGTGTTCGAGGTCACGCCGCTGGGCGCCGGCGTCGTGCCGAGAAAGACCATGGCGCAAAGGCAACATGAAAGCAATGCACGCGCCGGCATCTAAATGCTCCACTCCCAGGCGTTCCACGTGTCGCCGATAAAGGCGGCGGGAATGTAGTTGCGCACGTCGGTATTCATGGCCGTGTAGCTTGTCCGCCAACTGAAGAAAACGGCTGGAACGAGCGCGCGGATCCGTTCCTCTTCGCGCTGATACAGCGCCTTGCGCCGGGCTTGATCGAAGGTCGCGGCGGCGGCCGCACTGGCTTGGTTCACGACCCGGTCGTTCAACCATGACGTGTTGGCGCCGCGCGGCGGAATGAAGGTGCCGTTCCAGTCCTCGGAGTTATCCGGATCCGGACCGTTCGTTTCGATTGACCACTCCAGATCGTACTTGCCGGTGTAGAGCGGTCCATCCATCGCGAACAAGTAACTGCCGGGAAAGTTTCGCACGTCGATGCCGACGCCGACGTCGCGCAGCATCGATTGGATCAGCACCTGCGATTGCGTGTTCTCCTCGTGACCGGTGGTGGCATAAATCGTCAGGCGCATCGCCAGGGGTCCGCGGTGAAGCACGCCGTCGCTGCCCATCTTCCAGCCGGCTTGCGCCAGCAGCCGCTTCGCGTCGGCAGGATCGTACCGATAAGGCGGTAGCGACGGCGCGGCCCACGACTCGGGGAAGATGTCGGAGACGGCCAGACGGTCGTAGCCGTGAAAGACCGTATCGTTGATGCGCTTCCAATCGACGGCCTCAGCAATCGCGCGGCGCACGCGGACGTCGGCCAGCTGCGGGCGACTCACGTTAATGCCGAGGTGACGCCAGTTGGCGATCGGGCGCTTAACGACCCTGATCCCCGCGATCGACGAAAGTCGCGCGATTGCATTCGGATTGACTTGTGGGTAGACGTCGACCTCGTGCGTGGCAAGCTGATTGAAGAGCGTGTTCACGTCCGGAATGACCTTCCAGACGACTTCCTTGAGCTTGGGCGGACCGCGAAAGTAGCGTGGATTCGGCACGAACACCAAAGAGCTGCCGTGATTCCATTGCTGGAGCAGATAAGGTCCGCTCGAAAGCGGACGATCGTTGAACGCGGCGGCGTTGAGGTTGGGCAGCTTGGCGAGCAGATGCGCGGGCATCGGCGGATAGGCGGCGCCGCCGATGGCGAGGATGCCGAGCACGTCGACGCTCGGCCGGCGGAGATGAATGACGATCGTATGCGGATCGGGCGCGCCGGCCGACTCGATGGCATCCCAGCCGAAGCGCGTCTTGACGTTATTCTGCGAGTTCATGACGGCGTGATAGGTGAAGAGCCAGTCGGCCGCGGTCAGCGGCGCGCCGTCCGCCCAGACTACTCCTTTGCGCAGGTGCACGACGATCGTCTTGCCGTCGCGGCTGATGCCGCCGTTGGCGAGCGTGGGCACCGCGGTGGCTAGGTCCGGAACGTAGTTTCCTTGCGCGTCGTAGCGAAGAATGAACGAGAAGAGCAAGCCGACGATCGTATCGGTGGCGTACGTATGCGCGAACATGAGGTTCAAGCTGTCGGGTTCTTCGTCTTCACCCAGGCGCAGGACGCCGGGAATCGTCCAAGGATTGCGTTCGCCGCCGGATACCGGAGCTTGGCGGCGCGTGCAACCGCTGAGCGGCAGCAAGAGCGCGAGAACGAGCGCTCCGGCTCGACGCAAACTCACGCGCGCGCAGCCGCGATCAGCTGTGGACGTTTTACGATTCGGCTCGCGATTTCGGCGTAGAATCGCTCCGGACCGAAGCGCACGACATCGTCGGCGGGAAGGCGCGTTTCGTCGTGCGCGCGGGCGATCTCATCCAGCGCCTCGCCTTCGGTGAGAGCGCGCGTGTTGAGCGCGACGCCGAGAATCGGGGCCGGCTTCACGGTCGCCAGAAGCGTTTCGTGGAGGCGAATCAACTCGCGATAGCCCAGCGTAGGCGTGTCGTAGGTTTCGATCCGCGCGCGGCGCGGGTCGCAGACCAAGACCAGCGCGTCGGGAGCGCTGCCGAACATCAGCGCTAACGTCACCGGTGCATAGGCGGGATGGTTGATGGCGCCCTGCCCCTCGACGAAGATCATCTCCGCACCCTCGTGCGCCGCGTAGAGCACGAGCTGCTCGGCGGCGCCGGCGGCAAAATCGGAGATCACGCGATCGACCGAAATTCCCCAGCCGGCGATCACAATGCCGGTTTGCCCGGTGGGAACGAAGCGGGCGTTCGTTCCGGCGGCCTTGGCGGCGCGCACCAACTCAAGGGCGACGCTCATCTTTCCGACCGCACAATCGTTGCCGACCGTCAATAGAACCGGGGCCTTGACTGCGTAGGCGTCGCCGCCGAAGAGCGGAACCACGGGCGGTTCCCGCACGTCCCAGATCGCGGTCCCCGCGGTGCGCGCGGCCGTAAAAAATTCGCGGTCCTCGTGAAGCAAGTCGTGCAGGCCGCTGACGATCTCCAGCCTTCGGGCAATCGCCGCGAGGACCTCGGAGCGCCACTCCGGCGGAAGCGCTCCGCCCTTCGGTGCGGTTCCGATCAACAGGGAAGTTGGCGAGAGTTCCAGCGCTTGCGCGACGCTCGCGACGATGGGGGCGTCGCTTTCGAGATGCGCGAGCACATCGCGGACGCTTTTCCCGGCGTGCGAAGGATCGATCACGGCCACGACCTCGTCGTCGCCGTACCGGATCACGCCGTGGGCCGTTTTAGCGTCGCCGGCAAAACAGCCCGGCGCCAAGATCGCGTAACGCCGCCTCGTCATTTGCTCACACCGCCGCAACCTGGCGCACGCCCAACCCCGCACCGTCAGGCAACACCAGCTTGCCGCGATCGTACGTGACGCCGCTGAAAGGATCGCGCGCGGTGAGAAACGGGCCGTCCAGGTCGGCCCAGTAGACCAGCGGGGAGAGATGTGCGGCCGCAGTCGTTGCGATGGCGCTCTCGACCATGCAACCCAACATCACTTTCATCCCCATCGCGCGCGCAGTATGAATCATCGCAAGGGCGCCCCGGATGCCGCCGGTCTTGCTCAGTTTGACGTTCACGCCGTCTACGCAGCCCAGCAGGCGAGGAAGGTCGCCTGCGACGAGCGAGTCTTCGTCGCTGACGATCGGAATCGCAACCTGCTCGCGAATGGCGCGCAGCCGCTCGGGGTGCCCGGCCGGAATCGGCTGCTCGCAAAACTCGATCTCGTAACGACGCAGCTCCCGCAAGATGATCACGGCGGTCTCGACGTCCCACCCTTCGTTCGCGTCGATGCGTATCGTGCCGCCGTAGCGCGCGCGAATAGCGGCGATCGTCTCGACCTGCTCGGCCGGAGTGCCGATGCCGAGCTTGATCTTGAGGATCGGATGATCGCCGACTTCGGCCACCTTCTCCAGCGTCACCTCGGGATCGGCGATCCCAATCGTAAACGAAGTCACCGGCGTGAGTCGCGGATCGAGTCCAAGCAACGCGTAGAGCGGTTTGCCGAGCTCTTTGCCGATGAGATCGTACAGCGCGATGTCCAGACCGCAGCGAGCGGCGGGCGGAATCGCCTCGTGCAAAAGTGCTTCAAGAAGATATGGGTCGTTGGCGGCGAGTGCGTGGGTGGAAAGGTAGGCGATGACGCTTTCGGGCGATTCGTCGTACCGCGCGGTCGGCGCTGCTTCGCCGACGCCTTCACGCTCGCCGTCGCGAACCCGAACGATGACCGTTTGTGCGCTCGCCTCTTCGGCGCGCGCGATCTTGAACGGGTGGACGAGCGGCAGTTCGAGCGGGAAGACGCTCAGCGAAAGTGCCATCGAGCGGCCCTTCCACTGTTCAATCGCCGTTCCCCGGGAGCTTACTGAACTGCCACGAGCTCACTTGACTGCCGGTGGTAAGGTGGAGAGGCTCGACTGCGCATAGCGCGCACCGCACTCCAGGTACCGAGCCGACTATGATGACCTAGGGAGCACCAGCTCCGGATACGACAGCCTGGCCGGCTTCGAGCCGGCCGGACCGGCGCCCGGGCCGCACCCACCTGCGAGATCGCAGGTTCGATCACCTCGTGCGGAAGACGCTACGTGCGGTTGAGTTCTTTATTGCGCCGCTTGCGGCGACAAGGCCGCGCGCCAAGCACGAGCTGCTGCGCGCAGAGTGCCATCGCTCGCCTCGCCCGTGGATTCGTCCAGCGCAAGGTGGCCGCGAAAGTCCCCGAAGGCGCCGAGAAGTTCGCGGATCGATCGCTCGTTCTCCGCGCGCACGTCCGTCCAAAGCAAGACCGTGTTCGGTGCGAGTTCTTGCGGATCGCTGCCGGCGTCGAGCGCTTGCGGTTCGGGACCGAAGCGCAGCCAAGCTGAATCGGCTTCCTTCGCGACCCGTTTGCAATCGTGGGTGCCGGCCGCAAACGTTTCGGCGGCGTTGCGCAGGGCGAGCGTGACGTTAACCGCCTTTGCTAGGGATGCCGCAATGCGAAGGCGGCTCAGCTGATCGCTCCAAGGATCGTCGATTTGGCGCGCCAGCCGGCCGGCGACTAGCGGGGCACCGAGCACCGCCGCTTGGCCAAGAACCTCAGCCATCCGTTCCTGCGTGGCGCCGAAAAACTCCGAATCCGCCAGCGCCGCGATCGAAAGACCCCGGTCCGTCGCCATCTTCTTTATCTGCGCGAGGTAGTCATCGTCGGTCCGCGGAAAGTGGCGCACGTCCAACACGACGCCGTCGCAAGCCAACTCGTGCGCGCACAGGTCGAGGAACTCGAGTTGCGTGAGATCGCCGCACTCGATGCGGCGGTGCAACGCGCTACTCGCGCAAGCCAGCTTCATCGGCGTCGGACGTTCGACCGCTCTGCGTTGGTTACCCTCACCTAGGAACTCACAAGAATCATGAAGATTGCCGTTGGTGCCGATCACGCCGGCTTCGAATACAAAGATCGTATCGCGCAGATACTGCGCATGAAGGGACACGAGGTGCTCGACTTCGGCACGCACGACGCAACGCCGGTCGATTACCCGCAGTACGGCTATGCGGTGGGCGAAGCCGTTGCGACCGGTCGCGCCGATCGCGGTATCGTCGTCTGCGGCTCGAGCTTGGGCATCGCGATGGCCGCCAACAAGGTCCCCGGCATTCGCTGCGCACCCGTCGATGAACCGTACTCGGCTGAGCTCGCGCGCCGTCACAATGACGCCAACGTCATCGCCTTCTCGGAGCGGCTCACCGGATGGGAGATGATCGAACGGATGCTCGACATCTATCTCGAGACGCCCTTCGATGGCGGTCGCCACGCCTACCGCGTTGAACAACTCTTCGATTTCGGCGACGCGCAGCGTGCGCGAACGCTTAAAGATCTGGAGCGCGGTGAAGTCACCGATGCGCGAACGCCGAAGGAGTTGGTCGGCAAACCCTAAAGCCTGAAGATCTTATGGATATCCTCGCGGGCAGCCACATCGAGACGAACGACCCTGAGGTCTTCGCCGCCATCGCCGGCGAGGAACGGCGTCAAAAAGAGAATCTCGAGCTGATCGCATCGGAGAACTACGCCAGCAAAGCGGTTCGCGAAGCGATGGGCAGCGTCCTGACCAACAAGTACGCCGAGGGTTACCCCGGCAAGCGCTACTACGGCGGTTGCGAGTGGGTGGATATCGCGGAGACGCTGGCGCTCGATCGCGTGCGCGAGCTCTTCGGCGCGGATCACGCCAACGTGCAGCCTCATTCCGGAGCACAAGCGAACATGGCGGTCTTCATGGCGCAGCTCCAGCCGGGAGATACGGTGCTCGGCATGTCGCTCGCGCATGGCGGCCATCTGACGCACGGCACCAAAGTCAGTTTTTCCGGCAAGCTCTACAACGCGGTCGCGTATGGCGTCCGTAAGGATGACGAGCTGATCGACTTCGAGCAAGTCCGCGCGATGGCGCGCGAACACTCACCGAAGATGATCATCGCCGGCGCCAGCGCGTATCCGCGGATCATGGAGTATGCGCCGTTCCGCGAGATCGCCGACGAAGTCGGCGCGACGCTGCTGGTCGACTTCGCGCACGTCGCCGGATTGGTCGCGGCCGGACTCCATCCTTCGCCGGTGCCGCTGGCCGATTTCGTTACCTCGACGACGCATAAGACGCTGCGCGGCCCCCGCGGCGGTTTCGTGCTTTGTACGCAGCAGTGGGCGCAGGCACTCGATAAGAGCGTCTTTCCGGGAATTCAGGGAGGACCGCTGATGCACACCATCGCCGCCAAGGCGGTGGCCTTCGGTGAGGCCCTGCGCCCGGAGTTCAAGCGTTACCAGCGCCAGGTCGTTGAGAATGCGCGGACGATGGCCGACGAGTTCGCGCGCGCCGGCCTGCGTCTCGTCGCCGGTGGAACCGACACGCATCTGCTGCTCGTGGACGTATCGGTGAGAGGGCTGACCGGCAAAGCGGTCGAGGCGTACCTCGACGGGATCGGCATCACCGTGAACAAGAACGCGATACCGTTTGACGCGCAGAAGCCGACCGTGGCCAGCGGCATCCGCATCGGCACGCCGGCGATCACCTCGCGCGGCATGGGAGTCGAAGAGTCTCGCGAGGTCGCGCGCATCATCTGCGATGCTTTCGGCGACATCGAAACCGGCGCGCAAACCCAGCGTTTGCGCAAGCGCGTACACGAGCTCACCTCCCGCTTCGACGTGCCGTAGGGGGAGATTTCCTAAGATGCGCCCCGGGTGGGACGAGTATTTCATGCAGATTGCCCGCACCGTGAGCACGCGCGCGACCTGTCCGCGCGCGTCGGTCGGCTGCGTGCTGATCCGTGACCATCGCATCCTCACGAC
>JASHPI010000007.1 GCA_030038215.1 Vulcanimicrobiota bacterium | reverse complement strand
GTAGCGGATGCGGTCGCGGCCGGGATGCACGACGTGGCCGAAAACTACCTTCAAGAGGCGCGGCGCGCGTTTCCATTGCTTCCGCCGGTCCGCAAGCACTTCGTCGGGCACCTTCAGACGAACAAGGCCAAGGCGATCGCAGCGCTGTTCGATGTCGTGCAGAGCGTCGATCGCGCCGAGGCCGGCGTTGCGCTCTCGAAGGCGGCGCAGCAGCTCGGGAAGGAGCTGCCGGTGCTCCTGCAGCTCAATATTTCGCCGGTCGAGCGTTTCGGCTGTCCGCCCGAGGAGGCCGAACGGCTTGCCGAGATGCTCCGAATGCAGCCGTGCCTGCGCCTAGATGGGGTCATGGCGATCGGGCCGCTCACGCACGATCGTGACCGGGTCTTGCACGCCTTCGAACTGGCTGCCAAGACGTTTGGGCGCGTAGGTGGAAGTACGCTCTCAATCGGTATGTCGGGTGATTGGCGCGAGGCCGTGCGCGCCGGCTCGACGATGGTCCGAATCGGAGAAGCACTGTTTGGTGCACGGGGGTGAATCGGGTGAGCATGTTCAGCAAGATCGGATCGTTCTTCTCGATCCGTGAAGACGACGAAGATTTTTACGACGACGAGCCCGCGCCGGGCGCGCGCGTCGTGCCGCTCACGAGTGCGGGACGGCGCGGAGGACCGGCGGTGAGCGTCTACTCGCCGCGCAGCTACCAAGACGTCGTCGAGATTGCGGACTCGCTGCGCAACCGCCAGGTCGTCATCGTGAACCTTCAGAATGCCGACCGGACGCTCTTGCAGCGCGTGGTCGACTTCACGTCGGGAGTCGCCTATACGATCGACGGCAAGATCCAAAAACTTGCCGAGGCGATCTATTTGGTGGTTCCGGCCGGCGTCGTCATCAACGCCGCGGGTCTGCGCGAGTCGATCGCGGACGGCACGTTCGACTTTATGAACCGAGGCTCGATGTAGCACACGAGCGTGCAGATGGGGGAGTACTAGTGGAAAAAATCACGCCAGTCGACATCCAGCACAAGTCTTTCAAAAAAGCTTTGCAGGGTTACGACCGTGCCGACGTCGACGCGTTCCTCGACGAGATCATCGAAACGCTCGAAGACGAGGCGCAGCAGCGATCCGCGCTCGAGGCGGAGGTCGCCGACCTCAAAGAACGCATCAGTCACTTCAAAGCGATGGAGGAATCGCTGCAGAACACGTTGGTGCTGGCACAGCGTACCGCCGACGAAGTGAAAGCCTCGGCGCACAAAGAGGCCGATCTCATTCGCGAGCAGGCCCGTTTGGCGGGCGACCGCGAGATCGCCGGTTACAACGATCAGATCGCCGAGGTGCGGCGCGAGCATCAGCGGGCGGTCGAAGCCGCCGAGAAGGCACGCAGCGAGCTGCGCAGTCTGCTGATGACGCATCTAGCGCTGCTCGACCGCGGTGACGGGCGGCCGGCCAATGGGGAAGTCGAGAGCGCGGCTTCGCTCGAGAGTCGCGCCGCCGACGCGCCGTCGGCCAAAGAACCGCCTAGCGAAGATACGACGCGGATCACCGTTTATTAGCGCGCTGATCGCCGTTCTGCCGGGGGACGGAATCGGCCCCGAAATTACGCGCGCGGCGACTCGCGTGCTCTCGATCGTGCGCCCCGACGTGACCTATACCGAGGCGGCAGTCGGCGGGGCGGCGCTCGCGCAGGGGCTCGCTGCGCTGCCCGACGAAACGCGCGCGCTCTGCGATCGCAGCGAGGCGATCCTGTTCGGCAGCGTAGGGCTTCCGGAGTACGAAGGCAAGCCGCTGAGCGAGCGCCCGGAATTGGCGCTCTTTCTGCTGCGCCGCGATTACGAGCTCTATGCCAACCTCCGGCCGGTGCGCGTCTTCGCTGGGCTCGAAGAGGCGTCGTCGCTGCGTGCCGAGCTGGTGCGCGGGTTGGATCTCGTCGTCGTGCGCGAGCTGACCGGTGGCATCTACTACGGGCAGCCTAAAGAGCAGCGCCGCGTCAACGGCGTCGACGAGGCGGTCGACACGATGATCTACCGTGCGCCCGAGGTCGAACGCATCGCGCGGATCGCGTTCGAGCTCGCGCGCACGCGGCGCCGGCACCTCACCTCGGTCGACAAGCAAAACATCCTCGAGACCTCGCGATTGTGGCGGCGCGTCGTCGAGGGCGTGGGGCGCGACTATCCCGACGTGACGCTGACGCACCTACTCGTCGATAACGCGGCGATGCAGTTGGTGCGGCGTCCGCGCGATTTCGACGTGATCGTCACCGAGAATATGTTCGGCGACATTCTCTCCGACGAGGCGGCGATTCTCACAGGATCGATCGGAACGCTGCCGAGCGCGAGTCTAGGCACCCAAAGGCGCGCCGGCGGCCGGTTCGGCCTGTACGAGCCGATCGGCGGGACCGCGCCCGACATCGCCGGCAAGAACGCCGCCAATCCCACCGCGGCGATCCTCTCCGCCGCAATGCTGCTGCGCCATAGCCTGGGCGACGCCGAGAATGCCGCGCGCGTCGAGCGCGCGGTCGATCGAACCTATGCCGATGGTCTGCGCACCGTGGAGCTGGCGTCCGGCGGCGCGGCGCTCTCGACAGACGCATTTACCGAGGCTGTCATCGCGCGTCTGTAGTAGAGTAGTTCGCGAGGGGGATTTCTCATGCCCAAGTACATGGTTCACGCCTCGTATACGGCCGAGGGCGCAAAGGGTCTGCTCGCGCGCGG
>JASHPI010000006.1 GCA_030038215.1 Vulcanimicrobiota bacterium | reverse complement strand
GCTTATCAAGACATACGGCTCGCCGATCGCAGCACCGCTCGGGGATGGCATCGAGCTGGCCTCGCACATGTACGCCGCCGATTACGTCTTCGTGGGCGATAGCAAGAGCGGGACACTGGACATTTTTAGCGCCAACGACTACGGCCACCCGATGCTGCAAGCCGTGTCGGGCTTCGCCGTCACCTCGGGATCGCCCGGCACGCGCTTGGGACCATCGGGAATGCAGTACATCTCCAAAGGCGATACGGTCTACGTGGTGGACGGCGTGACCAATACGGTCATAGCCGTCACCAGCGTCGGAAAGCTGCTACTCAAAGACGAAATCGTCGTGAAATCCGGCGGTAAGACCTTCGATTGCAAGCACAAGAACGACACGTGCGCGCACCTCGTCTATGCCGGCTCTCCGCTCGATGCCCCGCTGGCGTCGGCGCTGCTGCCGAACGGCAACCTTATCGTTGCCAATACGCAAGGGACGGCCAACACGCTGGTCGAGTTGACACCGGCCGGCAAAATCCTCGATACGAAGGTGGTCGACACGAGCAGCACGCAGGGCGTCTTCGGTCTGGTCGCTGCGGGCACGAGCGACTCTAATACGGTGCTCTACTTCACCGATACCAACGAC
This sequence comes from Vulcanimicrobiota bacterium, assembly GCA_030038215.1. Taxonomy (GTDB): domain Bacteria; phylum Vulcanimicrobiota; class Vulcanimicrobiia; order Vulcanimicrobiales; family Vulcanimicrobiaceae; genus Cybelea. The sequence continues at coordinate 17,906 of JASHPI010000006.1, read as the reverse complement.
AACGACGTGCACGAGCTCGAGCCATAGAGTTTCGCCCGTCCGCGTTACTCCGTGTCGACCGGTTCGGCTTCGTCGGCAGCCGATTCGTTGAGGAAGTGCGAGGCGCGGACCAGTGACGGCAGCGGCTTGAACGGCCGCGGCCGCTGCGTGAAATCGAAGCTGTCGTCGAGGCTTGCGGCTCGCGTGTCGGTGTAACCTTCGTCGGTCGGCCCGAGGGGCGGCAGGTCGAAAGCCTGCTCGATGAACTTGAGGATGCTGCCGTACTCGTACTGCGTGTGCGAAACGTAGCCGTGTTTGGCGTACGGCGAGACGATCAGGCACGGCACCCTTAGCCCCAGTCCGCGAAAATCGAGCTGCGGCGGCGGTACGTTGTCGTACCAGCCGCCCCAATCGTCCCAGAGAACGATGATCGCCGACGACTTCCAATACTTGCTCTCGCCGATCGCATTCACTACGGATGCGACCCACGATGGACCCAGTTTGCCGCGGTACGCCGGGTGGTCGGAATCCTTGGCGGTCGGCGTCACCCAGGTCACCGACGCCAACTTGCCCTGACTCGGATCGGTCAAGATCCTCGACTGCGGCGCGATGATGTCCCTATCCCAATCGCGGCCGTAGCGCACGTACTTAATCGCTTCGAACGGCTCCCATACACCCGCATCAAGCAGCCTTGTGGCGTAGTACTTCCACGAAACTTTGGCGGCGTCGAGCGTTTCTGCCATGGTGTTGAACTCGTTGAAACACGGAAATGGCCCGCCATAAAAGTCCTCGTAACGCTTCTCGTCGATCGTGGAGCTCGTCGTGCCGGGGGGCGAGTCGCAGTCGTCGGGTTCGGCGTTCGGGAAATCGACTTCAGCCAGCCTGGGTGTGAGATTATCGGTGCCTGCGACCAGAGTGAGGTGCGCGGTAAAACTCCCGCCGAACTCGGTCGGAAACATACGATCGGCAAGGACGTACTGGCGTGCCATCGCCCAGTATGGCGCGATCAGCGAGCGCTCCACGTAAGCATAGGCGGCATTCTTGCCCCATAGCTGCACGTTGCCGAGCTGGTTGAAGCCGTCCATCTTTCCGTGATCCCATTCACGCATCGACGAGTGCCAATCGTGTTGGATGTCCGGCCCCACGAACGTGATCGGATGAAGCCGCACTTTCTGTTTGCCGGCGAGGCCCCACATCGGCGCGTCGGCGTGCGGGTACCCGGCAAAGAAGTTTTCGAAGCTGCGGTTCTCCTGAATGATGACGATGACGTGGTCGATATGCTTGCCAACGGGGTTCCCGGTCGAGACCACGGTCGTAGGCAGCAGGCCTGGCGCGCTTGGCCCGGCCGAGCAGCCGCTGACCACTCCGAGAAGTGCAACCTGAACCAGCGCCCGACGAGGCATATTGGGGACGACGCTGTTTGAATGTGCCGGCGCGGCTCCCTGCCGAGCCGGCGGTGTGTTACTCGGTGTCGACCGGCTGGTCCGAGGGCGGCTCCTTGAGGAAGTGCTCGGTCCCCACCGGATTCGGAATTGGAACGAAGGGACGCGGCGATTGGATAAAGTCGAAGCTGTCCTCGATGCTGTTGGCGCGCGTGTCGGTGTAGCCTGCCGAAGTCGGGCCGAGCGCCGGCAGATCGAACGCCTCCTCGATGAACTTCAGAATGCTGCCGAACTCGTATTGGGTGTGCGAAACGTAGCCTTGCTTCGCGTACGGTGAGATGATGAGGCACGGCACGCGAAAGCCCAAGCCGCGAAAGTCCAGCTGCGGCGGCGCAACGTTGTCGTACCACCCGCCCCAGTCGTCCCAGACGACGACGATCGCCGTCGAGTTCCAATAGGGGCTCTCGCCGATCGCGTTGACGATCGAAGCGACCCACGAGGGTCCCGTATCGCTGGCGTCCCCGGGGTGATCCGAGTCAGGCCACGACGGCGTTACCCAGCTCACCGAGGCCAACGCTCCATCGCTCGCGTCATTCAGGACTCGAGTCTGCGGCGCAATGATGTTGGTATTCCAATCCGGTCCGTAGCGCACGTATTTGATCGCTTCGTACGGTTCCCAAATTCCGGCATCGAGCACCTTGGTGGCGTAGTACTTCCAGGAGACGCTGGTGCGTCCCGAAGCGGCGCTCGATGGATTGTCGAGCAACTGCGCCATCGTGTTGAACTGATCGAAGCAGGGGAAAGGTCCGGTGTAGTGGCCGATCTTTCGTTGTTCGTTGACGGTCGAGGTTTTGGTGCCTTGAGGCGAATCGCAATCGTCGTACAAACCGTCGGGGAAATTGACTTCGGCCTTGGTCGGCGTGAGATTATCGGTCCCGGCGATCAAGGTGAGATGGCCGGTAAAGCTGGCCCCGAACTCGGTCGGAAACATGTGGTCTGCGAGCACGTACTCGCGCGCCATCGTCCAGTACGGCTTGATCTCCGCGCGCTTGACGTACGAGTAGGCGTACGGCCAACCGTCCTTGGCCCGCCCTTCGTCCTCGGCGAAGCCGTCCATCTTGCCCCGATCCCAGTCGGTCATCGCGGATTGCCAGAGATGCGGCAGGTCTTGGCCATCGAAGGTCGTTGGGCGCAGCTTGATTTCTTTGCCGTTCGAGTAACCGAACATCGGGGCGTCGGCGCCGGGATAGCCGGCGAAGAAGTTTTCGAAGCTGCGGTTTTCCTGAATGATCACGACGACGTGCTTGATATACGTGCCGACCGGGTTCCCCAACGACGCGTCATCGGCGGGCATAAATCCGCCCGATTGGCGGCTCATCGCGTTCGTTCCGGCAGAACAACCAGCCGCTAGTGCAAGCAATGCAAAACTCGCGAGCGCTCTACGAAGCATCTCGCGATTTGGTTTTGCCGTGTGCCGGCCTAACCCTTTGCTGCGCGCGTGATTTTTCGCGCCTGCTTACTCGGTATCGACCGGCTCGTTGGAGGGCGGTTCCTTGAGAAAGTGCTCGTTCCCCACCGGATTCGGAATTGGGACGAAGGCTCGCGGCGGTTGCATGAAATTAAAACTGTCCTCAATGCTGGTGGCTCGCGTGTCGGTGTAGCCTTCCGAGGTCGGCCCGAGCGCCGGCAGGTTGAACGCTTCCTCGATGAACTTGAGAATGCTGCCGTACTCGTATTGGGTGTGAGAGACGTAGCCTTGCTTGGCGTACGGCGAGATGATGAGGCACGGCACACGGATGCCGAGGCCGCGATAATCCAACTGCGGCGGCGGGTCGTTGTCGTAGAGACCGCCCCAATCGTCCCAGACGACGACGATCGCCGTGGAGTTCCAATACGGGCTCTCGCCGATCGCGTTGACGATCGAAGTAACCCACCAGGGTCCGAATGGACTGCGCGCGCCCGGATGATCCGAATCGATGTGGCTGGGCGTCACCCAGCTCACGCCGGCGAGCTGCCCTTGTCCAGGGTCCGATAGGATCTTCGTTTGCGGTACGATGATGTCGTTGTTCCAGTCCGGGCCGTAGCGCACGTAGCGAATCGCTTCGAACGGTCCCCAGATGCCCGAGTTCAGATGCCTGGTAATGTAGTATTTCCAAGAAACACTCGCGGCATCGAGCGTTTGGGCCATGGTGTTGAAATGCGAATAGCACGGAAACGGGCCGCTGTCATGAAACACCACGCGCTGCGAGTTGACGTAGGAGCTCTTGGTGCCGGGGGGCGCGTCGCAATCATTCGGAGAGGCATCCGGGAAGTTGACCAGCGATCTTTTGTTGCCGATGCTGTCCGTGCCGGCGACCAGCGTAATGTGCGCGGTGTAGCTAGGCCCAAACTCGGTTGGAAACATCTGGTCTGCGAGCACGTATTGCTGGGCCATGGTCCAGTAGGGGACCAGCTGAGTGCGATCGATGTAGTTATATGTGGAGTAGTTGTGATGCACGCCCACTTTGGAAAATCCGTCCATCTTGCCGTTGTCCCATTCTCTGATCGCGGACTGCCAGAGATGGTCAGGGTTTGGTTCTACTTGGAAGGTATCTTGGTGTAACGGCACTTTGATGCGTTTGCCGCGCAAGTTGTAGCCCCAGCCCCACATGGGCGCGTCGGCGCCGGGATATCCGGCAAAGAAATTGTCAAAGCTGCGGTTTTCTTGAATGATGACGACGACGTGTTTGATGTACGTTCCGACCGGGTTTCCCACCGCCGGCATCGCTTGGGCCGGTAGGGCATCCACCGCCGAGTAGGACGTCCCGGCGCCGGACGAACAGCCAAGCGCGACGAGAAGCCCAAGCAATGCAAGGCCCAGGAGCTGTTTTCGAACCATCGACCCTCTCACCTAAGGAACGCGCGCCTTCGCGCAGGCGAACTTTCCGTCGCTGGAGCGGGCGTTCCTATGAATTTCGGATCGCGCTCGAGGTGCTCGCGGCCTGTCAGGAGGCCTGGCCAAGCGGCCGGCGATGGGAGAACCGCAGCCGCCCGTAGTATGGAGAGCGGCCATGGATTACGAGGTAACATATATTTTGCGTCCGGCGCTCGAGGAGAGCGAGGTCGAGGAACGCGTTAACGCGATCGCCGAGATCGTCCGCAGCCAAGGCGGCGAGGTGGTCGCCATCGAGCGCCTCGGCAAGAAGCGCCTGGCGTACGAAATCAAGGACGTCCGGGAAGGCCACTACGGGGTCATGCAGTTCAAGAGCGGTGCAGCCGCCTCCAAGGAACTGGAGCGCCAGCTAAAGCTGCACGAAGACGTGCTGCGCGCCTTGCTCGTGCGCCTGGACAAGAAGATGCTGGCGCATATGGCGACGCTTGCAGCGGCCGCACCGGCGCCGGCGCCGGCGTAGAGAGTCGCAAGGCCGGCAGCGTTTCGGTAACGACTGTGCCATACTGCTGACATTCGGCCATGGTAGCCTTGGCCCGCAATTCGCATTCATGAGAGAGAAAGACCTATGGCAGCTTCCTTCAATAAGGTGATTTTGGTCGGAAACCTGACCCGGGATCCGGAGATTCGCTACGTCGGCTCGGGCTCGGCAGTCACGAAGTTCCGCATTGCAGTCAATCCGAACAAGCGCGACGCGAAGCCGGAAGATACGATGTACGTCGACATCGTCGCTTGGGAGCGTCTGGCCGAGACCTGCAACACCTATCTCAAGAAGGGCAGCCCGGTGCTGGTCGAAGGGCGCCTCTCGATTCGCTCCTACGACGACGCCAAGCTGCGCGACGAGAGCGGACAGCCGGTTCGGCGGCAAGCGACCGAAGTCGTGATCTCCGGGATGCAGATGCTCTCCTCGCGTCGCGACGACGGCGGCGATCCCGGCGAGCCGAGCGGCTACAACGGCGGCGGCCGCAGCCGCGCACCAGCAGCCGCCCCCTCGGGCGGCGGCGACGCGCTCGGCGATGATCTCGAAGACGAAATACCGTTCTAGTTTATCGTCAGCGGTACCTCAATGGGTCCGAGCCTGACGTTGTCGGTTTCGCCTCCGGGGACCGTATCAACGTAAAGCTTATACGTCGTTTTGGGCGCCGTCGCCGAGGCCGTAACCGTCCAGGTTTGCACGCGCGGCATGATGTCCGGTCTGTTTGACAGAATCGCGTAGGCGGTGCGATCGTCAGCCGTGATCTTGAGGCCGACGTCCTTAGGGTCGAGCTTCTCACCATTTTTGATGAGCACCAAGTTCGCTGTTAACCCGATATCGGCGTCCGGTATTTTCGAGGTGATGACGAATTGGCCGCTGCTGCCTGCCGACACGGCTAAGCCTTTGGTTGCGTTTACGAAGAATGTCGGTAGCTCGAAGGTCGGAAATAAAGCCCAACTGGACTGATACTCATAACCGTCGCACCTCAGAAGATACTCCCACCCTATCGTGCGCCCCGAGAATGTGGCAACCAGCATAAGGCGCGGCGCAGACGACGTGTAGATAACGTCGCGCGGGACGCGGATGATTTCGGCGGCGCCGAAGTCTCCCGTCGTTTTTAAGTCTTCCGGGAACGGGCCGCCCTTGCAATTATCCGACCAGCCGGAAAAGGTCATGTCCCAATCCCCGGTCGTTCCTGAAGGCGCGGTGTAGTTGTGAATCGTCCGCGACTGTACGTCCCAGGTCTGGGTCACTTTGGAGCTATAGGTAGCGCCGCCGTTCACCCCACACTTTGCGGCTTGTGGCTGGAGGCGTTCGGTAAACGGGCTAGGTCGCACTTGGCTCGACACGCCTGCTGAGTCACCGACCTCGCAACTGATCTCTCCTTTAAGGTCGTAGCCCTCCGAGATTTCGTATTTCCCTGACGTAATTGCGTTTTTGGGCTCAGCCTCGGTGATATTGCCGATGCCGGTGCTTGGATCGGTTGATCTCGCGAGGCGAACGCTTAACCTCAGACCGCGGTTAAGCCACTCGCAATAGAATCTCGGAAAATCGTACTTGCAGTCGTTGAATCCTTGCACCTTGTTGAGGCCGTCCAAGGTGATGAGGAAGTAGTCGTACTTCGGATCGCGCGTGTTCAGGCGGAAAACACGGTACGCCGCACTCGCCCGGCCCGAAACACGTCCGGACGCATCAATAGCTACCTCACCGTTGTAATTCCCTAAGTTCATCCATACCTTGGGATCGAACCTAAATGGTTGAATGGTCTGCTGCACGATCGTCGCATCGGCGTCGGGCCCGGCGCCCGTTTGATGCCATTGATCGAGCATCTCGTTCAGTACGGAAGACGAATCGGCATCGCCCTGAAAGGTGTCTACGACCCCATTGGTCTGACGGTACGCCGCGACGATCAACGAGGGAAGAACCCCGTTGGAAACCGACGCGCGCGGCGCTCCCGGCGGCACGAATTTTTTGAATTGAGGCGGCTCGTTGGGAGGGCTCGAAGCCATGGCCAACGGCATCGACGCGGGTTCGCTCAGTGCGTCCAACGACTGCCAAAAGAACGGCAAGTCATTTCGTCCAACGACCTCGTCACCCGATGCGAGCGCTTCATCGATCGTGCACGCTGCGCTCGGTCCTGAAGCGTTCGAGGGAATGTCGTAGACCCCGTGCAGCGACGCAACCGGGGGCTCGAAACCGTCGCAGGACTGAGACGAGACCGCTGACGGAACGGACGACTGCGAGCACGCGGACAGCGCCAAAAAGAACAGCGCCGCAAAAACTACAGAAACATGAGGTTTCATGGCAGCCCTCCACCAGGGGAAGGGTTGGAAGGTTCTCCACCATGCGGACACCCCCTTGCCTACATGCCCACATATAAGCGGGGGCCTGCCCGCCGCCGTCGTAGCTACGCTTGATGAGCGACCTGCTCTGGCGCCGCTTGCTCGCGGCGCTCTGGTTCTTTGCCGTCGTCGAGCTCGTCGCGACGATCGGGATGCAAGTCTTTGCCTTCGGCGCCCTGGAAGGCGTCGGCAATCAATACGCGGCTTTTCCGCCGTCCCAAGCCGTCGAACTTCACGCCCTAAGTCCGAACCTTTACCGGCTGTCGGTCGGCTCCGACAGCGTCGCGTATCGTGAGGGCGCTCGGACGGGTGATATCCTCGAAGCGGGATCGCTTTCGCCCGGCGCGCGCTTTCGCGTCTTCTCGAGTTTCTGGTGGCCGGGAGAGCGCGTCACGCTGACCCTGCGAGCGCCCGACGCAGCCATGAAGCAGATCGCTCTGCGCGCCGTGCACGTTTTGGGAACCCTTGACATGTGGATCGCGAACGCTGGGCTTTTATGGATGCTTCTGTTCGCAGGATTCATCGTGTGGCGCCGGCCGGATACGCCACAAGCGCGAGTCCTCTCGCTATTACTCATCCTGTTCAATATCGGACTCGCATTCCAGGTTCAGAACTGGTTTACGCCCCTGCCGCTGCTCGATTGCGCGCTCGCCGCACTCAGTGGTTTTCCGTTTTTCGTGTCGCTCGCGTTGTTCGCGACGTACGCCGATCTCTTTGGCCGTCCGCTCTCGCCGCTGCGCAGGATGCTCTCGTTGATCACCTACGCCTTCGCTTTGATCGCCGCCTCGGTCAACGGCATTTTGTGGATCGGTTCCGCCACGGCCGGCGTCCCCCCGCCCCTGTATAGCACGTACCAGTACGCTCAAAGTATCGCGTTAGCGCTACCGTTGCTTCCAGTTCTGGCCGCGCTCGTGAAGGTGCGTGGCTCTGAGCGCGAGCAGCTTGTCTGGACCAGCGCTTCGCTCGTTCCGATGTATGTGGTTTCAGCCGTCGGATTTTTGCCCGCCGACCCTTGGGTTCAGCGAATCCAAGCGATCGGCATCAACCTAACCTTGTTCCTAGCTCCGCTCGGGCTGACGTATTCCGTCTTGAGCAAACGTCTGCTCGACATCGGCTTCACGGTCAACCGCGTCGCCGTTTATAGCGTACTGTCGGCTCTCGTCGTAGGCGCCTTCGTTCTTGTCGAGTTCATCGTTTCGGAGGTTATGGGAGCGGGACGCGGCGTGAATCTGGCCGCCGCTGCTGGACTCGCCTTAGTGCTAGGGCTTTCGATGCGGTTCATCCACAAGCGCGTCGATCGCATTCTCGACGAAGTATTTTTCAGAAAGCGGCATGAGGACGAGCGTGCCATCCGCGCCTTTGCACACGAGGCCGGATTTATTACTAGTGGGGACCTTCTGTTGGCCCGTGCGCGCGAGGTGCTGGAGCAACGCGCCGACGCATCGTTCGTCGTCATCGCGCTTAACAATGGTGACGGCGCTTACGGCAAATATGACGAAAACGATCCGGCGATCGTAGCTTTGCGTACTTGGCATAAGCCGCTCGATCTCAAGACGCTGGACACCGCGATCCAGGCGGAGTTCGCTTATCCGATGGTCGCGCGCGGCCACTTGGTAGGTCTCTGTGCCCTCGGCCCCAAGCGCTCGGGAGAGAACTACGCTCCCGATGAGTCCGAAGCGATCGCCGAGCTCACGCATGGTGTTGGCTTGGCTGTCGATACGCTGCGCGCCGGAGCGCCGGAAAGTGCGCTGCTTGACTCGCTGCGCAGCGTGGCCGCGGACATCGGCGAAATGAAGACGCTGCTGCGCCGTGCGCTCCGCGATGGTGCGAGTCCGGGTAAAGTTTTTGACTAGGTGTCGCCCGTAGTCAAGCCGCGGAACTCCAACAAAGGCTCTACTTCGGGATCCTTGCCGTAAAACGCGCGGAACATCGGTCCGTACTCCTCGGAGTCGCCGCGAGAGAGAATCATATCGCGGAAGCGTTGTCCGTTTGCACGCGTGAGCCCGCCATGGTCGAGGAACCATTGGTAGGCGTCGTCATCGAGCATCTCGCTCCACATGTACGCGTAGTAACCGGCGGCGTACCCGCTCGCCCAGATGTGCGCGAAGTACGTCGAACGATAGCGCGGCGGCACGCCGGGGAAATCCGTGCCGGATGCCTGCAGCGCGTGCGCTTCAAAGGCGTCGACGTCCTGCAGCGGCGCGCTCGCCGGCAAAGAGTGCCACGCCATGTCGAGCTGGTCGGCCGCCAAACTCTCGCCCATCGCATAGCCTTCGTTGAACTTCGCGGCCCTCTTCATTTTGTCGATCAGTTCTTGCGGCATCGGTTCGTGCGTTTTGTAGTTGAACGCGTAGTGCCGGAGCACCGAAGGGTACAGCGCCCAATGCTCGTTGAACTGCGAGGGAAACTCCACAAAGTCGCGTGGCCGCGCGGTACCCGAGAGCGACGGGTATCTTTCGACGGCGAAAAAGGCGTTCAGCGCGTGACCGAACTCGTGGAACATGCCCGTCACGCTATCGATCGTCAGTAGGGTCGGCTCCCCCGGCGGCCCTTTCGGAATGTTCTCGACGTTGTACACGACGGGTTTGGTTCCCAGCAGCGTCGAGTAGTTGGTAAATGAGTTCATCCAGGCGCCGCCCTGCTTGTTGTCCCGTTTGAAGAAGTCGAAGTACATCAGCGCGAGCGGTGCGCCGTCCTTATCGAAAACTTCGAAGACGCGGACATCGGACTGCCAGACCGGAATGTCGTGGCGCTCTTTGAACGTGATTCCGTAGAGCTGATTGGCCGCATAGAAGAGGCCGTTCTGCAGTACGTTATTCAGCTCGAAATAGGGTCTAATCTCGTTATCGTCGACGTTGTACTTCGCCTTGCGGACCTGCTGCGCGTAGAAGTTCCAATCATAAGGCTCCAACTGAAAATGTTGACCGCTCGCGTCGATTTGCGCTTGAATTTCCGTGGCTTCTTGCGCGGCCTTGGCGCGGGTCGCCGCGATCAGGCCCTGTAAGAAGTCCTGCACGGCGGCGGGCGTCTGCGCCATTTCCTGTGTGAGCTGGTAGGCTGCGAAATTCGGATAGCCGAGCAACTCTGCCTTTTCGGCCCGGAGTTTGGCCATCTGCGCGATCGTCGAGCGGGTATCGTTGTCGTCGTTCCTTTCGGTGCGCGTCCACGAGTTCTCAAAGAGCGCTTGCCGCGTCGCGCGGTTCTGCAGCAGCGTGAGCGACGGTTGTTGCGTCGTATTTTGCAACGCTATCAGGTAGCCGCCGGGATCGCCCTTGGCGCTCGCCGCCTGCTCGGCCGCCGCGATCGCGCTTTCGCTGAGGCCGGCGAGTTGGCTCCTGTCCTTGACGACCAGCGCAGCCGCAGCCGTGCCGGCAAGCAACTTGCGTTGGAAGGCGGCCTGCAGCGTGGCCAGCTGGCGATTGATCTGCCGCAACTGGGCTTGCTTTGCGGGCGGGAGGTCCGCGCCCGCGTGCACGAAGCGACGGTAATACGTTATGACGAGATGGCGCGACTCGGGATCGAGCGCCAGACGGCCCAGATTCTTGTAAATCGCATCTACCCGCGCAAATAGTTTCGGGTTGAGATAGATCGCGTCCTCATGCGCGGCTAACTCCGGGGCGACGACTTCGCGTACGCGCAGCAGCTGCGGATTACTGTTCGTCGCTACCTCAACTCCAAACGCGCCGTTTGCGCGATCGAGCAGCCGTCCGGACTTCTCCATCGCAACCAAAGTGTTGTCGAAGGTGGGCGGTGCGGGATTGTCGGCGACGGCGTTGATCTCTTCGAGCTGCTGCGCCATCCCGGCTTCGATTGCCGGTTGATAGTCGCTATCGCTGATGCGATCGAACGGTAACGCGCCGAAAGGCAACGTGCTCGGCTGCATCAAGGGGTTTTCGGGGGCGCTCGTCACGGGACCGGCCGTCATTGCCGCGAGCGCGATAACCGCGGGGATTGCGAGAAGGCGCATGGGCCCGGGATTCGGCGACCGGCCGTAGCGAACCGCTTTATCGTAGTAGAACCGGCTTGGCGCTTACACGTTGAGTTCTTCCGACGGCGACCGGTGCCGCGAGCGTCGCCTGCGCCAACCCGATGTGGTGCGCGAGCTTGGTCAGCGCGGCAATTTCATCGTCGAGGAATGTGGTGCGATCGATCTTCGCGCCGCACGCAACGAAGCCGAGCAGATCGCCGCGCACGAGCATCGGCAGGAAAAGCGTGCCCGGCGATCCGTCCTGGAGCTCAACGTGGCGGCGCCAGCGGCGAAGCTTCAGCGGCGCAACGTCGTTGAAGCCATAACGTTCCGGAAGGTCGATAGCGCCACTTGTAGCAGTCCGCGCGTATGCCGAGCCATCGTGAAGGTAGATCGAGCAAGCGCAGACGTCGAGCGAGCGCATTACGGTTGCAACTGCGACGTCAGTAATGGCGCGCACGTCGGTGGCAACGTCGATCTCTTCGGCGCAAGCCTCGATGTCGGCCAGGCCGCGCAACCGCTTGCGGAAGAAGGCCCGCATCATCGTACCCTCGACGAAGCGGTGAATCCAGCGGGCCGAGAGCCCGAGGAAGATGACGAGGACGAAGGTTATTACCTGCGACGGCACGTTGGCGCGCTCGATCGTGATGCCCAGCACCCGTTCGAGTACTCTGCTCGCGCCCCACTCGATACTCACGAAGAGCGCGACGATAATCAGCGAGACGATTGTAAAGACCGTAGCGCGCGAGATGAGAATGTTGAGATCGATCATCCGGTGGCGCAGGACCGGATAGGCGATTCCCAAGGCGAGGAATGCAACCGACCCGGCGCCGAGGACGTCGCCGTAGTGAGTAAAGAGGATCTTCGAACCGGCGAGCGCGACCGCGAACGGCAAGACGTCAAAGACCCAGCTCACGAGCCAGAGAGAGCACAGCCAGCGCGTTGCAGCTGCGTGCTCGTCGTCGGTCGTGATCATCGCATCGACGCAGGCGATCGCCAGCGGCAGAAGCAGCACGATCACTAGAATAGCTTGACCAGGGCCGGGGCTCGTCAGCAGCGGCCACCTGGCGTCTTCCCCGGTGAAGAGAGACGGCACCCGGGAGGCCACAACATAGACGGTATAGACGAAAACAAGTGCTGCCGCGGTAGGAAGCCAGCGCCGAAGCCTGCTCACCGGCGGAGGAAAGACCCCAAGCAGAGCGACCGCCGCCCAGAGTGTCGCGTTTCTCAGGGGAAACAGCAAGAGCTGGTACAGCACTGCGCCCACAATCGCGTTACCGCAGACGAGCCCGCCGCCAAGAGCCAATGCCAGCGTGCCGCCAATGAGCAAAACGGTTGCGGCACGCATGCCGATACGGCGGTCTTGCGCGCGCAGCACGACGACGATGGCAAGCACGAACGCTGCCAACGCCGCGAGCCCGTTGACGATCTTGTTGATCTGCTGCTGCGCGGCGAGTCGCCCGGAATACGGCACGAACGCAAAGGAGACGTCGCGAACGCGGTCGCCTCGGATGAGGCGAACGGTCGCGACCGTTCCGATCGGACCGGCAAGTTCGATAACCGCTTGCATTCCACGTGGTGGGACGACGGGATCCCCCGGGCGTATGCCGGCGCGATACGCGGGCCCGCTTGGGTCGGCATAAACGATGTGCGGCGCGGGCTGGGCCGACGTCGAACCGAAGAGATAGCCGCCATACCCCCACGTAATGGGCAACAGGACTACCAGCAGCGCCAGCGGAATGCCGAGGCCCGCGAGCCCGAGAACGACGGCGCGCTTGCTCATCCTCGCGATGTTTTCAGCAAGGGCAAGCGGTTCTCCCCGCACTCGTATTTAGGGAGCCATCGAGAGAGGAGGATCACTTCTGATGGGACCGCGCGCATTCGCTGTAGTCGGCATGCTCTCGGCGCTCCTTGGCGCGAGTGCCGTTTCGGCGGCAACGGAGACTCCGTTACCCTCTCCGAGCCCGGTTGCGACGGCGAGCAGCCAGAACAGCGTCGGCGACGTTAACGCAAGGGCGAGAGAATGGCTGCGTCGGATGCAGACCGGCGATATCGACCGCTCGCAGTTAACCGCTACGATGAACGCCGATTTGACCCCTGACGTCATCAAGCAAATCAGCGCAAAATTCGGGGCCCTCGGGGATCCGCTAAGCTTTACCCCGTTGGGACAGCAGTCGGTCGCTGACGACGAGACCGCGTACGTCTATCGCGTGGTATTCAAAACCACGACGCTCAACGAGGTGTTCGTCCTGGATAAAGACGGCAAGGTTGCCGGGATACAGTTCCCGCCCGCGTAGTAACGCTCTACGCGCGCTCGCGGCAGTCCTGACCGCCGCGATGCTCCCTGCCGTCGTCGCTCGTGCGAACGAGAGTCAACGAGATAGCGTCCAGAGCGTCGTCGCTGCCGCGGTCGCGCCGGTGATGGCGAAATACCGGATTCCCGGTATGGCCGTGGGCCTTACGGTGGCGGGGAAAACGTATCTGTTCGATTATGGCGTGGCGTCGCTGGAGACAAGAGAACCCGTCGCGCGCGACACGCTCTTCGAAATCGGATCGGTCACTAAGACGTTCACCGCGACGTTGGCTTCGTACGCGGCCGTTACCGGCAGACTCTCGCTTTCCGACAAGGTGGCCCGATACGTTCCCTCCCTGCGCGGCAGTGAGTTCGGCTCAGCCAGCCTGCTGAGTCTGGGCACGCACACGCCCGGCGGCCTTGCGCTGCAGGTCCCCAACGGCATCGATAACGACGACCAGCTGATCGCATATCTTAGGCGCTGGACGCCCAGCTGCGCGCCGAGCAGCTGCAGAACGTATTCGAACGTCGGCATCGGAATGCTCGGGTTCGTAACCGCGAAGAGCATGGATCGGGACTTTGTCTCGTTGATGGAGGGGCGCCTATTTCCGTCGCTCGGCTTGAAGAACACGTACATCAACGTTCCCGCAGCCGCAATGGCGGATTACGCGCAAGGCTACACGAGCGAAGGCGCGCCGATCCGGATGAAGCCCGGTGTCCTCTGGGCGGAGGCGTACGGGATCAGGACCACTGCCGCCGACGCGATCCGTTTCGTGGAAGCAAACATGCAGATGATCCCGCTGGACGCGACGCTCCAGCGCGCGATTACCCAGACGCATACCGGCTACTTCCAAGCCGGCGTCATGACCCAGGATTTGATATGGGAGCAGTATCCCTATCCCGTCAGCCTGCAAGCCTTGCTACAAGGAAACGCTCCGGCCATGCTCTTCACGGCGACGCCGGTTAGCCGGATCGTGCCGCCCGAAAAACCGGCGAACGACGTCTGGATCAACAAGACCGGATCGACGAATGGCTTTGGAACCTACGTCGCGCTCGTTCCTCGAGAGCGTCTCGGAATTGTCATTCTCGCCAACAAGAGCTATCCAATTCCCGCCCGCGTGAGACTGGCGTACCGGATCCTCACGCAGCTTGGCGATCGTGCCGGCGGCTACTCCTCGCCGTCGAATCGGTCGAGATTTTCCGAGCGCAGGTAGCGGCGCTCGGGAATCGGCACCCCCCATTTCCCGCTGTCGGGATAGTAGTGCGCTTCGCCGATCGGATTGTCGGCGACGACGTAGACGATCAAGTCCTCGGAGCCATCATTGACGAGTTGGTGCGGCTCGTTCGGCTTAAAGATGAATGCGTCGCCTGCGACGATCGGTGTCGTGCCTTCTTGATGGCGCACCGTTCCGCTGCCCGAGATGACGTGGTAGAACTCCCATTGCGCGCTGTGGGAGTGGTAGAGGTAGGGCGCCTTGCCGGGAGCGATCCGCAAGATCTCGACGTCGAACGGATGCCGGGCGACCAAATCCATCGAACGCGGATCGCGGCCGAGCGCCTCGGAAACCTCCTTGCCAAAGCCTCCGAACTTGCCCTTAGGCGATGCCCACGCGATCTCTTCGATCTCGTTCGTGTTGACTTTTTTCATCGGACTCCTCAGCCGCCGGCCATCGCGCCGACGACCAGGAACGGCTCGGCACCCGAGGCGACCGCCGGCGGCAGCGGCGCGTCGGGCAGCTCGTGCGATAGGTCGGTCTTGCAGGCAAAGAACCGCACGAACGGCCGGCGTCGTCCGCTGACACGGTCGCGAATCGTTCCGCGCAGCACCGGATAGCGAGCCTCGAGCGCGTCGAGCAGCGCGCGTTGCGTGACGTCGCCATCGAGGCTGAGCAGCACCGCGCCGTCGACGCGCGCCAGCGTGCGCAGGTGGCCGGGAAGCTCGACGCGGATCACGGAAGCGTCTGCACCTCGACCGAAAGAACGGCCGGAAGATCGCGCACGATCGCGGTCCAGTTGTCGCCCGCGTCGGACGACGCATAGACCTGTCCGCCGGTCGTGCCGAAATAGATGCCGCACGAATCGAGCGAATCGACCGCCATCGCGTCGCGCAACACGTTGACGTAGCAGTCGCGCTGGGGCAGACCGTTGGTGAGCGGCTCCCATTCGTCGCCGCCGCAGCGGCTGCGAAAGACGCGCAGGCTTCCGTCGAGCGGGAAGTGCTCCGAGTCGCTCTTGATCGGAACGACGTAGATCGTGTCGGGCTCGTGCGCGTGCACGTCGATGGGAAAGCCGAAATCGGTCGGAAGATTCCCGCTGATCTCGCGCCACGATTCGCCGGCGTCATCGCTGCGCATGACGTCCCAGTGCTTCTGCATGAAAAGCACGTCGGGCCGGTTGCGATGCATGGCAATCCGATGAACGCAGTGGCCGACCTCGGCGGTCGGATTGGGCACACCCGCGGACTTCAGCCCCCGGTTGATCGGCCGCCAGGTCGCGCCCGCATCGTCGCTGCGAAACGCGCCGGCCGCCGAGATCGCCGCGAAGATGCGTTGCGGGTTGCGCGGATCGATCAAGATCGTGTGCAGGCACATGCCGCCCGCCCCAGGTTGCCACGAGGATCCCGTGTCGTGCGAGCGCAGCCCCGAGAGCTCGCGCCAGCTCGTACCGCCGTCGGTCGAAGCGAAGATCGCGGCGTCCTCGACACCGGCATAGACGTGATCCGGATCGCTGAGCGAGGGCTCGAGATGCCAAACGCGCGCGAACTCCCACGGATGCGGCGTGCCGTCGTACCATTGATGCGTTCCGGGTACGCCGTCGTATGCAAAATCATTGCCAACCGGCTCCCAGGTCGCGCCGCCGTCTTCCGAGCGTTGGATCAGCTGCCCAAACCAGCCGCTGCACTGCGAGGCGTAGATGCGATTGGGATTCGCCGGCGATCCTTTGACGTGGTAGATTTCCCAACCGGCAAAGTGCGGGCCGCTGACCTCCCAGCGGTCGCGTTTTCCATCCGCGCTGAGGATGAACGCGCCTTTACGCGTGCCGACCAAAACCCGCACCTTGCTCATCGGCGCAGGCAATGGTTCGATGGCGCTGCAATCGGCGGAGAGCCGGCACCCGTTTGCGGGATAACGGCGAAGAGCGCCGCCGCAAAGGCCGTGAGGAGAACTCGACTTGCGATGGACATGGCCCTGGATAGCTGCGACATCGTCACCACGGCTCCTTGGCGCCCATCGCCCATTAGCATGGGTATGAGGCAACGATGATGGCAGACCGATGGACCGTACCCGGAAGCGACCGGCCCTCGTTACCCGGAGCGCGCCTGCTCGGCGACGCGCCGGCCGATGCGCCGATCACCGTCACGCTGTGGCTGCGCTCGAAGAACACCGATCCCCCGGCGCCGGGTGCGATCTCGCGCGAAGCTTTTGCCGATCGCTACGGCGCCGACCCCAGCGATTTGCAGAAGGTCGAGGCCTTTGCGCGCGAACACGGTCTGACCGTCGTCGAGAGCAGCGCGGCCCGGCGCAGCGTGCTGCTGCGCGGCACGGTCGCGCAGATGAATGCGGCCTTCGGCGTGGCCTTGAAGCGCTACCAAGCCGGCACGACGACCTATCGCGGCCACGACGGTTCGATCACCGTGCCCGCGGAGCTTTCGGGGATCGTGCAGGCAGTGCTCGGTCTCGACGACCGGCCCCAAGCGTCGCCGCGCGCGCGTCTGGCGGCGGCGCCGGAGACCTCGTTCACGCCGCTCCAAGTCGCGACCCTCTACGATTTCCCGTCGGGCGTTAATGGAAGCGGCGAGTGCATCGGCGTCATCGAGTTGGGCGGCGGCTTCACTCAAGCCGACTTTGCCGCCTATCTGACGCAGCTCGGAGTCAGCGCGCAAACGGTCACCATCGTCTCCGTCGACGGCGCGACGAGTTCGCCTGGGAACGAGGATGAGGACATCGAGGTGATGCTCGACGCCGAGATCGCCGGGGCCGTCGCGCCCGGCGCCAAGCTGGTGCTCTACTTCGCGCCGAACACGGATCAAGGTTTTCTCGACGCGGTCACGACCGCGGTCCACGACCAAACCAACAATCCGTCGGTGATTTCGATTAGCTGGGGCGGCCCCGAGTCGACTTGGACCCAGCAGGCCATGGATGCCCTCGACCAAGCGATCCAAGATGCATCAACGATTGCGGTCTCGGTCTGCGTCGCCTCCGGTGACGGAGGCTCGAGCGACGGCGTCAACGACGGCGCTTTGCACGTGGACTTTCCGGCATCGAGCCCGTACGCGCTGGGTTGCGGAGGAACGACGCTTGCCGGCAGCGGGACGACGATCGCGTCCGAGACGGCCTGGAGCGACTCGGGGGGCGGCGTCAGCGATTTCTTCGCGCGTCCGTCGTGGCAGGCGAGCGCGGCCGTCCCGGCCCCGCCGGCCGGCTCGACGGGCGGCCGCGGCGTACCCGACGTGGCCGGTGACGCCGACCCGAATACCGGCTACAGCATTCGCGTCGACGGTCAAAACGTCGTCGTCGGTGGAACCAGCGCGGTGGCGCC
>JASHPI010000060.1 GCA_030038215.1 Vulcanimicrobiota bacterium | reverse complement strand
GCGGTGCGCGAGCACGAGCGAGCGCACCGCATCCGCGGCGGCTTTCGCGTCGGATCGCAGGTCGCCGCCCAGCCGCGCATCGCCTGCGAGCGTGTCGTAGAATGCAATGGCCGGACGATCGGCGCGCCAAGGCATGTCCTTGGTGGCTTCCGGGAAGCGCACCATTCCGTCGATCCCGCGAGCGTCTTCGCGAATGGCGCCGTGCGCCTCCGGAGCGCTCGCCGCGGCGGCATCGTTCAGCCGCTTGATCGCCTCTTTGGCGCGCGCCATCTTCGCCGGGTCGAGATCGAGTACATCGAAGGCTGCGGCGGGTCCGAAGTTGCCGAAGCCGCCGGCGTCATACTTCGTTCGCATCACGTCGCTGACGATCGCCTTGCCCATCGCCCTCGGGTCGTCCTGATGCGCAGCGATGGCGTGCGCGACCCCGCTGGGCACGCCCGGTGCGAGCATCGTCTCGGGGCTGGCGGCGAGGTACTTTACGCCGGCGCGCGAGAGCGCGTCGGCAAAGCCCATCGTGTCCATCAAGCACTGATTTGCGACCACGCCGTCGACGCTGCGGCCGGAATCCTCGGGATGCTCGCGCGCGTGCATCGCGACGCCGTCGGCAATCGCGTCGGCGATCTTCGGCATCGGCATGACGCTTCCGTCGCGCGTCTCGAGGCCGCCGCCGTCGCCGCCGCCGTGATCGACCAGGTCGATCCACGTCTGCTTGGCTCCGCTGGCTTGCGCGTCGTCAAGCGTCTGCGCAACAAATTGCGCTAAGTTCTGCTCGTCGCTCATGTCGTGTGCCTTACCAACATGCACGCCGGCTACGGTTCCATCGGCGATCGTGTACTGCGCGGTGTGTAAGGCGCCGCGCTCGATTCCGTCGCCATCGGAGTGCATCGAGGTCGTGTCTTCCACCGTGAATTGGATGCGCGAATCCGTCCGGCTCGTCTGCAGTGCCTGCGTGAGCGTTGATTCCTGGATCGCATCGAGATTGTTGTCGCCGTCGCGGTAGATGCCGAACTCGAGCGCGCGGCGTGCCGGCGTGGTGGTGACGTTCTGCAGCATGAGGCCTCCTGACGAGTGAAGTCAGGACGCTACTGCGACGAGAAGAGAGAACGACAAGGGCCTTGCCGCGAAAGGGCAAAGGTGCTCGGCGTCTGCGGCTTATGGAATCAACGCAAACACGGTTCCGAAGCCGCTCGATCCTCTGTAGTATTTGCCGCCGCCGGTGGTCGTGCCGTACAGCGTACCGTTGACGTCGAGCAGGCGTGCTACTGGAATGTAGCCGTCTTTGCCATTGCCGAAGCTGTGCAGCACCGTCTCTTTGCCGCCGGTCGTGACGCTGAAGACGGTGCCTCCATGGATGCCTAAATAACTGTATGCGCCGCCGCCGGACGTGGTACCGTACAGCGTGCCATTGACGTCGATCAGGCCACCGTGCGGAGTCGCACCATCGGGCGGGTCGCCGAAACTGTATACTACCTTTTCCTTGCCGCTTGTCGTGATGCTGAAGACCGTGCCACGGTTGCGCCCGCCGCCATACTCGGTTGTGCCGTACAGTGTGCCGTTGACATCAATCAAGCTTGCATCGGGACCGAGTCCATCGGTTCCTTTGCCGAAGGCGTGCAGCACCTTCTCCTTACCGTCCATTGTCATGCTGAAGACCACGCCGCCGACCTGCTCTCCAGACGACCCGCCTCGACCGTATGCGCCCCCGGCATACGTGGTGCCGTAGAGCAGGCCGTTGAGGTCGATTAGGCCGGCCGAGAGCCAGTATCCGTCGTTCCCCTTACCGAAGCTGCGCAGCACCCTCAGCGTGCCGCCCGTCGTAAGGCTGAAGACCGTACCGCAACCGCAATGATGGGTGGTGTACGAGCCACGCATCGTCGTCCCGTAGAGCATCTCGTCGACGTCGATCAGGCCGGCATGTAGGCTGCTGCCGCCCTCGTGGTCATTGGAAAAGCTGTGCACCACTTTTTCGGCGCCGCCGGTCGTGACGCTGAAGACCGTGCCGCAGCAATACGCGCCCCCGGCATTCGTGGTGCCGTAGAGCGTTCCGTTCACGTTGATTAAGTCCGCGACGGGAAAAACGCCATCGGACCCATGGCCGAAGCTGTGCAGCACCTGCTCCGTGCCCGCCGTCGTTATCCGAAAAACCGTTCCGTCATAGCCGTTTGCGCCGCCATACGCCGTCGTGCCGTAGAGCGTTCCGTCGACGTCGATCAGGCCCGCCGCCGGGTCTTCGCCGTCGGGGGCCGCGCCGAAGTTGTACACGATGCGGTAGCTCGGTGCCTTACTTTTTGCTTCAGGCAGCGTCCACGACGAACCACCATCCGCGTGCGCTATGCGTGCGTAGCTTTGCGGGATCGCGCCGGGCGGCACGGTCGGCGGCTGCGCTACGCCGCATCCTGCGAGTAATACCGCCGTGAAGCAGCTGCTTATCGCATAATGGCTAAGATTCCACTGTTTCATGGCTGCTTTGCTCCTTGCGCACTGAGCGCCGCGGCGTCAGTATCATTCGCCGCCTCGCCCCACGGCTCCGTGCCGCAAGCGTCAAAGCACGCGGTGGACGTGGAGCAAAAACACGAAGTTGACGACAAACATTGCCAGCAGCCATGCGGTCACCCAGAAGCGCCAGCGTGACTGATCACGCATCGCGCGATAGCCCAAGCCAAGCGTTGGTATCGCGTAGCAGGGCCTACCGGCGGCGGCTCATCCAGAGAAGCGAAACGAGAAAACCCACCAGAAAGGTCCCGCAGACCATTGCAGTTGCGATCACTATAGCGGTCGGTAAGCTCATGAGGGACTCTCTCTTTCAGCTTACCCACGATACCGCTCGCGGGCCTTCCGAGTTTCGGACCGCCGCCGCGCTGAGTCTGCAAGTTAAAGGAAGTAAACCAGGCCTGACTACCAGAATGGGGTGACGTCATGAATGGAACTGGTTTGCTGAAGTACGCCGGTGCTCTGGTTGCACTCGCGATATGCTCGGCGTGCGGCGCTGCCCTTCAACCGGCTCAGGATGGCACGGCGGTCGCGCCGTCAAGCGCGCTCGGTGCCCGATACGTCGGGAAGACGCTCTGGGTAAACGGAAGGCCGGTAACCGCAGCGCGCATGGGAGAGAGTGTGCCGCCCCGTTTCGCGACGCTTTTTCCTGACGTGATCCCAGGTCGCAACCGCGAGTACATCTTCAACTCCTATGGGAGCTACGCCAGCATTTTCAACTATCCGAAGAGCACTCAACAGGTCGGCACGCTCAATGGGGCCGGCGGTCAAGGGTGCACGAACGTGCTCTACGGCTACGGGAGTGGGATCGTCTGGAACGTTGCGGGCGCGACGCAGATCACGGAGTACAACGTCCGCAAAAACACGGCTATTAAGACGCTCTCCGTCTCCTTCGGCTTTCCATCGAGCTGCGCGATGGATACCAGCGGCGACCTCGCGATTGGCAACCTTACGGGCGGCCAAGTCGCGGTCTTCCAGAACGCGACCGGGACGCCCACCGTTTACAGCACCCCGATGGACGAAGAGTTCTTCGACGGCTACGACAACCAGGGGAATCTCTTTGCCGACGGCTTTACCGGGAACCGCTCCGGCTTCGCGCTCGTCGAGCTGCCGAAAGGCAGCACTACCTTCGAAACGATCGCCACGAGCAACGCGGTCGAGTTCCCCGGCTCCGTGCAGTGGGACGGCAAGTACCTCACGGTCACCGATCAGGACACGTCGGAAACGTACCGATACACCGTTAGTGGAACCAAGGCGACGCTGAAGAGCACGGTCGCGCTCTCGGGTGCCGACGACTGCGCGCAGACCTGGATCGTCAAGGGCCTGATCTACTGCGGGGATGCCGGGAACAACGGAGCCGAAGTCTACAGCTACCCGGCCGGCGGCTCACCCAAGGCGATCCTTACGGGGAATTTCGTCACGCCGCTCGGCGTGACGGCAGCGGAGAAAGTTCGTAAGTAAGGCCGTCAAGCGGGGTCGCTTCGATCGCCGGCGCTCTTATCGGCCGGCATGTCCCGAAGAAGCGTGTATTCGAGGACCAGCCGGATTGCAACGACGGCTGCGAGCTGCCCGAGGTCGATCCACGACGGCGCGATGGCCGTTCGAATGATGTCGCTACCGATCATCAGCTCCAGTGCCAACGCGAGCCACCGGCTGAGACGGGCGCGGTTGGGGTTGATTGCGAGCGTCGAGTCACGCATTGCCAATCCCAACAGCACGAGGATGAAGGCCCGCAATCCGGCAACGACTACGACGACCGCGGCGAGGCCATCGAGCAGGACGGCACCGCGAAGTGCCCAGGCCTGGACAGCCGCCTCGAACATTTTATGGCTTTCTACATGCAGGTGCCCGACGACCTAGCCTTTTCTTTGCGAAAGCATATAGGCGGCGCCGGCCACTGCGACGGGAACGGAAAGATACCGCAGCCAGGCGCGATCGAACAGCCGAATGCGCAATGCCGCGTCGGCGGAGAACGCTCCGGGACCACCGAGCGCCAAGAGCAGCGCAATCGCGGCGAAGAGCGTTTCCTCTTCGTGCTGGTCGAGGTCATAGTGCTTCGCGCGGATTGCGGTCGCGGTGCCCGCGACCACCATGTCGGCGAACAGCATCATGGGTCCAACCGGGCCGAGCGCTCCCAGCACGATCAGCGCGCCGGACATTACTTCGACGAGACCGG
>JASHPI010000059.1 GCA_030038215.1 Vulcanimicrobiota bacterium | reverse complement strand
TCGACGACTCGCCCGCGACGGCGGCAGCCGCCTCTTCGGGTTCGACTCCTTCTTGGGGGACGAGGCGGAAGGCGCAGAGGACGTCCGTCTCCTTGGGCGCGTAATCGGGTTCGTAGTAGCCCATGACGGCGTAGGGAATAACCCCCGACGTCCAGCGACCAACCGAACCATTCCCCGCCATCGGTATCCTCCCATCGACTGCTGGGACCGCCTACCGGCGCAGACGGGCCCTTCGCCTATGGGAGCATGTTCGCACGGCAAAGCATTAGCGTCAATGACGAGTTTTGTACAAACCTATAATGACTGGCTTATTGTTCCTTCTTTCCGAAGGGCAGCTTGCCCGTGAACTCGGCCTCTCGCTCGGCCAGCTTTGCCAGCGACTGAACGACGACGATTGCGATGATCGTGATGATGATGGCGTAGATGAACTCGGCCCACACGCCTTTTCCCGGCTTCAGAAAGAGCGCGATCGCGTCGGTAATGAACTTGTTCCATGCCCCGGCGGCGATCAGGCCGAAGGCGACCGTGGCCAGGCCGATCATCGTGCCGAGATAGGTCGGTTTGATTTCCACCGCGTGCTCCTTTTCTTAACGACTGGAAGCGCGGTGGATTCGAAGTGGCGGCCCGCGATTACTCCAAAGGAAGCTCTGATTTAGATGCAGCTCTAGGAGCCGACGGCCGACGTTTACTACGGTAAATGAGGCCGGAGGCGACAACGAGCTGCGCTAAATAAGAGCTTCCTTTAGGCTTTGAGTTCGATGTCGACGCCAGCCGGCAGATCGAGGTGCATCAACGCATCCATCGTCTTGGGCGAAGCTTGCAGAATGTCGATCAGCCGCTTGTGCGTGCGCATCTCGAAATGCTCGCGCGACTTCTTGTCGTTGTTGGTGGAACGCTGCACGCAGAACCGGTTGATTTCGGTCGGGAGCGGCACCGGCCCACTGACGAACGCGCCGGTGCGCTTAGCGGTCTCCACGATCCGCTCCGCCGATTGATCGAGGACTTTGTGATCATACGCCTTCAGGCGTATGCGGATCATTTGCTTGGCCATGCGTGCTGCGCTCGGGCGCCTATTCCGCGACCGTCGTTACGACGCCAGCGCCGACCGTCTTTCCGCCTTCGCGGATCGCGAAACGCAAGCCCTCTTCGCAGGCAATCGGCGTGATCAGTTCGACGTCCATCTGCACGTTGTCACCCGGCATCACCATCTCGACGCCCTCCGGCAACTTGATGGTACCGGTCACGTCGGTCGTGCGAAAGTAAAACTGCGGACGATAGTTCGCAAAGAACGGCGTGTGCCGGCCGCCCTCCTCTTTGGAGAGGACGTAGACTTCGGCTTTGAACTTCC
This sequence comes from Vulcanimicrobiota bacterium, assembly GCA_030038215.1. Lineage (GTDB taxonomy): Bacteria > Vulcanimicrobiota > Vulcanimicrobiia > Vulcanimicrobiales > Vulcanimicrobiaceae > Cybelea. The sequence continues at coordinate 1,430 of JASHPI010000059.1, read as the reverse complement.
GGTGCGGCTTGACCGAACCGGGCTTCGCCAGCACTTGGCCGCGCTCGATCTCGTTGCGATCGACGCCACGCAAGAGCACGCCGATGTTGTCTCCGGCGATGCCCGCATCGAGCAGTTTGCGGAACATCTCGATGCCGGTGACGACCGTCTTCTTCGTCTCCTCCTTGAGTCCGACGATCTCGACCTCTTCGCCGACCTTGACCTGGCCGCGCTCGACGCGTCCGGTGCCGACCGTCCCACGGCCCGTGATCGTGAAAACGTCTTCGACCGGCATGAGGAACGGCTTGTCAACCTCACGCTGCGGCTCGGGGATGTAATCGTCTACCGTATCCATTAGCTTGAAGATCGGATCCGCATCGGCGTCGCCCTTCTTGCCGCTCGAGTTGAGCGCCTTGAGCGCGGAGCCGCGAATGATTGGCGTGGTGTCGCCCGGGAACTCGTACTGGGTCAGCAGCTCGCGGATCTCCATCTCGACCAGCTCGAGCAGCTCCTCGTCGTCGACCATGTCGACCTTATTGAGGAAGACGATGATCCGCGGAACGCCGACTTGGCGCATCAGCAGGATGTGCTCGCGGGTCTGCGGCATCGGCCCGTCGGTCGCGGCGACCACCAGGATCGCACCGTCCATCTGGGCGGCGCCGGTGATCATGTTCTTGATGTAGTCGGCGTGACCGGGGCAGTCGACGTGCGCATAGTGGCGCTTGGGCGTCTCGTACTCCTGGTGCGAGATCGCGATCGTGATCCCGCGCTCTTTCTCTTCGGGCGCGTTGTCGATTTGGTCGACCCCGACTTTATGTGCCAGGCCCTCGGTTGCTAAACAGTGCATGATCGCAGCCGTCAACGTGGTCTTGCCGTGGTCGACGTGACCGGTCGTACCAATGTTGACGTGCGGCTTATTGCGCTCGAATTTTTGCTTCGCCATCTATAGAGATCTCCTAATCCTCGGGGCCAGGCGTCTTAGTCGTCACTCCGACGCCGCATGGTAAACGCCCTCGCGGAGAGGGCGCCATGACCCCGGAATATTAGCAGGCAAGAGTATCCGGTGTCAACGGCGCGCAACTCGCGCTCCGGCGGTCGTTAGGCCGGGGCTAACTTCTTTCCGGCCGCCTTCGCAACGATCTCCTCTTCGACCGTTCGTGGCGCTTTTTCGTAGTGCGAAAACTCCATCGTATACGTGGCGCGTCCCTGTGTTGCCGAGCGCATGTCGGTCGCGTAGCCGAACATCTCGGAGAGCGGAACGTAGGCCGTGATCACCTCGGCGCCGCCGGGCGCCTCCTCGGTGGCATGGATTGCGCCACGCCGCCGGTTGAGGTCGCCGTTGATCGCGCCGATGTAGTCGCGCGGCGTCGTCACTTCGACCTTCATGATCGGCTCGAGCAGGATCGGGCCGGCGGCGCGGTTGGCCTCCTGGAACGCCATCGAGGATGCGA
>JASHPI010000058.1 GCA_030038215.1 Vulcanimicrobiota bacterium | reverse complement strand
GCACTGGAACAACATCACGCCGCCGGGACTGACGCCTTGGAGCAAGATCTCGCAGATCGACGCTTCACGCTTCGACGATGCGACCGCGTTCGTTGCGGTCAATCGTTTCCGCCTCGACGATCTGCGGCCATACGCCTACGTCACGCGCGACGGCGGCAGCAGTTGGCGGCAGATCACCAACGGGTTGCCGAACCAGCCCGTCAATGCAATCCGGCAGGATCCAGTCGAACCGCGATTGCTCTACGCCGCGACCGAGAATGGTGTCTACGTATCCTTTGACGTGGGCGCGCACTGGCAATCGCTGCAGCTGGCGCTCCCGCACACTTCGGTGCGCGATCTGATCGTTCACGATAATGACGTGGTGATCGCTACGCACGGGCGCGGCTTTTGGATCCTCGATGACGTCGAGCCTTTGCGTGAGCTCACGCGTGGCGTGACCGCGCTGCCGCGCCTCTTTGCGCCGGCGAGGGCCTACCGCGTGCGGCGCAGCACCAATACCGATACGCCGCTGCCGCCCGAGGAGCCCAGCGGAGAGAATCCGCCCGACGGCGCGACGATCGACTATGCGCTCGCGTCCACGGCCGGGCACGTGACGATCGCGATCTATGACAGTGACGGCCGTTTGGTGCGCCGCTACAATAGCAGCGACCAAGCGCCGCCGGCGATTCCGAACCTCGACAAACCCGCCTACTGGGAACGTCCCTTTGCGGCGCCTTCGACGAGCGCGGGGATGCATCGCTTCGTGTGGGATTTACGCGAGCCGCCGCCGCGCTCGCTCCAGCAGGACCTCCCGATCTCGGCCGTACCGCACGAGACCCCGCGCGTGCCCCAAGGTGCGCTCGTCGTGCCGGGTCGCTATACGGTCCGCTTAGACGTCGACGGCAAGGTCGCGCAGAGCTCGCTTACCGTGGTCATGGACCCGCGCGTCTCGATCACGCCCCAAGCGCTCCAAGCGCAGTACGCGCTGGCGCGTCGCATCACCACGATGATCGATCGCAGCTACGACGCGGCAATGGCCGCGAAAAAGACCGGCGACAGCAAGGCCGCCAAGACCTTCGCTACGCTCAATGACCAACTCGGCTTCCTGCTCGAGACGGTCGACGGGGCCGACGCGCCGCCGACCCACCAGGCGACCGAGGCCGTACAGCTGCTCGAGCGCCGGCTCGCCCAACCCGAGGTACGATAAGCGATTGCTTGGGAATACTCACCCCTGGAAAGGAGCTGTCTTTATGAGAATCGTTCGCCTTTCGCTCGTATCACTGGCGCTGCTCGCCGGCGCGGCGCTCCCCTTCGCTGCGGTCACGGCGGCAACCAATACGCTGACCGTAACGCTGAACGCGGAAAATAACTCGGGAGAGACGGGAACCGCGACGCTCACGCAACAGACCGGCGGAGTCCAGGTCGTGCTGGCGATCAAGGGCGCGCCGGCGACGGCCCAGCCGGCCCACATTCACACCGGAACGTGCGCCGACCTCAAGGGTGTCGTCTATCCGCTGACCAGCGTGACCAATGGGAGCTCGACCACCGTGGTCAAGGGCATCACCATCGATCAGCTGCTCAAGAGCCCCATGGCGATCAACGTCCACAAGAGCGCCAGCGACCTTGCGACGTACGTTGCATGCGGCAACATCGTCGCAAGCAGCAGCTCGATGTAGCGGCCGATTTAACTAGCGAGAAGTTCGGCGTAGCGCGCCGGATCGATGTTGCCTCCGCTCACGATTGCGCCGACGCGCTTGCCGCCGACGCCGGGTAGTCGTTTGCACAACAGCGCAGCGAGCGCGGCGGCGCCGCTCGGCTCGATGACGAGCTTCATCCGTTCGAAGGCAAAGCGCATCGCGTCGCGCAGCTCGGCGTCGCTGACGGTAACGACCGAGCGCACGTGGCGGCGCGCGATCGCGAAGGTGAGCTCGCCGGGCGACGTCGTCTGCAGCCCGTCCGCGATCGTCCGTGGAACCGGAATCGTCACGCGCTCGCCCCGGGCGAGCGACTGCGCGAAATCATCGCCGGCCTCGGGCTCCACGCCGTAAACGTCGATGGCTGCGTCCAAACCGTGTGCGGCGATCGCCGTTCCGCCCATCAATCCGCCGCCGCCGAGCGGCACGACGATCGCATCGAGCGGCCCGGCGTCCTCGAGTAGCTCCAGCGCCGCCGTTCCGGCACCGGCGACGATCCGCGGATCGTCGAAGGGCGGCACCACCGTCGCGCCACGTTCGGCGGCTATCTCGCGCGCGATCTCTTCGCGGTGCGACCGTTCGCGTTCGTAGAGCACGATCTGCGCACCGTATCCGCGGGTCGCGTCGAGCTTCACGCGCGGCGCGTCCGAGGGCATGACGATGGTAGCCGGGATGCCTAACAAGCGCGCCGCCAGCGCGACGCCCTGCGCGTGATTCCCGCTCGAATACGCGACGACGCCGGCGCGGCGGGCGCGCTCCGGCAGGGAGACGAGAAAGTTATATGCACCCCGGAACTTGAAGGCGCCCATTCGCTGCAAGTTTTCGCACTTGACGGCAATCTGCGCGCCGGCTCGTTCGTCGAGCGTTCGCGAGCATATCACGGGCGTGCGATGCGCGACGCCCGCCAGACGCTGCGCCGCCGCCCGAACGTCGGCTAGCTCAAGCGCGGTCAAGCGCTCAGTGGCCCGGCCACTCGCTTTATTGCGGCACGCCGCCCGGCGGCGCGATATGAAACTGCCAATCGACGACCTTCCCCTGGTCATCAAGGCGCATTCGTTCGACGTACTCGCGATTTTGGAACCTCACGCCGAAGCAATGCCACCCGGGAGAGCAGTTGGTGAGCTCTTTGATCGAGAGCAGCTTCCCTTGGCTATTGAGCTCATCGGACCATTGCGCGACCTGGACGCGCGTGACGGTTACACCTTTGGCGATATCGCCTTGTACCGACCGCAGGTCGTTGCTCATCACCGCGCGCGTGACGCGATCGGCTTCGCGCTCGTACTTGTTTTCACCCGAACAGCCGGCCATCGCAACCAGCACTGCCGCGAACAGCAGGAGCGATCCATAGGCCTTCACGACGCGAGCGCTTCCTTGCGAGCGTCCGCCGAAAAAGGAACGAATGCAATGTTCGGATTCCATTCCTGCGCCAGCCGCACGCTCCACTCGCTCTCGAAGAGCGCCGCCGCGCGTCCATCCCAGTCCTCGACCAACATCGCGTTTGACGGCAGCTTGGCGCGCGCGATCGTTTCGCGATCGCCCTCAACGTGCCGCGCCAACGTAAACGGCAGGGTACGCAGCACGGTCTTCACATTGTACTCCGCTTCCAGGCGATACTTGGCGACGTCGAACTGCAAAGCGCCGACGACCGCCAGAATCGGTTCGGTTCGCGTCGATCCGAACGCGTAGAATACTTGCACGGCTCCCTCCTCGCGCAGCTGCGCGATACCTTTTCCGAACGCTTTGTATCGCGCCATGTCGATACTTCGCATCGATGCGAAATGTTCCGGCGCAAAGGCGGGGATCGGCTCGTACGCGACTGAAACTCCGTCAGACAAGGTGTCGCCGATAGCAAAGGCGCCGGGGTTCACGAAGCCCACGACGTCGCCGGCATAGGCGTCCTCGACCGAGTGGCGATCGTCGGCAAAGAGGCGCATCGCGCGGGAGAGCCGGACCGATTCGCCGGTGCGCGCGTTGCGTACGGTCATGTCGCGTTCGAAGGCGCCCGAGCAAATCCGTACGAAAGCGACACGGTCGCGGTGGCGCGGGTCCATGTTTGCCTGAATCTTGAACACGAAACCGGTGAATGCCGAATCTGCCGGGTCGATGCCCGCGCGCGGCGGCGGCGCGGGCGCCATATCCACGAACTCGTCAAGGAAGAGCTGCACGCCGAAGTTCGTCACGGCGCTTCCGAAGAAGACCGGAGTTGTTGCGCCGCGCAGCATCGCCGCGCGGTCGAAGCGCTCGCCGGCGCCATCCAGCAGCTCGATGCCGGCTCGAAACTCTTCGTACGCGCCCTCGCCCGCCAGCGCTTGGAGTTGCGGATCGGAGAGGTCGGCTACGTTGACGCTCGCGCGCGTCGTGCCGTGGACGGAACGTTCGAAGAGATGGACGGCTCGCGTGTGGCGGTCATAGACGCCGCGAAACTGCTCGCCGCTGCCCAACGGCCAGTTCATCGGATACGCCCCGATGCCGAGCACGCTTTCGAGCTCGTCAAGAAGCTCCAGAGGATTGCGGCTCGGCCGATCGAGCTTGTTCATGAACGTAAAGAGCGGAATACCGCGCTCGCGGCTGATGGCGAACAGCTTTTTCGTTTGCGGCTCGACGCCTTTCGCGGCATCGATGAGCATTACCGCGCTGTCCGCAGCGAGCACCGTCCGATAGGTATCTTCGCCGAAATCTTGGTGGCCCGGCGTGTCGAGCAGGTTGAGAACGTGTCCGCGATAAGGAAATTGCAATACGGTGGACGTGATCGAGATGCCGCGCTCGCGTTCGAGCGCCATCCAGTCGCTCGTCGCTTGCCGCTGGCGCTTGCGCGCCGAAACCTGTCCCGCCACCTGGATGGCTCCGCCGTAGAGCAGCAGCTTCTCGGTTAGCGTCGTCTTGCCGGCGTCGGGATGTGAGATGATGGCAAACGTGCGCCGTTTGCTCACCTCGTCACGAATGGTCGCGTTGGTCGTCTGGCTCGTCATCACTTCACCGGTTGGTAAACGCGCAGTTCTGCCGAATCCGGCGTCTCGCGGATCATCACAAGCAGGCCCGCTGCGCGGTAAAACCGCACGTGCGGCGGAATGCGAAGGCGATCGTTCCCGCGCCGCACGTAAGCTTCGTCACCGACGATGGAAATCGCGCAATTACCATACACCAGGTGCGCCGGCGGCGCAATGGGCACCGCACCAGGCGGCAGATGCGCGCGAACGTAGCCGCTCGGTCCGGTCGATTCCGACGTTTGTATCAAGCAATCCGGTAGCGCCGAGAGCGCCCATGGCGCGTCGCCGCGCAAGGGCGCGGCACCGCCCGCGGCCGGTCCGTTGCGCGCACCGGGCTTCGTCGAGCCTGCGTAGACCGACGCGATCTTGACGCGGATCAAGTCGCGGTGCACCCAGGCCGTGGCAAGAATCGCTCCGCCGACCACGATCGCGGTCGAGAGCGCTAGGTACTTAACCACATCCTCGCGGCCCCAACCGAGTAATCGGCCATGCCGTAGTAGATGTCGAAGACGCCTTCGCCGAGATCGGGGCGGGGGTCCAATCCGGTCGGAAAGACGACGTTGTCGACGACGCCGCGCAGCTCGTGCTCGGATTCGGGCGTCAAAACCGGTTCCGGCGAACGGTACAAGATGCGATCGGGCCGTTCGAGATCGTGGATTACGATGCCACCGCTGTAGCGCACCGACGGTTTGCGGACGGTTCCGACGGAATCGACGCCGTGAAAAACCGACATCCAGGCCGGAGCGCCGTTGTAGTTAATGCGCACCGGCGGCGTCCCGGCACCCACCTTGATCGATCCCCACTGCGCACTGGGCGAAAGCACTTGAACGCTGTCGTCAACCTTGCAGAGATTCGCGCGATCCTTGAGAACGGCATCCAACGGCACATATGCGATGCGGATCGATTCGCGATCCTCGAACGGCATGCGCTCGATCATCGGAACGGCGGCCCTGCCGTCGACGGCGGAGAGGTGAAGCATCGGACGATGATAGAAAGCCAAACTGCGCTCGCCGGTCGGCGAGAGCACCGGTTCGGGGAAGAAGGCCGCATCCTTGTCGTCGCCGACCACGTTTGCCGTTCCGCCGAACTCCACCAGCCCCAAGCGTTCCCAGTGATAGGCATCCTCCGAAAGGGCGATCGCGATGCGCGGGCCGTCAGGCCCGAACGCGGTATACGCCATCACGTAGGACGCAAGCTCTTTAATGTAGGTAACGCGTGGATCCTCGCAGCCGTATCCCGGCCGCGGGCGAAGTTCGTATGGGGCTTGGGGCTCGAGCGCAAAGCCAAGGCGCTCGACGGCAAAGCCGTGTTCGAGCGCCCGCGTTCGAACGGTGCCGATCCGTGAAATGTTTCCTTCGGCAACGCAGCGCGGATAGAGCAGTAGCTCGCCGGCGGGAGCGCGCGTTGATGCAGGGTTCAAGATTCCGCCGGCCTCGGTCGGATCGCCGTCGGGTTCGAGCACCGGACCGAGCCGTTCGACGCGCACCTCGAGTCCGGGAGTCTGCGGCTGTTGACGAGGAGAGAGCATAACGTTTTAAGGTAGAACGGTATCGGCGATCGGTTCGTCGCTGGGCGTCACGACCTCGACGTGGGCGCCACGCCGGTAGACGCTGTTGGGGACGATCCAAAGAGTGTACGTGCGATATTCATCCGACGGCTCGCCGCCGTCGGCGGGCTCCTGCTCGAATGCGACGATGCGCACGCGCTGCTTGTTGGCTCGGATCGACTCGACGATCTGCTTGTACCCCGTGCGGTTGTGCGGTCCCATGAGCAGGACGGCGCCGAACTCACTCTTAAAATGGACTGGTGCGTGAATGCCGAGCTTGTTCAGGGATTCCGTATCACGCACGATGAGGATTTGATTCCCACCAAGCACGTTGGTCGTACCCTGCCCGAGGGTATT
>JASHPI010000057.1 GCA_030038215.1 Vulcanimicrobiota bacterium | reverse complement strand
TATTGTTCTGACGGTCACCACGATACCGCAGCCTCTGCCGACGCGAAGGGCCTGGCAGGCGCGGACGCCGGGCAAAAGCCGCGCCAAGACGATCGTTAGTCCGGGTTAGTCCGGGTCGAACGCCAAGTCTGGCGGGAGCGTGTAGGAATCGAACCTACCAGTCGCCTGACGGCGGCCTCAGCGATTTTGAAGACCGTGCGGACCACCAGATCCGTACGCTCCCACTTCAGTAGGAGCCAGATAGCGCGGTAATCTGCGCTATCCCTGCCGGCGCTTAGGGTGAGAGCGCTTTTCCGAACGTGATAAAACGCGTTGAGTTGTGTGAGTCACTCGTGTGGGTGTCCGTTCTGGCGAGGGACCATTCAGCGATACGATGGCGCTGTCACCGGCCGGTCGACGGCCGGCCAGTCAGCGCAATTCATAGGAGGAGAAAACTCATGTCTCTTTCGAGCATCGGATTTATTCGCTCGCGGCTCCGGACTACCGCCACGATCGGTGCCGCGATTGCGATCGCCACGGTCGGGGTCGTCCGCGCGGAGCGCTTGATGCCCGATGTCAGCAAAATTTTCGCGTGCAGCACCGGAAAAGCGTGCGTAACCGGGAAGTCGACCGGCACCAGCACCTGGGGTGTCTACGGCACCAGCACGAACGCCGACGGCGTCCATGGAATCACGGATTCACCGCTCAACTCCGGCGTCGCCGGCTTCGCGAATAGCAGCTCGGGTGGACACGGCATCTACGGTTATTCGGTGGCGGGTGACGGCGTCCACGGTCAAACGTACACGACGTCCGGAGACTCGGGGGTTGCCGGGCTCTCGGGCGGCACGTCGGGCAGCGGCTACGGGGTTTACGGAAACTCCAGCAACGGTCCGGGCGTCTTCGGCACCAGCGGCGTGACCGGGAGCGCGGGCGTCATCGGCCAGGCCGGGAGCGACAGCGAGGCATACGGCGTGGAGGCGACGTCCACTGGTCCGCAGGGCCCGGCTCTCTTCGCCTTTGCGCAGGGCTCCGGCACGTACATCGCAACCTTCACCAATCAGACAAGCGGAAAAGGCGTGTCGTGCATCATCGATCCGCATGCAGATCTGAGTTGCGCCGGATCCATCACGGGCGGCGATGACATCAAAGTGGAACGCAGGAGTGGAACCGGTCAGCCGGTCCTTGCCTATGCGTCGGAGTCGGCGACGCCGACGATCGAAGACCTTGGCGTCGGACAAATGCACGAAGGTGTGGCCTACGTCGAGCTTCCGAGTGACTTCAGCTCGGTGATGAGTCACCGCGACGCCTACTACGTCTTTTTGACGCCGATGGGGGAATCGCGCGGCCTCTACGTTTCGATGCAGACCGCAGCGGGATTTCAAGTACGCGAAAACGAGCGCGGACGGTCGAACGTCGAGTTCCAGTTCCGCATCGTTGCCGTTCCGAACGGCGAGCGAAACGTTCGCCTGCCCGCCGCGCCACGGACGCCGGTCTTCGCGAACCCTCGCGATCTCCGCAACTAGCTCAGTGGTGGAGCCGGTTGGCTCGGCCCGCGGTGGGGAAGACTTCACTCGCTATGACCGTAACCGCACCGGACCTCACAAAGACGCCGCCACGTAGCGGCCGAGAGATGCTCGGCCGCTACGCCTGGCTGGCGCGGCTCGCCGATAAGGTACGCGCCGAACACGCCCATACCAACGGCACGTACCCCGGCTACTGCCCGCTGGGCATGGGATTTCTTCAGTACGCGGGGATCACACGCGATGCGTTCGATGCCTTGATCGAGCAAGGCGCGGACGATACTCAGCTCGTGACGTACTTCGATCGACACGTTTCGGAGGCACAGCGCGAGGCGGCGAACCGTTTCGTGCTCGTCGAGTGCCGCCTCTACCTCGACCAACAAGACGCCGAAGAGGGCCGCATCCAAGCCGGCTAGGCTGCGGACCGCCGCTAGGAGGTGAGTCCTCGCCGAGGTCGTACTGAGAATTAGCCGTTAACGAGCAGGCGCGGGTTTGCTTTGCTCCCGTTTGCCCGTGACGGTGATTGCTACTTCCAACTCAAGGAGATTCTCAGATGATCTCTCGTTTTAGCCGTTTGGCGGCGCCGGCGATTTTTGCGTCAGCGCTCGTCGCTTTGTCGGCGTGCGGCGGGTCAACGGTGCCCGGCACGTCTGGTTTGAGTCAAGGCGCAGCCGTCGGCGGCGCGAACGTCGCTTTGGAGCGGGCGGCGATCATGAACGCGCACCCGGCTGCAACGTGTGCAAAGAAGTACGTTGACTGCGAGACGGTTTCAAAAAGCAAAGGGCTCGGACTGCTTTGGTGCTACGGGCCGAAAAGCGACCCGTGCTCAAAAAGCGATGCCGGCAAGGTCAAGTGGACAGGCGTCGTCTGCCTGGCGGCAGGTGAGACTTGCAAGAACCCCATCAAGCAGTTGACCGGCAAGATGACCGGTCCCTACAAATGCAAACCATCAGACGACTGTCACGGAACATGGGAACTCGATACGATCTCGCCCGGCCCCGGGCTCAAAGAAACGAAGCAATACATCTACAAGCAGGACGTCCGCGCTTGCCGGACCCCGTGCTTGAGCTCGTTAGTCGGTCTAGACGTCGGGCCATAGCCAGTCGAGCGGGTAAGGAGCGGGCATGAAAACCCGCTCCGATATCCGCAACGTCGCGATCGTCGCGCACGTCGATCACGGAAAGACGACCCTGGTCGATGCTATGCTCAAGCAGAGCGGCGTCTTTCGCGAGGGTCAGCAGATCGCGACGCGCGTGCTGGATTCGAATCCCCTCGAGCGCGAGCGCGGCATAACGATTCTGGCCAAGAACACCGCCGTGCGCCACGGCGACGTCAAATTTAACATCGTCGACACCCCGGGACATGCCGACTTCGGCGGCGAGGTGGAGCGCGTGCTCCAGATGGTCCAGGGTATCTTGCTGCTCGTCGACGCCGCCGAAGGCGTCATGCCGCAGACCCGCTTCGTCCTGCGCAAGGCGCTCGAACTCGACCTGCGCGCGATCGTGGTCGTTAACAAGATCGACCGCAAAGACGCCCGTCCCCTTGAGGTCGTGAATCAAACCTTCGATCTCTTCGTCGAGCTGGGTGCGAACGACGAACAGGCCGAATTTCCGGTGCTCTTCACCAACGCCAAGGCCGGCATCGCCAAACGAACGTTGGAGGACGCGAGCGACTCACTCGAGCCGCTCTTCGAGACGATCGCCGCGCAGGTTCCCGAAGCGCCGGCCGAAAGCGGGCCTTTCCAGCTTTTGATCTCGGCGATCGATCACAACCAATACGTCGGACGCATTGGGATCGGCCGCATCTTCCGCGGCTCCGCCCGCGTCAATGCACCGATCGCCAAGATCGCTCGCGACGGGGGCGTGACGACCGGTTTGCGCCTGGGTGCACTGCTGACGTTTGCGGGCTTGGAGCGCATCGAGATCGAGGAAGCCGCAGCCGGCGACATCGTCTGCATTTCCGGCGTCGAGAACCTCAACATCGGCGACACCATCGCCGATGCCGGCACACCGGAGAGCATCCATGCGATCGCTGTCGACGAACCGACCGTCTCGATGTTCTTCAGCGTCAACAACTCGCCGTTCGCAGGCAGGGAGGGGAAGTTTCTCACCTCGCGCCAGATCCGTGCCCGCCTGATGCGCGAGCTCGAGTCGAACGTCGCGTTGCGCGTCGCCGACACGGATTCCGCCGATACGTTTGAAGTGCACGGTCGCGGCGAGCTGCATCTCGCGATCCTAATCGAAACGATGCGGCGCGAAGGCTACGAGCTGGCCGTCTCCAAACCGCAGGTCATCGTGACGCAGCGCGACGGAAAGCGTTGGGAGCCGGTCGAGTACGTCGTGGTCGACGTTCCGGAGGCGTACGCCGGCGCCGTCATCGAGGCGCTCGGCCGGCGCAAGGCCGTGATGTCGAACATGCTGGGCGTCGGCGAAGGGCAGCGGCTCGAATACACGATGCCGACCCGCGCCATCTTCGGCCTGCGCGGCGAGCTGCTCACGCTGACGCGCGGCACCGCGATTCTCTCGCACACCTACTACGACCATCAAGAGTGGCAGGGCGAGCTTCCCGGCCGCAACGTCGGCGCGTTGGTTGCCAGCGATACCGGTCGCACCACCGCCTACGCGCTGGCCGGACTCGAACAACGCGGACATTTCTTCGTGGGTCCGGGCGTCGACGTCTACGAAGGCATGATCGTCGGCCGGGCCAACGACGATAAGGACATCGCGCTCAACGTCGTGCGTGAAAAGAAACTGACCAACATGCGGGCGGCCGGCTCCGACGAGAACGTCAGGCTCGCCCCGCCCGAGGAGCTCTCGCTGGAACGCGCCATCGAGTTCATTGAAGATGACGAGCTGGTCGAAGTGACGCCGCTGTCGATTCGCCTGCGCAAGCGCATCCTCAATGAAGGCGAGCGCTTACGCCTGCGCAAGCGCGAAGCGGCTAAAGCGTAACCGCGAGTTTACGCGCGAGGTAGTCGGCGGCCGCCCTATCGGCTTCGAGCCACGATGCGTAGCGCAGAAAGCCATGAATTTCGTCGGGGATGACGATCTGCTCGAACGGAACGCGCGCCAAGCGAAGGCGCTCGACCAAGTCGACCATTTGGTGAAACTCGACGTTGCGATCGTCATCGCCCTGGATCAATAGAACCGGCGACTTCCAGGTGGCGATTGCGGAGTCAGGCGAGGAGAGCCAGGCGATGCGCATCAGCGCCTTGGTGTCATACTGCTGGTAGCGCTTGGGCTGCGTAAAGCCCCAGACCGGATTGTCGATATCGAGCGACCAGTCATGGACGCCGTGAAAATCCACGCCCGCCTTGAAGATGTTGGAGTTGCGCGCTAGCGCGAGCGCGGTAAGGTATCCGCCGTACGATCCGCCCCAGATGCCGATGCGATTCGGGTCGACGCGCGAATCCTTTTGCAAAAAGCGCGCGCCGGCGACGACATCTTGATACTCGGAGGCGCCGGTCGGTCCCCAACGCGCCGGAAAGTTGAAGTCGTGCCCGTAGCCGATGCCCAGGCGATAGTTGATCGAGAGCACGACGAAACCCCGGCTGGCTAGATACTGATTCACTGCGTACGAGTTCGAATAATAATCCATGTAGTGCCAGGTCAGCAGCATCTGACGCGGCGGGCCGCCGTGAACGAAGATCACGCCCGGATGCCTTACGCCGCCGGCCGGCGAGAAAAGCTGACCGTGGATCAACGTGCCGTCGGCCGCATGGAAAGCCACCTCGCGCGGCGTGACGAGCTGGGACGAGGGAAAGTCGTTCGGCAACAGGCTTGCGTCGAGCGCTCGCTGCACACCGTTCGCAAGCAAGGTCACTAAGAAGGGCTGCTGAGCGGTCGCGCGATTGAAGGCGACCGCATTCGCGGCCAACGCGGCCGGACCCGTTTCGCTGCTCGCGCCGTTGGTAATCTGCGTCACGCGCCCGGTCGTTACGTCGGCGAGAAAGAGATGGCGGCGATCGTCGTCGCCCGGCGTCGTTCCAGTGTTTGCGGAATAGACGATCGATTCACGATTCGGCGCCACGTCGACGTCCTCAACCATAAACGGTCCGGGAGTGAGCAGGCGCGCCGCGCCGCCGTTCGCCGCGACCTCGTAGAGATGCGGCCAGTTATCCTGTTCGCTGTTGAAAACGAGACGATCTCCGGCGACCCACTCCAAGAGGGGACCCCCGCCGCTTTGCGGCAGCGATCCGCGCGGCGTGTCGGTACTCGCCCACGCCTCGTGGCCGGCGCCGGTCGTCGCATCAGCGACCCAGATTTGCCATGGGTACGGATTCCAATTCAATGGATTGCGCGGCGGGCCGCCGTCGCCGGGCGTGCGAATGAACGCGACGCTGCGTCCGTCAGGCGACCAGCGCGGCATGATGTCTTGCGAGGTCGCTGGCGCCAGATACTCGATCGGCGTCGCGTCGTTACGATAGATCGCGATGAAGCTATGGTCGGTGCGTGACGAGACGAAGGCCAACGACGATCCGCTCGGCGACCAGTGAAGATCCGAGTCTTGACCGCGATCGAAGAAGAGACGCTTTGCTGCGGCGCTGCCGTCGATGGGCGCGATGATCACCGCGCCGTCGGCGGTAAACGCGACGCGCTTGCCGTCGGGTGAGATCGCGGGCGCATCGCCGGTTCCAAGCAGCTTCGGCGCTCCACCCCCGGTGGAGACCGACCAGACCTGCATCTCCGGCTGGACCGGACTTGAGGCAGGATCGGGTTGGAGCGCAAGGGGCCAGTTGGCATCGTGATCGCCGCCGCGAACGTAAACCACGTGCGCATCGTCGTCGGAGATCGCGAGGTTGCTGAGCTCCTGACCGTCGTCGCCGCCGGACGAGAACAGCTGCTTGGGCGCGAAGTCGGGGGCCTGCGCGAACCAGATCGTGCGAACGCCCCGCTGATCGAGGGTGTACACGATCGCGGTGCCCCGCGTGTCGCGCACGGGCGCGGACGGAAACGGATAGCTAAGAATCTGAGCGAGCGTAAAGGCGGCCAGCATGGCCGACCGTTACGCCGTTGCGGTCGCTGTTTCCGCCACCGTGAACGTCAGGTCGCCGCGTACGTCGTCGAAGCCGACGTCCACGGTTTCGCCGTCATCGATCTCACCCGCCAGGATCTTACGGCCCAGTGGCGTTTCCAATTCCTTTTGGATCGTCCGCTTGAGCGGGCGCGCGCCATAGCTCGGGTCGTAGCCGACCTTGACGAGATGACGTCGCGCCGCATCGGAGAGCTCGAGGGTTACGCGGCGTTCGGCTAAGCGCCGGCGCAGGCGCTTGAGCTGGATATCGACGATCTTTAGCAAGTCTTCTTCGCTCAAAGCATGGAAGACGATAGTTTCGTCAACCCGGTTCAGAAACTCCGGACGGAAGTGCTGGCGCAGCTCGTCCAGGACCGTCGCGCGCATGATCGCGTACTCCGCGCCGTCAAACGATCCCTTAAAGTCGAGAATGCGATGGCTTCCGACATTCGAGGTCATGATGACGATCGTGTTCTTGAAGTCGACCGTGTGCCCCTGACCGTCGGTCAGGCGTCCGTCGTCGAGAATCTGCAAGAACACGTTGAAGACGTCGGGATGCGCCTTCTCGACTTCGTCGAACAGGATCACCGAGTACGGGCGCCGGCGTACCGCTTCGGTCAGCTGACCGCCTTCCTCGAATCCGATGTAACCAGGCGGCGCGCCGAGCAGCCGCGCGACCGTGTGTTTCTCTTGATACTCGGACATATCGATCCGGATCAGCGCGTGCTCGTCGTCGAACAGGTACTCGGCCAACGCGCGCGCGAGCTCGGTCTTCCCGACGCCGGTTGGTCCGAGGAAGATGAACGAGCCGATCGGGCGATTAGGATCGGCAAGGCCCGACCGCGTGCGCAGCACCGCCTCGGCGACGGCGTCGACGGCTTCGTTTTGACCGATCACGCGGCGATGCAGCTCCTCTTCCAGATGGAGCAGCTTCTGCTTCTCGCCTTCGAGCAGCTTCGAAACCGGAATGCCGGTCCAACGGGCGACGACGCCGGCGATATCGTCTTCGTCGACCTCTTCCTTCGAAAGGCGAACTCCGTCCTTACGCGCCAGGCCCTCCTCTTCGGTGGCCAGGTCCTTCTGTAACTGCGTGAGCTTGCCGTAGCGCAGCTCGGCGACGCGATTGAGATCGTACTGGCGTTCGGCCTGTTCGATCTGTACCTTCGTATCCTCGATCTGCTCGCGGATCTCTCGCAGCTTCACGACCGCATTCTTCTCGGCGTCCCAACGAACGCGCAAACGGGTCTGGTCTTCCCGTAGCGCAGCCAACTCTTTCTCCAGCTGCTCCAGCCGGCGACGGCTCGCGCTATCCTCTTCCTTGCGAAGCGCTTCGCGCTCGATTTCGAGCTGCATCACGCGCCGCGAGACCTCGTCGAGCTCCTGCGGCATCGAATCGATCTCGGTGCGCAGCTTGGCCGCCGATTCGTCGACCAAATCGATCGCCTTGTCGGGCAAAAAGCGATCGCTGATGTAGCGATTGCTCATCGTTGCCGCGGCAACCAGCGCCGCATCCTTGATGCGCACGCCGTGGTGCGCCTCGTACTTCTCCTTCAGTCCGCGAAGAATCGAGATGGTGTCCTCGACACTCGGCTGATCGACCATCACCGGTTGGAAACGGCGCTCCAGCGCTGCATCCTTCTCGACGTACTTGCGATACTCATCGAGCGTCGTGGCACCGATCATGTGCAGCTCGCCGCGCGCGAGCATCGGCTTGAGCAGGTTGCCGGCATCCATCGCGCCTTCGGCTTTCCCGGCGCCAACGACGGTGTGAAGCTCGTCGACAAAGAGAATGATCTGCCCTTGCGAAGCCGCGACGTCTTTGAGCACTGCCTTGAGGCGCTCTTCGAATTCGCCGCGGTATTTCGCGCCGGCGATCAGCGCCCCCATGTCGAGTGCGACGATTCGCTTGTTCTTGAGGCCTTCGGGGACGTCGCCGCGCACGATTCGCTGCGCCAAGCCCTCGACGATGGCCGTTTTGCCGACGCCCGGATCGCCGATCAGCACGGGATTGTTCTTCGTGCGGCGCGAGAGCACTTGAATGACGCGGCGTATCTCCTCGTCGCGTCCAATCACGGGATCCAGCTTACCGCGCTCGGCCTCGAGCGTTAGATCGCGTCCGTAACGTTCGAGGGATTTGTACGTGCCCTCGGGATCCTTGGTCGTAACGCGCTGATTACCGCGCACCTCGCGCAGCGCTTGCAGCAGCTTCTGCTTGGTGAGGCCGGCCGCGCGAAAGATGCGCCCGACCTCGCCCGATGATTGCGCCATGGCGAGCAAAACGTGCTCGACCGAGGTGTAGTCGTCTTGGAGCGCCTTACCTTCGTTCTCGGCGACGCTCATGATGCGCACGAGCTCCGGAGAGACCGTGACTTGCGCCGAATCCGCGCTGGTGCCGGTCAGGCGCGGAAGCCGTCCGATCGCCTCATCGACTTGCGAGGCCAGAGCTTTCGGATCGGCGCCGGCATGAGCCAAGATATCGGGTGCAATTCCGCGCTCCTGTTCGAGCAGCGCCGCAAGCATGTGCTCGGGCGTCGTCTGCGTATTGTGTTCGTGCAGCGCCCGTGAATAGCCAGCATTGAGCGCGTCCGCAACGCGCTCCGTCATTTTCTCTGCGTTCATTACCTCTCGATTCTACAGCCTGTGCGGTAGGATGGTTGCGGAAGAGGCCTGACGAGCGGCTGTTAGCTTAGAGCTGCCGGTACGTCGTCAGGAGCTCCTGGTATTGGCTTCGATACAATGCTGCTTGAGCCGTCTGGGCCGCGGTCGGAGCTTGGTACGAGGTTCCCAGCCGGCCGATGAGGTCGAGCACATCCTCGCGCAGCTGCGCCGGCCCGCTCAAGTCCTCGATGTTGCGCGGATCGTACGTCAGCCGGTGCTTGAAGGCGACGAGCGCGACAGCGCGCGCGCCGGACGCGCCGCGAAGTTTGGCGTCGATATCGTTGAGCATCGAATCGATACCGCTCAGCTCGTCGAGCAGCTCCACCAAGAAGTCGTGACGGCGCTGGTACGATGCGATGGCCGGATCGCGAGGATCGGGTTTAACCGTGACCGGCTGCTCCTTGATCGCGCCGTCGACGTTCAAGCGGACCGTGTACGTTCCGGGTACGACCTCCGCGCCCGCATCGGGCCCTTGATTCAGCTTGAACGTCGCGCGCCACAGCACGGGGCCGTCCTCGTTGAGATCCCAGGAGGCACGATTCATACCGGCCCGCTTGGGGACATCGGCGCCGGACAAGTGCCGCACTACGCGCCCGTTTTGGTCGAGGATTTCGATGCTCGCGCGATTGGCCGCCTTCGGCAGGTAATAGGTGAGAATCGCGCCGTACGCGGCATTGGCGCCGATGTATTCGTTCGGCGGCAGGGCCGGATCGGTGAAGGTGTTCACTGGCGCCCAGCGCCATAGCCGATAAGCATCGCGCGGAGCGAAGAGCGTTGCGCCTGAAGAACTCGCTCCCGCCCATTCCTGCAGTGGGCGCAGATCGTCGAGAATCCAAACGCCGCGTCCGTGCGCCGCCACAATCAGATCGTTGGCGTACGGCTGGACTTCGAGATCGTAGATGGCGGTCGCGGGCATGTTCAAGCGCAGCGACTGCCAATGCGATCCGCCATCGAAGCTAATCCAAACGCCGCGATTCGTTCCGGCATAGAGCACCGCGGCGTTGCGCGGATCCTGGCGAATGGTGCGGACATACTGATCCTGCGGAAGGTCACCGGCAACGGAGCGCCACGTCTGACCGTAGTCGTCGGTTCGCAGAACGTAGGGATGGTCGTCGCCCAGCAGATGGCGTTCCACGGCAATGAATGCCGTGCCGGCTGCAAAGCTGCCGGGATCGATGCCGGTGATTCGGCCCCACGGCGGCACGAGGGTCGCGGGCGGCGAGACGTTCTGCCAGCTCGGATGCGCCGTCTTGTACGTTGCATCGCGCGTTAGCTGCACCTGGCCGTCGTCGGTTGTCGCCCAGATGAGCCCGTCGTCGAGCTTGCTCGTCGCAAGATAGAGGATCGTGTCGTAAAACTCGGCGCCGGACTGATCGTACGAAATCGGCCCGCCTGAGTCGAGCTGTTTGCTTGGATCGTTGCGCGTGAGGTCGGGACTGATGACGCTCCAGGTCTGCCCGTGGTCGCTGCTGGCAAAGACCACGTTGCCGCCGACCAGCGCCCTTCCATCGTTGGTGAATGCGATCGGCGTATCCCAGTTGAAGCGGTAGCGCAGGCCCCCGGCCGCGCGCTCGCCGTTCGACTCCGCGTCCGGCGAAACTTCATAAATCTGTTTGGTGCGCGCATCGAAAACGTAGACTTGCCCGGTATCGGAGTTGGTCGAGGTCGACCAAACGAGATTCGAGTCCCGGGGATCGAAGAGCGCCCACATCCCATCGCCCGGCCCGACCTGATACCAGTCGCGATTGAGCACGCCGATCGTATTGTCGCTGCTCGATGGTCCGCACCACGAGTTGTCGTCCTGCAAACCGATGCAGACGTCGTAATACGGCACCGTGCGATCGTACGCGACGTGGTATGGCTGCGCGAACGGAAGGTCATATGGTTGCCAGACGCTCACGCCCCCATCGGCAGAGATCAGCACGCCCTCGTCGCTTCCGACGATCGCGCGGCGGCCGTCCGCGGACCACCACACGGCATGATAATCCCACCCGGCACCGGTCGCGACCGGATGGAACGAGCGGCCGCCGTCGGTGCTCATCGAAAGAATGAGCGCGACGTTGACGAGCCGATCCGGATTTGCCGGATCGACGAAGATGCTGCTGAAGTAGAAGGGCCGGGCTCCCAGAAACGGGCTGTGCGGCATCTTCTTCCAATGCACGCCGCCGTCATCGGAACGCCAGAGCTCGCCTTCGCGCGATTGAATGACGGCGTAAACGCGCGAATGCGTTCCCGCTGCCAAGCCGATGCGGCCGGTCAGTCCGTTGGGCAAACCATTCCCGCTCAGTTTGCGCCAGGTCGCTCCATTGTCGTCGGAGCGATAGATGCCGCCGCGCGGGCCCCCGCTGTCCAGACGCCATGGGAGACGCCGCACCTGCCAAATTCCGGCGAAGAGCGTCGAGGGATGACCCGGCACGCGCGCGAGCGACGAAGCGCCGCTGGACGAGCCGGCGTAGAGGGTGCGCGTCCAATGCGCCCCTCCATCGCGCGTCACGTAGACGCCGCGGTTGGAGTCGTCGGCCGAGACGCTGCCCAGCACGCCGACCGCGACGATCTTACGATCGCGAGGATCGACCGTGATGCTCGAGATGTGCCGCGATTGCGTCAGACCGGCCTTGCGCCAGGTTTTACCGCCATCGGTAGAGTGATAAATGCCGTCGCCCGATTCCACATCGTTGCGCGGGTTCGACTCGCCGGTGCCCACCCAAATGTCGCGATCGTCTCGCTCCCACAACGCAATAGCGCCGATCGGGGCGGCCGGCTGGCGATCGAAGATCGGGAGCCACGACGCACCGCCGTCGGTCGACTTGAAGACGCCGCCGCCGGCGCCTCCCGCGTAATAGAGGAGCGGGTCGCGATTGCTTCCGGCCACGGCCGTGCTTCGCCCACCGCTGATCGCCGGCCCGATCTCCCGGTACGTTAGCCCCGCGAATGCGTTCGAATTCGCATCGGCTTGCGCGGCAAGCGGTGCAAGCGCGAGGGCGATCGCACAGCAAAAGGATGAGATAGATAGCGTCATCACGGCGCTCTTCTGGAACGCGTCGGCGCTCCCATTCACAAGGAAGGCGCTCGCGCCACCACTAAGGCGAGCAGCCGATGCTCGAGGTCGCGGAAGGCTCGATTCGCGCCTACTTTCTCTTCGACGTGGCCGATACGATCGATTTGACCCGCATGAGCGCGCTCGGCGGCGAGAACCGCGCGCCGGCGTCGCTGCCGCTACGCGCGCCCGCCTCGACGAGCTCGCTTCAGTTCCCCGTCCCGCCCCTGGTCGCAAACCTGCCGCAGACGGAGTTCGAGGAGCAGAGCTGCGACGTGCGTCTGAAATTCTACGATTATGGCGTCGTCTCGCTGCGCCTGACATTCAACGCCACCGGCTCGTGGAACGACCTGGTGGTGCTCGCGGAGCGCGCGCGCACCGAGCCCGTCGCTCACTTTGCCGAATCGACCGTGACGCGGATCTGCGATGAGTACGCCGATGCGTTCGACGAACGCCATGCGGCGCTGATCGAAGACTACCTGATGGTCGAGATCGAGCGTTTCACCGAGCCTGCCGATGCGGAGACGCTGCTCGACGACCACTCCGCGGCGCTGGCCGGACTCTTGCTCGGCGAACGTAAGCCGCTGGCGGCCGCGGAAGTCGAGGAAGCGTTGCGCGTGCGCTTCTCCTATCACGAAGACGATCTGACGATCGTCCAGTGGGACACCGCCTTCGTCTACGACCGCCGCGAGAACGCGCGCGCGATCGGTGAAATTCTCGAGTTTGCCAATTCGCAGCTGCTCGAACTACGTACGTACGACGCCTTGCTCGATCGCGAACTCGACGCCATCTACAAGCTTCAGCCGGGTGGCGGTGCCCGAACGCTGCGCGGTCGCCGGGAAGCCGAAGAACAGGCCGCAACGCTGCGCTATCTCATCGTGGACGTGCTCGAACTCATCGATCGTTCGAGCAACGCGCTCAAAGTCGTGGGGGACGCTTACTACGCGCGCATCTATCGAGCCGCTGCCAAACGCTTAGGACTCGCCGATTGGCAGCGCCAAATCGATACGAAGCTTGCGAGCGTTCGAGAGATGTATCGCTTCTTCAGCGATCAGGCCCGCAGCCGCCGCGACGAGTTCCTCGAAGTAATCGTCATCGCCCTGATCGCCATCGAGGTCGTCATCGGCATTCTCACGCTGCTGCACCTTTAGCGTCACAAGGCCGCAAGGTGCCGCGTTCTTACGACCGGATGCCCGAGCAGAGGAGGACGCCATGAGTGCACGCTTGGCTGCCGCGTTTCTAGCGATTCTTTGCGCGTCGACTGCGCTCGCGCCGGCCGATGAGGAGGCCACCAACACCGGCCCGCTCTCGCCCAGCGAGCAGCAGTTCGTCGCGTCGGTCCAACGCGATCTGACCGCGCGCTTTCCACACGCGAGCGACGCCGTGAAGGCAGGCTACGTGCGTTACACCAATCCCGACGACACGGGAGCCATCAGCTACGCCGATCGGCAGTGGACCTCAGATCCGACCCATCCCAGCCAACTCTGGTACGACCAAGCTGGAAATCTGATGGGTGCCGACTTCTCGGTCCCGCGTCCAAATGGAGAGCCGCGCCCACAGCTGTGGGGCATCGATCCCGGCCGGTGGTATGAGTTCAACGGTCACGTCCATTACGTCGTCACCGATCCGAGCAGCGGGAAAACGCTCTACGATCAGTGGATTTGGAACGCCGATTTCGTCAAGGCCGGCGGCGATCTCGCGCATCCGTCGGCGCAAACCGTCGTGAGCTTGGGGAAGGTGCCGAGCGCCAATTATATCACGACGATCTTCGAGTTTCCAACCATTTGGGATCTGATCGTGTGGGTAAAACCCCACGCTCCCAATCAACTACACTGGTAGCACGAACCCTAAGGCTTCTTGCGCAGCATCCGATAGTCGCCGCTGCGGATCGTCACGCCGTGCGTGTCGAGCCACTCGAGCAGCGGAACCGCGTACTTTCGCGAGGTTCCGAGCAGATCGCGAAATTCGGCCGCCGTCATGCGGCCGCGCTCGCGCAGATGGGATTCGACGCGCGCGACGATCTGAGTGATCTGCGAGGAGCGGTAGAGGTCGTCGCCGACCTTGACGAGCGCGCCACGGGCGAGCATCGTTTCAAAGGCTTTTCCCGCGCCGGTGACCGCAGATCGCTTGACGGCCTCGGCGACGGGAACGAAGGGCACCGGCAGCAACGGTTGCGACGGCTCGAGCGAAACGAGCCGATCGAACAGCGTGCGTTGCTCGGCGGAAAAGGTTGGCTGATACTCCAGCGTCGCGTAGTAGCCGCCGCGATTAATGAGCCGGCCGTCGTCGACGAACTCGCCGAGGATGCGTACCAGCAGACCCTCGGGCAGGTCCAGGGCGCGCGCGAGCGCGATCGAGGTCATCCCGAGCGCCCACGGTTCGGCGCGATGGCCGTCCTCGAGCCGGGAAATCGTATGCTCGAGTAGCTGGCGCGCGGCCGCGCCGTCGACATATGCCGCCGGACGCGAAACGCGCAGAACCTCGCCACGCTCGGTAAGGAGATCGAGAACTTCCAGCGCGACATCTTCGCGCAGATTCGCCGCGAAGGCGATCGCGTTCGTCTCGACCGGCTCCAAGCCGCGCAGCACCGCAAGCACCGCCTGCTCGGCGGGCGTAGCGCCGTCGGACGCCGCGCCCGCATCGGCGATCTCGACGTAACCGCCCCCCAGCAGCGTCTTTGGCGACGGTCTGCGCGCAACGAAGCGCACGCCGGGGAAGGCCACAACGGGTTCGCGCAGATGAAGCTCCGCGCGCACCTCGCTTACATCGGCAGGTACCTCGTCCGCAATCAGTGTCCCGAGAATCTCGGCCGAACCAATGTACGCGCGCACCGGCATGCGCCGCCGTAGCAGCGGGATCGCACTCTCGAGCGGCGTGAAACGCACGCTCAGGTTGCGCCGCGAAGAGAACTCGCGACCGACTACCGCCTGACCGCGGGTGACTTCGCGGCGATCGATACCCGGAATGTTGAGCGCGACGCGCGAACCGGCAGCAACGCGCGGCCGCGCCGAGCCAAAGACTCCGATGCTGCGCACATGAGCCGCTTTGCCGCTCGGCTCGACCGCGAGCGTCTCGCCGGCGATGATGCTCCCCTGCATCAGAGTTCCGGTGACGATCGTCCCCAGCCCCGGCAAAACAAAGACCCGATCGATCGGGAGATAGACGGGAGCGTCCGCGTCGCGCGGCGAGAGGCCCGCTAACTCGTCGTGCAGCTTTCGCTTGAGCGCGTCGACGTTCTCGCCCGTCAACGCCGAAACCGTCACCATGGGCGCGTCTGCGGCAATCGTCCCTCGCAGCTGAGCACGAATGCGCCGGCGCGCTTGGTCGCGATGCGGCGCGTCGACGAGGTCGGCCTTCGTTACGACCACGATCACGCGCCGCACGTTCAGAAACTGCAAGATTTGCAGGTGCTCGAGCGTCTGGGGCATGACGCCTTCGTTAGCGTCGACGACCAGCAAGAGCACGTCCATGCCGGCCGCGCCGGCCAACATATTATGGAGAAATCGCTCGTGCCCGGGAACGTCGATAATGCCGCCTTCGACGCCGTCCTCGAAACGCAGGTGCGCGAAGCCGAGATCGAGCGTCATGCCGCGGAGTTGTTCCTCGATCCAGCGATCGGGATTGGTTCCGGTAAGCGCGGTGATCAGCGCCGACTTTCCGTGATCGACGTGTCCGGCCGTCCCGACGATGAACATCGACCCCTTCGCTTAGCCGACGGCGCGGCGCCGCTCGATCCGGTAGTCCGCGAGAATCTCGCCGGCAGCCCGGAATCCCGACTCAGCGCCGCCCTCCATGAATCCCTGATAGGCTACCGACGTGTGCTCGCCGGCGAAATGGACGCGTCCCTGCGGCCGTGCTTCGTGACCGGCGATCGTCGTACACTGCCCGACCAGCCAACAGGAATAACTGGCTAGGATATTCGGGTCGGCTTGGGCGTTGCCGAACGTCGCTTTACCGTTCCACGTTGGGGAGACTCCCGGCCAAATCCGATCCAGCTGTGCGAAAAACTCGCTCGCATGCCGGCGAACGGCGCGCGCGTCGGCGATCCGCGCGTAGGGCATCGGCGGCGTATCGGGCATCGCCGGAGCGGCACCGGTAAAAACTTCGATCAGACCGTCGCCGCCGGCCTGACCGAGCGAATAATCGAGCGCACTTTGGACCGGCAGCGTCGTCCAAATCTGCCCGGTAGTCGGCTCGGGCCACTCGTGGCGCGCGCGCATCCACGCGCGCCGATCGAACTGCAGGTGGAGCTTCGTATGATAGCCATAACCGAGATTGTTGATGGCATTGACCTTGGCTGCATCGAAGCCGGCGCCGGAAAAATCGAGTCCGCGCAGCGCGATGAACGGGATCGCAAGCACGACGCGATCGGCGTAAACGTGGTCGGTCGCGCCGGCACGATCGAAGCGCAGCTCGTAGCTCCCGTTGGCGAGTTTTCGCAGTGCGAGCAGACGGGAACTGAAGACGACGCTGCCGGACGGCAGCGAGGCGGCAATCCTTTCGGGCAAGGCTTGGCTTCCCGATGCCAAGATGTAGCGCTGATCGGAGTATCCGAGCACGTTCAACTGACGGTTTTCGGCATAGTGGAGCTGTTGGCCGAGCTGGAGGACGAGATTGAGCGCGCTGAGCTCCTCGAGGCCTCGCCCGTATTCGCTGATGTATGCGTTCTCGATCAACCTTCCCATCTGCGAAGCCAGGCCGCCGGGAACGTATCGCTCGATCCAGTCACGCATGCTGATCGCGTCGATCGCGCGCGCGGTCGGCGTCGCGTTCGCGTAGGTCGTCGTCGGATTCACTTTAGCGAGCTGCGCTTGTAGGATCGGATAGATCTTCGCAAAGTCTTTATCGGCATCGACCATCGAATAGAATCGGCCGTTCAGAAAGCAGGTATCTCGAGCGTGGGGCGGCCGCGCGGCGTACGTGTCGAGCAAGCCGAGGCCGAAGCGGCGCGCGAGGTGGTGAATGTTGACGTGGGTCGAATCGACCATCGCGCCACACCACTCGGTGTGCTGTCCCTGTCTCCAGTAGGAGCGCTCGGAATGCATCCGCCCGCCGACGCGTGATGAGGACTCGTAAACCGTGGCATCGATTCCCGCGTCGCGCAGGTGCATCGCCGTCACCAACCCTGCGATGCCGCCCCCAACGATCGCGATGGCTTCGCGGCCGCGCGCCCGCGAGCTCCCGCACGCCGCGAGCTCTGAGAACGTGAGCGCTCCGATGGACGCCGCGCCGAGTCCGCGGACGAAGTCGCGTCGCTGCATCAAAGTTTTATGCTCAGGTCGGCGAAGAACCCAAACGGCTCGAGCACCGAATCGATGCCGACCTCGCTGATATCGTAAAAGGTTCCGTACGGATAGCGCAGCTGCACCGGCGGGTTCTTGACGAAGTTGCCCGAGGGTGCGAGTATTTGCGACGGTAGGCTCGAGTAGAGACACGTCAGCGAGTTGTCCCAGACGTAGCCGCGCTGGAAGCATTGGTTGTAGAGATTGACGCCTTGCACCGTAAGCGTCATGCGCGGCGAGATATCGTAACTCAGCTGCATATTGAACGTTAGCTGCGCCGGATCGATGAACGCTCCGAGATTGTCGAACTTTCCGCTGTATGGATCCGGGAGAAAGATCGCGCCGATCCCGGCCCCCGGACAGCTGACGCCCGGCGTGAGCGGCGTTTTGGCCGGCTGAGCGGCGCACGATTGCGGCACGTACCCGGGCCACGACAGGGGCGAGCCGTAGTCGGATCCATCGAGGTAGCGAAGCGAAGGCGTTACCGCAAACCGGCCCTTGCGATAGTTCACGATCAGCGTTGCGATATCGGGCACCTCGTAACCGTTGGCGTTACTGAACGGGCCGGGAATCGTGTCGTACGGCGTGTACCATGCGTTGGTGTCGAAGAGCGGCTGTAAGGCTTCGTTGTAGTAGGGATTCGGGATCATGAGCTTGCCTTGATCGCCGGTGCCGGACTCGCTATTGAGCAGCGCCGGCGCGGCATTCCCGGCGTAAGCGCCGCTGCCGCAAGCCTGCCAGTTCGGCGATGCCTTGGTCACGCCGGCACAGGCTTTCGTGTACGAATTATAAAGCTCGATCTGCTGGTTGAGCGGATCGATCACGCTCACGCCGTTGATCGGACTAAAGCGGATCTGGCTTTGCGTGTGCGTGTACGAGAGTAAGCCGGAGAAGCCATCGCGGTTGAAATCGCCATACTGCAGCGAGAGCTCGACGCCGTACGACTCCTGAGTTCCGACGTTGAGCCCGGCGAGAATTCCCTGCACGGCATTGATCGCCTGGTACTGAATCTGATTGTTCGTGTCGCGATAGAAGGGGGTGATTTTGTACGAGAACTGCGTGCCTTTGACGTGCCTCTCCAACGACAGGTCGAAGTTGTTCGAGGTGTCCGGGTAGATGTCGTGATCGGGCGTATGGTAGCCATAAGGATAGAATTGCGCGATGAACGACGCGAGATTCTGCTGGTACGTGTTGTACTGGTAGTAGGAAGAGCCTTCGGCGCGCGCGTACTTGCCGGCCGACCCTCGAATGACCGTGTCCGGGTTGAGCGTATACGTGAAGGAGAGTCGCGGGCTGAAGACGTTGGCGACGGCCAAACCGGCGCCGACGTTATAGAGTCCGTTTCCCGGGACCGTCATCGGCTCCGTACCGGCCGGACATGTCGAAAACGAGTCGGTGGCGCCATTCCAACTCCACACCGTCGCCCTCCCGGGGCCGCCGCAAAACTCGTTATTGTACGCGTCGAACCAGAACTGCCGCGCCGGGTAGCCGCTCTCCAGATCGTCGGTGCCATACGCGAAATGATCGAAGCGCGCGCCGACGTTGACGACGAGCCGATCGTTCGGCTCCCAGAGATCGGTCAAGGCGTACGAGCTAAAGTACGGCGTGACGTTGTCGACCTGCGCGCTTTGGCCGTTCTCGGTCATCATCCAACGAGCCCCGGCTTTGGCGGCCGGCGAGCCCGGCGGGGCATAGCCGGGCGTCAGGTTGAAGTCGAAGGAGCCCGTGCCTGGAAAACATCCGTAAGAAGTGAGACAGCCGCCCTGGCTGCCGGCGTCAAAGCAGCTCCAGGGCTGGCCGGTTTTGTAGTTATAGCACTTGCCGTTGGGCGTGCCGTAGCTGGAGAGAATCGTACCCAGACCCGTCGGCTCCAGGCTCGTCGTGAAGGGGTCGGTGGAACTGTACATCGCGTTGTACGTTTGCAGCTTCTGCGTCATGAAGGATGTCTCGGCGGTCAGCAAATTTTTCTCTGAAAGCTGATTCGAATAGATGAGACTGCCGCCGAATCCGTGCTCGAGCACCTCGTAATCGGCCGGATCCGAGCCGAAGACCAGCTGCGCGCTGTTCGGACCGTTGATGAACCAGGTCGAATATTCGCCGTACGTCAGGAACCTGAGGTAAGAATGATCGTCGAAGTTTTTCTGATACTGAAACTTCTCGATCGAGTAACCATTCCAGTTTCCGTCGCGATTGCTGGGATCGATCGGTCCGCCGGCAAGCCGGTCGGTCGGGCTGCTGGGGAAGAAGCTGACGACGGTGTCCTTCGGGTTGGGCGTTCCCATGAGCGGCCCCGTGTAGTTCAATGAGTCGAGGTACGGCATCGGATAACCGATGCCGGTCGCCGCGCCGACTGCCGGCGTGTAACCGATATCGTTGGCCGAGCTGTAGAACTGGGCTTGGATCCCGCCGGTCACGTAGAGCACCTGGATGTCGTCACGCAGCGACGAGTTGCGATGCGGAATGCCGAAGTGCAGATTGATCACGTTTTCTCGATCGAAGTCCATCGCCTGTGCATAGCTGTACCCGGGTTGCGCGATAAAGCCGTAGTCTGGTGCCCGCCCGCCCGAACCGTCGAGAATATTATAGACGTTGTTGTTCGTCGGCACGTTGAGCGGATAGAAGTAGAGCGGATCGCTGACGCCGCCGAATTGATCCCCGTAGCGGTAGGACTGGTTCGTGCCCGAGAGCCCGATGTAATAGGAGAAGAGCCGGTCGGGCGTCGCGCCGCCCGCTTCGACCGTCGCCTGATGGTAGAAGGCTGGGCCGCCGATACCCAAGTCGGCGGTAGCATATCCCGGGAACGTGCCGGTCTTGATCACCTGATTGATGTATCCGGCAATTCCGGTCGAGTTCGAGGTGGCCGGCATGCCGCCGGTATAGACTTGCACCTCTTGATTGCCCAGCGACGAGAGCGTGCCGATCGTCGCCAGGTCGGATTGGCGAATCGTTGGAATTCCGTCGAACTCGTACGCAACTTGGTCGACGTCGCCGCCGCGGATGTACACGCCCTGATACCAGCCCTGCTGGTTGGTCGGTATGTAGACGCCGGGCGCGCTTGCGATCGCGCCGTAGGCCTGAGTGAGCGAACCCGACCCGTTCAGCGCCGCTGCCGCCTTTTGCCCTGCTGGGTTGACCGAGTAAACGTCGCTCGTCACGCCCGAATGGACCAGCGAGGAGGCGGCGCGCGAGGTCGTTCGCGCAATCGTCCTGAGCGCGGGCTGCAGCGCCAACGTCACGGTCGCCGACTGATCGGCGAAGATGCCGATACCGGGCTGTGATTGCGGCTCGTAGCCGGTCTTTGACGCGCTCACCGTGTACGTATCGGGCTGCAGGGAGATGAACGAAAAGGCGCCGGACGCATCGGAGGTGGTCTGCGCCCGTTGCGACGGGGACG
The DNA here is from genome assembly GCA_030038215.1 of Vulcanimicrobiota bacterium. Lineage (GTDB taxonomy): Bacteria > Vulcanimicrobiota > Vulcanimicrobiia > Vulcanimicrobiales > Vulcanimicrobiaceae > Cybelea. The sequence goes on along the minus strand of JASHPI010000057.1, from coordinate 1,583 downwards.
TCGCCGTCACGACGACGCCGGCGATCGGCGCGTGCGTGCCGGCGTCGACGACGCGTCCGCGCATCGTGCCAGTGGTTCCGGCGGGAGCGATAAAAGGAACCCCTGCGAGCAGCAGCGTGACGAGTCCGGTAGCGATCCGTTTGGTCATGCAGCCTGACACCTCTCAATTCCCGAATTTTTCGCTGTCTCTATCGGCTTACCGGTCCCCTAACAGCGGGTTTGAATCCAAAAAAGGTCCAAACCAGACACATTCCTGAAGAATGCGCCATTAACCTCACCGAATAGGACCTCCTCGCCAGTCGAGCACGTGATGACAGCACAAAGAGAAGGTTTGGACAGCACATCGTCGGCGTCGCTGGCACGGCGGCGCGCGGCCGCGGTCGCGCGCGGCGTCTCCACGACGCACCCAATCTTCGTCGAGCGCGCCAGCGGCGCGACGCTCTGGGACGTCGAGGGACGCCGATACATCGACTTTGCGGGCGGGATCGGCACGCTCAATGCCGGCCACGCGCGCCCAGAGATCGTCACCGCCATCGCCGAGCAAGCGGCGCGATTGACGCACACTTGTTTTCAAGTAGCGATGTACGAGCCGTACGTGCGAGTCGCCGAGGAGCTCAATCGGCGCGCGCCCGGAAGTTCACCGAAGAAAAGTTTGCTGCTCTCGACCGGGGCCGAAGCAACGGAGAATGCGGTAAAGATCGCGCGCGAGTACACGCGCCGGCCGTCGGTCATCGCTTTCACGCACAGCTATCACGGCCGGACGCTGCTGGCACTGACCATGACCGGAAAGCATGCGCCCTATAAGCAGCATTTCGGCCCGTATTGTAGCGAGATCTATCATGCGCCGTTTCCGTTCGAACATCGCGGCGTGACGACCGAGCATGCACTCGCGGGGCTCGACGAGCTTTTCAACAGCGTCGCCGCGCCGGAGCATGTCGCCGCCATCATCATCGAGCCGGTGCTGGGCGAGGGCGGATTCGTTCCGGTGCCCCCGGCGTTTTTCCACGAGCTGCGTCGGATCACCAGCGAACACGGCATCGTTCTGATCGCGGACGAGATCCAAACCGGTTTCGGCCGCACCGGCGCGCTCTTCGCCTGCGAACACTACGGTATCGAACCCGACCTGATTACCGTTGCAAAATCGCTGGCCGGCGGTCTGCCGTTGGCAGCGGTCGTCGGCAAGGCCGAGATCATGGACGCGACCGAGCCGGGCGGCCTCGGCGGCACCTTTGCCGGCAATCCGGTGGCGTGCGCGGCTGCGCTTGCGACCTTTGAGATCATGGATGATGCCTTTTTCGCTCGCGCCCGTGCTATCGGCGACCGCATCGCGAACTCGCTACGCGCGCTGCAATCGCGTTACGGCCAAATCGAAGACGTGCGCGGCCTTGGAGCGATGATGGCGATGGAACTTTCGAGCGGCGCCCCGCAAATCGTCGAAGCGGCCCGCAAACGGGGATTGATATTGCTCCTGGCCGGGGAGCATAACGTCGTTCGGGTGCTCGTTCCACTGGTGATCGGTGATGAGGAACTGGACGAAGGGCTCGCGCTGCTGGCCACGAGCGCTGAGGCTGCGTTGAGGTGAT
>JASHPI010000056.1 GCA_030038215.1 Vulcanimicrobiota bacterium | reverse complement strand
GCAGCGTTAGCGATCGCCTCGATGGTGACGCCCGAGCGGCGCATCTGGCGTTCGCCTTTTCCCGTCTACGCGATCGGAGTCGGCTTTCTGCTGCTCGCGCCGAACCTTCACTGGCAAGCCGCGCACGGCTGGCCGATCGTCGAGGTGCTGCGCGGCGACGTGACGCACCGGCCGGCCTTTACGAACGGCGTCGCGCTCGAATACCGCAGCCTGGCGACCAATGCGCTGGCCTTTGGAATCGAACAGCTACTCTATACCAATCCACTGGCTGCACCGGTTTGGATCGCCGGCCTGATCGCGCCCTTCCGGATCGCGTCGCTGCGGGATCTGCGCTTCGTTTCGATCGCGTACGTTCTGCTCTTCGTGACCGCCGCACTGCTGAGCGCCAAAGGCTACTACATCGCCGGCATCTATGCGTCGCTACTCGCCATCGGTTCCGTAGCGATCGAAAGGATGGCCTCCGGCGTCCGCGCCGCCGTCTTCGCCGCGCTCGCGGCGGTGGCGATCTTGGCGATGCCGCTCTCGCTGCCGGTCCTGCCGGTCGACACGTTGATCGCGTATACCAAGCTCCTTGGACTCACCGGACGCGGCGCCGCGCCCGCGCACTTGATTCAGCCGGTCTTCGCCGAGGAGTTCGGCTGGAATCGCCTGGCGCGCGACGTCGCTGCGGTGTACTTCTCGCTGCCGCCCGCCGTGCGCGCGCGCACGGCGATCTACGCCGATACCTACGCCGATGCAGGCGCGCTCGATCTCTTCGGTCCGCGCTACGCGCTGCCGGGCGCCATCTCGAGTCAGAATAACTACTACCTGTGGGGAACACGCGGCTACGACGGCAGCACGTTGATCGCAATCGGCGCGACGCGCATCGATCTCTTGCGCCGCTATTACGGAAGCGTGACGCTGGTGCGCACGTCGAGCGAGCCTTACAAGTGGGTGGTCGAAGGCCCGGCCCCGATCTACCTCTGCCGCAATCCGGTTGCGCCGCTCGCAAACATCTGGCCGTTTCTGCGATGGTACGGCGCCTAACGAGGGATGACGAGCGCCACCCCGGTCTCATCGCCGGCGGTCAGCTCGTAGACCGCCTCGGCTACTTCTTCCACCGCAGCGATGCGGCCGAGTGGGTTTTGTTGCGCGAGACGCTCGCGCGCGGCATCCTCGCTCGCGCCGGTGACCCGTACGATGGTCGCGATCGCGCGATGCATCATCTCGGTCTCCGTATAGCCGGGACACACCGCGTTCGCGGTGATCCCGGTTCCGTCAAACTCCGCGGCGATTGCGCGCGTGAATCCGACCACGGCGTGTTTGCTGGCGCAGTAGGCGGAAATGTACGCCGCGCCCCACAAGCCGGCCACGCTCGCGACGTTCACGATCCGGCCCCACTTCGCGACGATCATATCCTCAGCGGCCTCGCGCGTGCAGAGAAAGGTCCCGGTGACGTTGGTCGCCAGAATGCGATCCCACATGGCGAGTCCGGTACGCATCAAGGGCGCCGACTCGGCGATCCCGGAGTTGTTCACCAGGATCTCGATCGGCCCATTGGCGGCGCGACAGGCGTCGAACGCGCGCGCGACCTGCTCTTCGTCGGTCACGTCGCCTTCGGCGCGAAAGAACTCGCCGGCGCTCTCGTGCACCGCGTGCGGCGAGCGGCTCACCACGCTCACGCGCGCACCGTGACCCGCGAACAGGGTCGCGATCGCGAGACCGATGCCGCGGGCGCCGCCGGTGACGAGCGTGTGTCGTCCGCTCAGGCTGCGATCGTTCAGGATAGCGGCTCCCGCGCGCGCGTCACCAGGCGTTCGAGTTGCTCTTTCCCCGGAAGATACTGAATCGGCCACTGCGCCTCGCGGTAGCCCAGCTGCGCGGCCGCGTGCAGCGTCCAGAAAGGATCCGCGAGATGCGGACGCCCGAGTGCGACCAGATCGGCGCGTCCGGCGGTCAAAATCGCGTTGACCTGATCCACGTCAGTGATGTTTCCGACGGCCATCGTCGCGATTCCGATCTCGTTGCGAATTTTGTCGGCATACGGCGTCTGGAACATGCGCCCGTAGACCGGCTGGGCATCAGGCGAGGTCTGTCCGGTCGAGACGTCGATCAGGTCGGCGCCGGCGCGTTTGAAGGCCCGCGCGATCTCGACCGCATCGTCGCCGGAGATGCCGCCCGCCACCCAATCGGTCGCGGAGATGCGCACCGAGATCGGGCGCTGCGCCGGCCAGACCGAACGCACCGCCGCAAAGACCTCGAGCGGATAGCGCAGGCGATTTTCGAGCGACCCGCCGTACCGATCACTGCGCCGATTGCGCAGCGGCGTGATGAAGGACGACAGCAGGTATCCGTGCGCAGCGTGCAGCTCGAGCATGTCGAACCCGGCCTCCAAACCCATCTGCGCGGCACGCACGAACGCTTGGAGAATCGCGTCCATCTCTTCGCGCGAGAGCTCGCGCGGCGTTTGATTGACCGGCGCGTACGGAATCGAAGACGGCCCCACGACCGGCCAGTTCCCGTCGTCGAGCGGTGCGTCCATGCCCTCCCACATGAGTTTGGTCGAGCCCTTCGGGCCGGAGTGTCCCAGCTGCAAGCAAATCTTTGCAGCCGAAAACTCGTGGACGAAGTCGACGATCCGCTTCCAAGCCGTCACGTGCTCGGGTCGGTACATGCCGGTGCAGCCGGGCGAGATGCGCCCGTCGCGCGTCACGCACGTCATCTCGGTAAAGACCAGACCGGCCCCGCCCAGCGCGCGGGTCCCGAGATGCACTAAGTGAAAATCGTTGGGGTCGCCGTCGAGCGCGCTATACATGTCCATCGGCGAGACCACGATCCGATTGCGCAGCGTTAAGCCGCGCAACGCGAACGGCGTGAACATGGGCGGGATCGCCCGCTCGGGCACGCGCCCGTTACCGAGCGTGCCCGGCGCCGCGCGCACCGCGAACCACTGCTCCATCTCATCGACGTAGCCGGCGTCGCGCAAGCGCAGATTCTCATGACCGATACGCTGGCTGCGCGTCAGCAGGCTGTAAGCAAATTGTTCGGGCGGCAGGCTCGCATACCGCGCCACGTTTTCGAACCACTCGGTCGAGTTGCGGGCCGCGTTCTGCAGCTTGAGCACCTCGACGCGCCGCTCCGCCTCGTACTGCGCCAGCCCACCGGGAGTGCCAAGGCACGCCGCGAGGCCGATCGCATCCTCCATCGCCAGCTTCGTTCCCGAGCCCACCGAGAAGTGCGCGGTGTGCGCGGCATCGCCGAGCAGCGCCACGTTGTCGTGTACCCATCGCTCGTTGCTGACGCGCGTAAAGTTGAGCCAGTCGCGCCCGCGTAAGTGTGCGCTGTTCGCCATCAGGCGATGGCCGCCCAGGTACGGCGCAAAGAGCCGCTCGCAGAACGCGATCGTTTCCTCGGTATCTGCGCCGTCCAGACCGTGCGCGCGCCAAGTCTCTTCGCGACACTCGACGATGAAGGTGCTGAGCTCCTCGTCGAAGCGATAGGCGTGCACGGTAAACCAGCCATGTTCGGTCGGCTCGAAGATGAAGGTAAAGGCATCGAGCGGTAAGGTCGTCCCCAGCCAGACGTAGCGGCAGCGCCGGCGATCGAGACTCGGTGAGAACGCATCCGCGTAGACATTTCGAACGCGGCTATTGGCGCCGTCGGCTCCGATCAGCAGGTCGCAGCCGTCCCGCAGCGCGGCGACGTCTTCAACCTCGGTTTGAAAGCGCATCTCCACGCCGAGTTCCGCGGCGCGCTCTTGCAGGATTGCCAGCAACCGTTTGCGCGCGATGCCGCAAAAGCCGTGACCGCTCGAACGGATCGTCTCTCCGCGGAAGTGGATCTCGATGTCGTCCCAGTGGGCGAAAGCGCTAGTGATCTCGCGATGCGTCGCCTCGTCCGCGCGCCGCAGATTCTCCAGCGTCGCATCCGAAAAGACCACGCCCCAACCAAAGGTGTCGAGCGGCCGATTGCGCTCGAGAATCGTAATGGACCAGCTCGGGAAGCGCTGTTTGGCGAGTATGCCGAAATACAGACCGGCCGGACCGCCGCCGACGCACGTTACCTTCATGCCGATGAGGCTTACACTTTGATGAGAGGCGCAGACGAATCCCCCCGCCTTGTGCTACGCTACGGCCGAGCTGTGATGAAGTCGACGACACTCGGTGCGTTTATTCTCGGCCTCGCTCTTGTGGGCGCAGCAGCGCTGCTCGCGCACACTACCGGCTCCGCGCTCGCCTCCGCCTCGACGGCTACGACGCTGGCCAGTGGTTGGAACGCCACCCGGACGACGGTCCCGGTGACGGTCGACGGCGTGCGCGTGCCCTGTGTGCTCGACACCGGCAGTTCGGCGGTGCTCGTCTCGCCCGCGGTCGCGCAGAGCGCGCGTCTCGTGGCGAGTTCTGGAACCTTCGAGCTCGCGCCGGACGGCCGCACCTACCTCGACCAACACACCCGGATTCCGCGCCTCGGCGTCGCCGGGCACGCGCTCTCCGACGTTCCCGCCCTAATCTCGGCGACCCTCAAGGGCAACAGTGCCCTCTGCGGCTACGATTTCTTCGCGCACTTTCCGACGTTGATCGACCGCGACCGGCAGTTGGTGACGCTCTTCCCGGCATCTTCGGCACTGAACCGGTTGCGCTGTCTGCCGATCGACATTTCGCCGCGCGTTCCGCTTGCGACGGTCGAGATCAACGGCACGTGGATCAGCCATATCGTCCTCGACTCCGGCATGGCCGGCGGGGGCGCGCTCTGGGACGGTCTCCGTTCGCAACTGCGCCAGCCGCTGGTCAGCAGTGCCGGGTACGAAGCGCGGCCTTCCGCAGTTGAAGACGGCTTTGCGTGCGGCGCAAGCGCGAGCGTGCGCTTCTCGCAAGGCGCTCCCTCCGCGTCCATGCCGATCTGCACCGAGCAGCAACGGCCCGACGGATACAACGGCATCATCGAGACTAATCTACCGACCATGCACGCGATGGCGGTCGATTATCCGCACCACCGCATCTGTTTGAGCCTCACCGGTTCAACGCTGGTCGCCGCGCAGAGCCGGCCCAGCTCCAACGGCAGCTCGGCGTGGGCGCGCTTCAACCAGTCGCGCTACGCTCCGCCCCGCTAAGCCTTTTCGACCGGCGGCGGATTCCATTCGCCGCGCAAAACGCCGCCTTTCGGCGCATACATGCGCATGCAGAGATTGAACGCGCCGCTCGGCGCGGGCAGCCAATTTGCCTGGAGCTCTGAACCCGGATCGTCGTGCTGGAAGAGCAGATCGAGCGAACCGTCGGCGTTGAGCGTGAACGGCATCCAGCTGCTCACGGCAAACCGATTCAACGCGTTCGCTACCTGAAAGCCGTCCGAATCGTAGAGCGTGACCGACCAGAACGCGCGCGCCGGTGGAAACGCGCCCTTGTTGAAGTGCAGCCGATATTTTTGCGCGCCGTCGAGCGGTTTACCGGTATTGTCGGCCAGATTCAGCGGATAAATCGCATCCTCGGGCAGATTTGCGCCGAGTCCTTGCTGAGCCACGATGGCGCGTTTTACATAGTAGTTGCCGTACACGCCCATCGTGCTGACGTTCATCTGCCAGCCATTGACGACGGCGGCCATTAGCGGAAGGAAGCCGGCCATCACTTTCTGCGCGTCCGCCGGAGCCTGTTCGATGGCCTGCTGGACCACCGGATCGAGCGCGCTGAAATCGAACGGCCTACCGGGCACGATGCCGATGCGCGCCATCTGCGCGACGATCGGCTGGTCGGTGATGTGCGGCGGATGGAGCTTCAACAACTCGGCCGCCTTTGCGAAGTACTTATCGCCGGACATTGTGTCAGCTTGCGTCTTGGGCGGCGTCTTCATGTCGACGTTCGGATCGATCGCGGCAGCGGGTGCCGTTGGTGCTTTGCCCCATTGCGCGAGCGGCGTCACCTTGTAGCCGGTCTGAACCTCGTGAACGGCCGCATAATCCGCCGGACCGTCGGTCCGCGTGCGTCCGATGATCCACACGTAGGGTGTGGGTGCGTCGATGCGCGTCAGGCCGTCGGGGAGCGTTCCGCTCCAGCCCGGCGGTACGACGGCGAAGTTCGCAGCCTGCGTCCCGGTCGTGCGCCAACCCGGTGACGCGAACACATCGCTCCACATATCGATCATCGGCAGCAGATAGTACCGCCCTTTCGTATCCGGTGCAGAGACGACCACCGGCCCACGCGTCAGGTCAAGCCACGCTGAAGAATAGAGCGTGTCAAAATTCGCTCGAACGACGCCCTTGAAATCGGCCGGCGGATAGGCCGGCATGTGCGAGAACCCGTTCATCGGCCCCTTGCCGAACTCTTTGCCCGCTTCGATGTTCGTGGACTGCTGCCGGGTTAAGTCCATCGTAATCAGCGGATACAAGTAGATGTATGCATCAACGGCAATATCGTGCGCTTCTTGCGCCGTGAGTTGCTGCACGTCAGGCATGACAGAGCCTCCCAAAGACTTGCATCTTTTCGCGTCGGCGCTTCCTGAGGCCGCGGGGAAACCCCTTGCTTAAGCCGTAGTTAAGAGAGATGCCAGAGGATCTCGATCACTCAACGAAGCTCGCCTTCAATCGAACGTGGCTGGCCGAAGAGCGAACGCTCATGGCTTGGATTCGGACGGCGACCTCGTTGATTACGTTCGGCTTTGCAATCTACAGCTTTTTCGGCATTCCCAGCGGAGCGGGACACGGGCTCACGAAGCGGCACCTCGGCCCGCAGATGTTCTCGTTGGGCCTGATCGTGATGGGACTGATCGCGCTCCTTCTGGCGGTCCTTCAGCGGCGGATCGCCATGCGCGACATGAAGGCCGTCTATCCGGACCTGTCGCGATTCTCCGGGGGCGAGGTCATCGCGGCGCTGATCGGCCTCCTCGGCCTCTTTGCACTCGTCGTGCTAGTGACCAACTTATAAGCGGCGCTTCTTAGTGCTTGCGCGCGATAAGCAAGCCGTCACAGAGCGGGATCAGCGCGACGTCGACGCGCCGATCGTCCGGGAGCCTGGCGTTGAGGCGGCGTAACGCCAGCGTGGCTTCGTCGTTATCGGAAGGGTCGATCACCGCGCCGTCCCAGAGGGCGTTGTCAAAGAGAATCAAGCCGCCCGGTCGCACCAGCCGCAGGCAGCGATCGTAGTAGTTCTCGACATTTACTTTGTCGGCATCCACGAATGCCAGGTCGAACGGATCCACGTTGCGCGAGACCAGACGATCGAGCGTTTCGAGCGCCGGCCCGATTCGCAGATCGATCTGTCCCATGACGCCGGCGCGTAGCCAGTAGCGGCGCGCGGTCGCGGCGTACTCCTCGTTCACGTCGCAAGCGACGATGCTGCCATCCTCGGGCAG
>JASHPI010000055.1 GCA_030038215.1 Vulcanimicrobiota bacterium | reverse complement strand
CGCCAAAGAGGCGATCAAGCGGCTGAACGATGCCGCCGCGGCGAGCGCTCCGGACGCGCACGGCGCGATTCGCGAAGACGCTCGCGGGATCGACGGAATGGTGCGCTTCCCCGAAGCCACCAAGGACATGCCTTGGCGCGCCGATCGTCCGGCCATTGCATTCTACGACACGCTCGCCGGCGATGCGCGGCTGGGCGGCGGCCTGCGATCCGACGCGAAGGCTGCCGCAGATACGGTGCGCTCGCTCGTGCTCGCGCACCGCGAGAGCGCGAGCTTCGAGCCGTTTGACGGCGCCGATTATTCCGACGCAGCCGGACCGACTGTGCACGTGCCGACGACCCGTGGAGAGATCGATCCGTGGGCATCGGATGGTGTGAGCGAGACCGACAACGACTTCTATCGCGACGTTGACGAAGGTGCGATGACGCGCGTGGTAGCGTAAAAGGTGACGCGCAGGGCCTGGCGGAGTCACACCGGCCTGCGACAGCGCGTTTATTGACGTAGCTCGCCACTTTAGGAGGCATTCATGCGGTCTGCAGCGCCGTTTCTCTCAATCTTAGCGCTTCTAGCCATGGCCGGCGCAACTCCGGATGCGTCGCGTTCGTCGAATCCTGCCGGAAAGCTCGGGTTGTGGGCAGGGCGCTGGAGTTACGCGGGTCAGATTTACGGCACCGCCTACAGCCGCGCTCATTCGGATTCGGGAACCGCCGATTGCAATTGGTCGCCAAACCGCGGCTACATGGTGTGCGATTACTTCTCGACGGATCCCCCGCACGACACCCTCTCGATACTGAGCTACAACCCGGCGGCAAAGACATATACCCACGTTAGCGTCGATAAGAATTCGGCGCCCTCTCGCGACACCGTAACGCAGAGCGGCGACACGTGGATCGCCTCGTCCGAGATTCACGACGGAGGGAAGCTGCTCGTCCAGCGGACCATCTTTGTCTTTCTTTCTCCTGACAAGCAAGAAACGACGGTCGAGATCTCTGCCGACAACGGCCGGGATTGGACCAAAATGATTCAGGTTACGGCGGTTAGGGTCGCGAACGCCGCTTAAGCCATCTGGTCAAGCTGAAGGGCGCCGCACCCGGTTAGCAATGCCGCCGCAGCCCCGATGGCCGTAGCCAAGCGCGTCGCCGGACTTTCTGGACCTGCCTACCGCAGCGTCTGTTTAAGCGCAACTTAAACCGCAGCGACTTGAAAAATTCATCTCTATGCGAATTCATCGTTCACGAATTCATCTTATTTTCGCAGTAGCACTGAAAAAGAGCGGCGCGACTTTTCTTATCGTGGCATTAAGAGCCCGTAACCTTCTTAACGAGGCGCAGGATAGCGCGCACAGCCATCGATAGATTGCGGCATCCTACGCGTCTCTCTGGGGAGGAAATCGGTTCATGCGACGACACATCTCGATCGGCTGCGCCATCGCGGCCGGCGCGCTGTTCATTACAGCCTGCAGTTCCAGTGGCATGCCTCCGACGAGTGGAGGGCCGGCGCTCTTCGCACAGTCGCGCGGCATCCCGATGGCCACGAACCTTCTGAAGAATCCGTGCTTTTCAACTGGGAAACTTGCGCCCTGGAAGAATGTCGGCACCAAGTACGGCAAAGCCGTCATCAGCAAGACGGAAAAGGATAAATGCCCGTATTCGGCCTTTATGGGATCGACCACGCCACCGGCCGTCAACGGCCTGTTCGGCATCGAGCAGAGCGTAAAAATTCCCGCCAAGGCGAAGCTGACGTGGTGGTACTACGCCGACTCGGACGATGAGGCCAAGTACGCCAGCGACCAAGTCGACCTGGAGTCGGGCGGAAAGATCGTCGCGACCTGCTTCAAGGAACTCGAAACGAGCAAGAAGTGGACGCAGGGCTCGTGCGATCTCAGCAAGTACGCCGGCAAGACCTACGACATCGTGCTCGGCGTCGACGACAACGGCTACGATAAGACCTACGTTTACTGGTACGTTGACGACGTGTCGCTGACGGGGAGTTAAGATCGATCGGTGCAGAAACGCGCCGCCGCCGCGCTACCGTTTGCAAGCGCGCTCGCGTTTGCGCTGGCAGCCTGCGGCGGAGGCGCTGCACCATCGCTTCTGCCGCAGCCGTCCGCTCCGACGCCGGATCGCGTCAATGTCGTTCGCAACCCTAACTTTGCCGAGCGTCTTCGCGATTGGAAACAATGCGGCAACGTTGCGGTGCAAATCTCCTCGGCGAAAGCGCGGGGTAGTCAGTACTCTGCCTTCGCGGGAAGCGACCGCGCGCCCGAGCTCGACGGCGATGCCGCGATCTGTCAACGCGTGACGGTGCCGGCGAACGGCACCTTGCAGTTCTACGTTTACCAGCAGAGCAACGACCAGCTTCAGTACGCCTGGCAGACGGCCCAGATTCTGCGCCCCGACGCAACCGTGCTGGAGACGCTCTACCGGGTCGACGACTACACGCGCGGCTGGCGCTTGCGGGGCCCGTACGATCTGCGGCGCTTCGCCCACCGCGAGGTGATTCTCAAGTTCGACGTGCACGGGAACGGGTACGCCCGCACGTACGTCGACCAGTATCTTGACGGCGTTTGGCTGGGCAGCGGTGCCGGCCCGAGCCCGCCGCCGTCGCCATCTCCTCCTCCTATTCCGGGCCGAACGCCGATCAAGCACATCGTGATCGTGCTGCAAGAAAACCGGACCTTCGATAACATCTTTCACGGCTATCCCGGCGCGAACTTTGCAACGGTCGGTTACAACCACAATGGCCGTCGCGTCAAACTGCCCGAGCTGCCGCTCATGACGCCCTGGGATCCTTCCCACGACTACGAGAACTGGGTGATTGAGTACAACGGCGGCGGCATGAACGGGTTCGATTTAGAAAGCCTCGACTACGGCACGACCAGCTTGAAAGATTTCGCCTACGGCTACGCGCGGCGCAGCGACGTGCAGCCGTACTGGGACCTGGCCGCCGAAGGCGTGCTCGGCGATGCGACCTTCGCCGACCATCGTTCGCAGAGTTACGCCGGCCATCTCTATCCTATTGCGGGCGCATCGGGCCCGATCGACGCGGCCGATCCGGATTGGTATGCGGCCGATAATCCGTCGGGCGGCAGCAGCTGTGCGAACGAGGGAACCGGAGAGGCGATCGATATTCTCACCGGCGCGACCAATCGCAACTATACGAGCTGTTTTGACTTCAGGACCATCGGCGATCTGCTCACGGCCGGCGGGATCTCATGGCGCTACTACGTCGACTCTGCCGACAAAGAGGGCACCGTCTCCGGCTACTCTTCGATCGCGCACGTCTTCAACGGCGCGCAGTGGGCCAACGTGATCTCGCCCGAGACCACGATCTTCAGCGACCTCGAGAACGGCAGCCTGCCGGCGGTCTCATGGGTGATCGGCACCTTCGCCAATAGCGACCATGCGGGGCAGAACGTGCCGAGCAGCAACGGTCCGACGTGGGTGACGAGCGTCTTCAACGCGGTCGGACGAAGCCGGTACTGGAAGGACACCGCGATCGTCCTTACCTACGACGACTGGGGCGGGTGGTACGACCACGTCAAGCCGGTGACGTTCGACTATTTCGAGCCGGGCTTTCGCATTCCGCTGGTCATCGTCTCGCCCTATGCCCGCCGCGGCTACATCTCGCACAAGGTTCACTACATCGGCAGCATCCTGCACTTCATCGAGCGCACCTATGGTCTGCGCAGCCTGCACACCAGCGACGCGCGCTCGGATGCGTTCGACGACTGCTTCGACTTCGCGCAAAAGCCGCTGCCGTACGTTCCGGTTAAGGTGCCGGGATCGTTCGAACGGCTCTTCGAGACGAATCTGCCCGCCTACGGCCGCCATCCGCAGGATCCGGCAGAGCGCGATTAACGGGTGAGCTCGACGCGTCCGGGGTAGATCGGGCGGTTGATGATGCGCTCGAGCGTCTGCGCGGAAGCGCTCAACGCGAGCTTTGCGAAAATCTCGAAGCTTTCGCGATTCGCCTCGCCTTCGGCGTAGCGCTCGTTGCGCTCCATGTCCACTTTTGCGCCAGCCGGCAAGAAGCGAACGTAGGATCCCTCGTCGTCTTCGCCGATTTCGACGAGCTGCGCATCGGCGAAGATGCGCAGGGCCGCCGCCACCGTGCGGTCGCGGACGCGCTCCAAGCCTAAGATGCCGGCGATCTCCGCGTTGCCCGAACGCAGCACTCCGTCGCGCGCCAAGCTTTTCGCGCCGCGGTAAATCTCGCGCAGCACCG
>JASHPI010000054.1 GCA_030038215.1 Vulcanimicrobiota bacterium | reverse complement strand
GACACCAAACACATCGTCTTGCTGCCCGCGACCGTGCGCGAAGCCTATGAGTTCGCAATGGAAGCCTTCGATCTCGCGGATCGTTTCCAAACGCCGGTCTTCGTGCTCAGCGACCTCGATCTCGGCATGAACGCATGGCTTACGCCGCCGCTGCCGTATCCTGAAGAACCGTTCGATCGCGGCAAAGTGCTCGCGGCCGACGACCTGAGTAGCATGAAGTCTTGGGCCCGGTACCGCGACGTTGACAAGGACGGGATCGCGTACCGCACGCTCCCCGGAACGAAACATCCGAATGCCGGATTTTTCACGCGTGGCACCGGTCACGATGAAGAAGCGCGTTACTCCGAGATGCCGGAGGTTTGGCAGCGAAATCTCGATCGGCTGGTGCGCAAGCACGAGACCGCGCGGACATCCGTGCCGGCGCCGGTCGTTGACGAAAAAAAGCGGAAGGTCGCGATTCTCGCCTACGGCACGACCCACCATGCCGTCGTCGAGGCTCGCGACCGTTTACGCGAAGCCGGGATCGAGGTCGATTATCTGCGCGTGCGTGCGCTTCCGCTCTCGCCCGAGATCGCGACCTTCGTCAAGCGTCACGAACGCATTTACGTCGTCGAACAGAATCGCGACGGCCAGCTGTACGGAATCCTGCGCGTCGAACTGCCGACGCACTTGATCGGCCGTTTGGAATCGATTCGTCACTACAACGGCGTGCCGATCGACGCGCACGCCATTATCGACCCTCTGCTTGCCGCCGAGCGCAAACCTGCGGTCGTCGCGGAGTAACAATGACTGCGAATCTCAACATCATCGGACTCACCCGCGAAGTCTACAAGGGACTGCCGACCACGCTCTGTGCCGGTTGCGGACATAACTCGATCACCAATCACCTCATCAAGGCGCTCTACGAGTACGGCATCGAGCCGCACAAGCTGGCCAAGATGAGCGGCATTGGCTGCTCGTCGAAGACGCCAGCCTATTTCGTAGAGCAAGCCCACGGATTCAACGGATTGCACGGACGTATGCCATCGGCCGCGACCGGTGCCAAGTTGGCCAACCGCGAGCTGCTAGTGCTCGGCATCAGCGGGGATGGTGATACGGCCAGCATCGGACTGGGACAGTACTGTCATATGATCCGGCGGAATCTCGATATTACGTACATCGTCGAGAACAACGGCTGCTACGGTTTGACGAAAGGACAGTTCTCGGCAACGGCGGACGTCGGGTCGACGCAAAAGGGCGGAAAGGTGAACGAGTATTCGACGATCGACGTGTGCGGTCTGGCGATCGAACTCGGCGCTACATTCGTCGCGCGTTCCTTCTCAGGCGACGGCAAGCAGCTCGTGCCGTTGCTTCAAGCGGCGTTCTCGCACGCCGGCACCTCGATCCTCGACGTTGTCAGCCCGTGCGTTACGTTCAACGATCACGAGGGCTCGACCAAGAGTTATGCGTACGTGAAGGAGCACGACGTAGTGTTGCACACGGCCGACTACATCGCGGGCGGTCGTGAGATCACCGTCGACTACGAGCCTGGGACCGTACGCGACGTCGAGCTCGAAGATGGTTCGCACGTGCTGCTGCGCAAACTCGACGCTGACTACGATCCAACCGACGGAATCGCCGCGCTGCGGACGATCCACGAAACCCGCGCCGCCGGCGAGTTTGTGACCGGGCTGCTTTACGTGGACACCCGGGAGCGCGATCTCTGCAGCCGGGAGCGCTTGCCGACGACGCCGCTGGCGGCGCTCGGCGAGGAGGTCCTGCGAATCGACCGCGACGAATGGCAACGCCTTATGCAAGCCTAAGAGGAGTTGCCGATGAAAGTCTATCGCACTGCCGCGCTCGCGCTCTTACTCGCGGCGCCGGCGCTCCCGGTCTTCGCGGCGGTTTCGGTTCTCGTTCATTCCCCGGTCTGGAGCGCGACCTACGTGGCCGCGTATCAGCCTCAGTTCGGACGGAGGGGCGTGCCCTTTACCGGAACGATGACGCTCAGATTCAATCACGGGATCATCAGCGGCACCTATGTCGCGAATTCGGTTCGACCTGACCCGCTCAACGGTCGCACCGTCTTGGTCAGCGGCGGCGTGAGCCACGGGCAGATTCACCTCATCTTCCAGGCGCCCGCTAACTTCACGGTGAGAGGCACGCTCGCCGAGGATGCCGAGATCTCCGGCACGGCCACGATCAACCGGCAGTTCTTTAGCTTCGTGGCTAGGGTGAAATCCGTCCCGTAATCACGCCGTGTAGGCGACTTCAGCGTGCTGGGTGATGTCGAGCCCGAGGCGCTCCTCCTGCTCGCTCACCCGTAGCGGCACGACCAGCATCACCAGCTTGAGAATCGCGTAGGTCATGAGCGCGGAGTAGATCCACGATGCCGCAACGGCTAGCGCCTGGATCCCCAATTGGCGCGGATTGCCGTAGGCGAGACCATTCGATGCAGCGGCATTTATCGCCGTGGTTGCAAAGACTCCGGTGAGCAGGGCGCCGACCGCACCGCCGATGCCGTGCACCGGGAAGACGTCGAGCGCATCATCGACGCGCATCCGTTCCCGCAGCCGCACGGCATAATAGCACGCAGCACCGGCCGCGCCGCCGATGACGATCGCTGCAAGCGGCGTCACGAAACCGGCGGCCGGCGTGATTGCGACCAGACCTGCGACGGCGCCGGCGGCCGCGCCGATGCTGCTCGGCGCGCCCTCGCGATACCAGGCAATCGTCATCCACGTCAAGGCGCCCGTAGCGGCAGCAACGTTGGTGTTGACGAACGCGATGGCAGCGAGCCCGTTGGCTGCGAGCGCGCTGCCCGCATTGAAGCCGAACCATCCGAACCAGACCAGCGAGGCGCCGAGGAGCATCATCGTGCGATCGTGAGGCTCGTGCGCCTCGTCTTGCGGAATGCGGCGACCCAGCACCCACGCAGCGACCAATGCCGCGACGCCCGACGAAACGTGCACGACCGTGCCGCCGGCAAAATCGAGCGCGCCGAGCTTGGCCAGCCAGCCTCCGTGACCCCAGACCCAATGCGCGATCGGATCGTAGACCACGGTCGCCCAGAGCACTGTAAAGAGCGCAAAGGCGCCGAAGCGCTTGCGTTCCGCAAACGCACCCGTAATCAGCGCCGGCGTAATCACTGCGAACATCATTTGGAAGAGCGCGTACGCGGCGTGTGGGACGGTCGGTGCATAGTCGGGACTCGGCGCCGCGCCGACATGCGCGAAACCGATCCAGGCGGGCGATCCTATCACGCCGTGCCAATCGGGCCCGAAGGCGAACGTATAGCCCCACAGCACCCATTGCACCGAGACGACACAAAGCGCGAAGAAACTGTGCATTAACGTCGAGAGCACGTTCTTTCGCCGCACCAGGCCGCCGTAGAAAAAACCCAGCGCCGGCGTCATCAACATCACCAGCGCGGCGCTGCCGAGTACCCAGGCGGTGTCGCCCGCGCTCAATCGATCCATAAACGAACGCTACCGGATTTTGCCCGTCGCCGCATCCGACGGGCGGTGAATTCAAGGCCGTTCGAGTTCGACAGATGGCGAACGGCGCCAGGCGAAGAGTGCGTAGACCGGCCAGCCGGAGAGCAGGATGCCCAGACCGATCGACGTGTCGACCGGTGACTTGACGAGCACGTCCCCGACCACGCCCCAGGCCACGACCAGAAAAAGCAGCGTCGTCCAGGGGTGTCCCGGCATGTGAAAGATCGGCCGGCGCGCGCCGGCGTCGCGCGCGTCGCGATTGCGAAAGACGATCAACGCGATGGCCGCAAGACCGAAGAAGACGTAATCCACGCACGTCACGTAGTTCAAGATTTGATCGTAGCTGCCCGAGAGCGCGATCGCGACCGCGACCAGACCTTGCAGCCCGATGGCGACCACCGGCGCGTGCGTGCGCGGATTCACCCAGGCCAATTGTTTGAAGAACGTACCGTCGGCGGCCATCTGAAAATAGACGCGCGGCGAGGTGAGGATTTGGTTGCTCAAAAAGCCGAGCGTCGAGAGTGCGATGACGATCGCCATGATGCGCAGGCCGATCGGCCCGAAGGCCAGTTGGGCGATCGCTGAGGCGGGCGTCATCGTGGCCGCGAGCCCCTGCACGCCAAGCACGCGCAGACACACGAGATTGACCGCAAGGTAAAGGACAACCACGCTGAGGACGCCGGCGAGCATGCCGCGGGGCAGCGTCTTCTCCGGTTCTTTCAGTTCTGCCGACATGAAGCTCGACGTTTGCCAGCCACTGTACGAGAAGAGCACGGGCACCAGCGCCAGACCCATCGCCGCGATGGTACCGCTGCCGAGCGTCGCGATGGCCGGGCTCGCGGCCGGCGCATGTCCGGCGAAGAAGCCGACGGCGATGAAGCCGCCGATCGCCAGGATCTTCACGATCATGAAGAGGTTCTGCGTGGTCGCACCCGTTCGCACGCCTAAGGCGTTGATCGCCGTGAAGAGCGCGATGGCGACGATGGCGATCGCCGCCAACGAAGCGTGCCATCCGGTCAACGGCGTGAAGTACGTGG
>JASHPI010000053.1 GCA_030038215.1 Vulcanimicrobiota bacterium | reverse complement strand
ACCCGCGCCTTCTGCTCGTCGGTCATCGTTGAGTAGAGCGAACTGGTCGCCAACGCATGCTGCATGGTCCCGTACGACGCATGTTCGGTAGCCGGCAGCTGCAGGAAATAACCGATGATCATCAAGACGACCGTAGCCAGCAGCGTCCAGCCCCAGACCGGATTCTCACGCAGCGATTCGAAGGCATCTTTAGGCGCAACGATGATATCGATGACCGTCTTCATGAGACGTTCTCTTCAACGTGCGGGGCGCGAGCGCCCGGTTCGCGAGCGCGGGGACTACTCTTTGCAGGTCACCGTCGTGGGCTTGTCAGGCCGAAGATCGGCTGGAAGGCGGCGCAGGATCGCCTCGCGCACGCACTCGAGCCGCTCGTCGCGTAGCTGCAGCATGCGCATCTGGATCAGCAGCCGCGCGCGACGCAGCGCTCGGCGCGAGTAGAGCTCCTCGGGCGCGAGCGGCGTCGCCGCCGGCGAGGGATGCGCCGACGGATGCGGGGAGGGGTGCGGCGTGGGGCCGGCCGTCATAGCCCACAACGCCATTGCCAAGAGCACGAGCAGCTGCATCGCAAGCACCTCCGTGCGCAATTCACGACGGAGGCGCGGGGGAGCAAGGGCGCGGTGGGAAAGCACCGCACGTGAGCTCCGATAGCCTGACGGTGGCGCCGCCGCCCGCCGAACCCTACGTTCGGATCGTTCCGCTCGGCGGCTGCGGCGAGATCGGCCGCAACATGACCGTGATCGAGACCAACGACGACCTGGTCGTCGTCGACTGCGGCCTGATGTTTCCCGACGACGAGATGTACGGCGTCGACATCGTCATCAACGACTTCACCTACGTGCGCGAGCGCGCCGGCAAGCTGCGGGCGCTGCTGGTCACGCATGGTCACGAGGACCACATCGGCGGCATTCCCTACTTTGCGCGCGAGTTCGCAGAGGTGCCGATCGTCGCGACGCCGCTGACGGTCGCGCTGATCAAAGCGAAATCGCGCGAGCAGCAGCTTGCTGATAGCGAGTTCTCGCAGGTGCAGCCGGGCGATCGGGTGCGATTCGGATCGATCGAGGCCGAGTTCATCCACGTTAATCACTCGGTCTCGGGCGCCTGCGCGATCGCGCTACGCACGCCGGTCGGCACGATCTTCCACAGCGGAGATTTCAAGTTCGATCAGACGCCGATCGACGGCAAGCCGGCCGACTTCGCCCGCATCGCGCGCATCGGCGACGAAGGCGTGCTCTGCATGCTCTCCGATTCGACCAACGCTGAACGGCCGGGGCACACGCTCTCGGAGCGAATCGTCGGCGAGGCGTTCACGACGATCTTTTCACACGCGAAGGGACGCATCGTCGTCGCGTCTTTCGCGTCGAACGTTCCGCGGATTCAACAAACCGTCGATCACGCGGTCCGCTTCAATCGCAAGATTGCCTTTCTGGGGCGTTCGATGCGCAACGTCGTGCATTTCGCCGGTGAGCTCGGGTACCTGAAGATTCCGCCCGAGACGGTGATCCGAAGCGAAGAGGTCGACGAATATCCGCCCGAGCGCATCGTGGTGATGACGACCGGCTCGCAGGGCGAGCCGATGAGCGGGCTCACGCGCATGTCGGTGCGCGACTACAAGCAGTTCCGCATCGTTCCGGGCGACACCGTCGTCATCAGTGCGACGCCGATTCCCGGCAACGAAAAGAGCGTTCACAAGACGATCAACAATCTCGTCAAGCTCGGCGCAATCGTCATCCACGGAACCGACGGCCGCTCGCACGTCTCCGGCCACGCCTCCCAAGAAGAGCTGCTGTTGATGCTCAACCTGGTGCGGCCGGAGTTTTTCGTGCCGATCCACGGGGAGTACCGGATGCTGGCGCAGCACGGGCGCCTCGCGGTGCAGACCGGGGTCGAACCCGGCAACGTCTTCGTGGTGGAAAACGGCGACGTGCTGGAGTTCACCCACGAGTACGGCGACAAGGTGGGGAAGACGTACGGCGGGCACGTGTTCGTGGACGGCTCGGGTATCGGCGACGTCGGCGAAGCGGTCTTGCGCGATCGCAAGGCGCTTTCCAACGACGGCATCATGATGGTGGTCTTGGCGATCGACAGCGAAGAAGCGCGCGTCATCGCCGGACCGGACTTGATCTCCAAAGGCGTCTTTTACATTCCTGAAGCCGACGGCGTGCTCGACGAGCTGCGCGCCGAGCTGCGCGCGACGATCGAGGACGTCTCGGTCGATGCGATGCGCGACGTCAATACGATGAAGGAGCACATACGCAGCGCCCTGTCGCGCGCGGTGCATGCCCGCACCAAACGCCGCCCGGTCGTCATCCCGGTCGTAATGGAGGTCTGACCCGCTCGATAACGGCATCCGTAAACTCGGTGGTCGTGGCATTGCCGCCCAGGTCGGCGGTGGCGATGCCGTCGCGCACCGCTTCGAGCGCGGCGTGTCGAATCGCGCGCGATGCTTCGTGCGCGCGGGCGTCGTCAACGTAGGAGAGCACTGCTGCGGCGGCGAGGATCATGGCCAGCGGATTGGCGACGTTCCTTCCTTGCAGCAGCGGCGCGGTGCCGTGCGGCGCCTCAGCCATCACCGCCGACGGAAGCAGCGAATCCGAGGGGAAGGCGAGGAGCAGCGACTCGGCGCCCGCGATCGAGCCGAAGAGCTGGATCACCATATCGGAGAGGCAATCGCCATCGCGGTTGAGCGAGGGAATTACGAGCGGCGTATCGCCGGCACTCGATAGCAAGAGCGCGTAGGTCGCGTCGATCAGCTGCGGATCGTACGGAATCGCAGGATGCCGCTGCGCGGCTGCATCCATTTCCTCCTTGAGCATGCCTTCGTAGATGGGGCTGACGGTATACTTCGGACCGCCGAAGACCGTCGCGCCCATCTTCTCGGCGTGAACGAACGCATACTCGGCGACGACGCGGCAAACGCTGCGCTCGATGCGCTCGGTGCGGTAGGCAACTTCCTCGAGACCCTCGCCCTCGCGCCATTCTTTCGCGCCGTAGGCGTCGCCGACGGCCATGCGCACCACGCTGATCGGCGCGTGAATGCCTGCGACAGGGCGCACGCGCGGCAGCTTGCGCCCGGTGCGCACGATCACGCGCCCGCCGATCGCTTCGCGCAGAATTCGATTGGGCGACCCGACGTCGTCCTTGCGTTCGGGCGTGATGGTGGCGGCTTTCAGCCCAAGGTGATGGCGCTTGACGGCACCGGCCGCATCGTACACGACGCGATTGCGCGTGGCGCGCCGGTTTTCTAGCGAGAGATCGTAGCGATCGAAGGCGAGCTCGAAGCCGATCACCGATGGCTCGAGCACCCGCAGCGCTTCGAGCAGCAGCTCCTGTCCGGTCTGGTCGCCTTCGAGGACGACGAGCGTCGGCGTGGCCAAAATGAACTCCCCGTATGATGAAGAAGAGATAGCGTCCATGGCACGCGCGCGTTCCGAGCGCAGACGCAGGGCGAGGAACCGGCTCAACCTCGAGATCGTCGGGATCGCCGCCATCGCACTCGCCGTGCTCTGCGGCATCGCCCTCGCGCTTCCGCACCATGCCGGCAGCATCGGGACTGGGTCCGCCGAAATGCTGCGCCGACTGTTTGGAGGCGCGGCACCGCTTTTCCCGGTACTGATCCTGCTCTTCGGTGCGATCGTCTTCTTGGAAGTCAACGTGCCGCGAATGATCGTCGCGTTCGGAAGCACTGCCCTCGCCTATTTCTTGATCCTGGATGCCGCGCTCGGCGCCGGCGGCGAACGGCGGGGCGGCATGATCGGTTCGGCGATGTGGTCGGCGCTGCGCGGTTTGGTCGGTCCGGCCGGCGCGTGGATCGTGATCGTCGTCGCGGCATTAGCCTTGACGCTCTGGCTCACCAACGCGAGCCTCAAGCAGCTGATCGGCCGTGTCATTCTGATGTTCGGCAAACTGCGCGTTCCGCAACTGCCGAAACTGGCGGAGCTGCGGGCGGCCCTGCCGCGCGGTCACGCGTCGCTGCGCGAAGCCTTCGCATTTCCCGAGCAGGTCGATGCTCCGGCCCAAGAGCGCACGGCCCCGACCGAAGCGGTCGCGCCGCCGGCGCCAATCGTTCCGGTCCCGCGCGTGGCCGAGGCGCCTCTGCAAACACGTGCGCAAACGCCTACCGAGCCGGCTGAAGAGCCGGTTGTGACCGGCGATTACGAATCGCCCGAAAGCGTCTCGCTCACCAAAACGTATCGCCTTCCCGACCTCGCGATCTTCGATCCGCCGCCGACGCAGGCGGTCGACGACTCGAACCGCGCGCACATCTTAGAGGATACGCTGGCCAGTTTCGGCGTCGGTGCAAAGGTCGTGCATGCCGAACGCGGCCCCTCGGTCACGCGCTACGAGCTGCGTCCCGAGCGCGGCGTAAAAATCGCGCGGATCGCATCGCTGGCCGATGACCTCGCGCTCGCGCTTGCCGCGATTAGCGTGCGCATCGAGGCGCCGATCCCCGGCAAGTCCGCGGTCGGCATCGAGGTGCCGAATCAAACCGTATCGGTCGTCGCGATTCGCGAGATTCTCGACGCGCTTCCGAATCGCGGCCAAGTCCCACCGCTTTGGATGGCGCTCGGCAAAGATATCACCGGCCGGCCGGTCTTCGGCGATCTGTGCGCGATGCCGCACCTGCTGGTCGCGGGCGCCACGGGATCCGGAAAATCGGTCTGCCTCAACGCGATCATCGCCTCGCTGCTAGTGAGCGCCACGCCCGATCAGGTGCAGATGTTGATGATCGATCCAAAACGAGTCGAGCTGACCGTTTTTAACGGCATACCGCACCTCATCAAGGACGTCATCGCCGATCCGCGCCTGGCTGCCGGCGCGCTCTTCGAGATGACCAAAGAGATGGAGTCGCGTTACGAGCGCTTTGCCAAAGCCGGCGTTCGCAAGATCGAAGAGTACAACCTGAAATATCCTGACGAGCGGCTTCCATACGTCGTCATCGTCATCGACGAGCTGGCGGATCTCATGCTCGTCGCTCCGGCACGCGTCGAAACGACCATCATGCGTCTGGCGCAGCTCGGCCGGGCGACGGGCATTCATCTGTTGGTGGCGACGCAGCGCCCCTCGGTGGACGTCATCACGGGATTGATCAAAGCCAATATCCCCTCGCGCATCGCTTTTGCCGTCAGCTCGCAGGCCGACTCGCGGGTGATTCTCGATCTCAACGGCGCGGAGCGCCTGCTGGGACGCGGCGACATGCTCTATCTGCCGATCGACGCGCCCAAGCCGATACGCGCGCAGGGCGCCTTCATTACCGGAACCGAGGTGAACCGGCTGGTCGATTTCTGGGCGCGCCAGGCGCGCCCCGAGAATCTGCTCGACGTCGAGGTCGTGCCGGTCAGCGACGAGGACGCGGGGCGTCGAGAGATCGATCCGCTCTGTTACGAGGCGGCGAAGTTTATCATCGAAACGAACTATGCATCGACCGCGCAGTTGCAATCGCAGTTTGCGATCGGCCATCCGCGCGCCGTGCGTCTGATGAAACAGCTCGAAGAGTTCAAAGTGGTCGGGCACCACGAAGGCACCAAGCCGCGGAAGATTCTGATCGGCCTCCCCGAGCTCGAGCTGATGGCGCCGCGCTTGGGTAAAGACGGGGACGGCCAGCAAGACCTGTTTGCCTCCGGAACCTGAGTCCGTTGGCGGAGGTCCGCATCGAACGTTGCGCGCCCGCAGATGCGAAGGCATGGATCGCGCTGCGAAAGAGGCTGTGGCCTGAGGCAAGCGACGCGGATTTGCGCGCCGCGAGTGACGAGCTGCTGGCGTCCAAAGAGTCGCTGGTGCTGATTGGCCGAGCGGACCGCGGCGCGATCGTCGCGTTCGCCGAGGCGACGCTGCGCCGCGATTACGTCAACGGTTGCTCGACATCGCCGGTCGCCTTCCTCGAAGGCATTTTCGTCGAGCCGGAGTGGCGCCGGCAGCGGATCGCCCGGCGCCTGTGCGAGGAGGTCGAAGCGTGGGCGGCCGAGCGCGGCTGCTCGGAGTTTGCCTCCGACACGCTCATCGATTACGTCGATTCGCAGCGGGTGCATGAGGCGCTCGGCTTCGCAGAGACCGAACGTGTCGTCTACTACCGCAAGGAGATCGCACCTCGATGATTCGCCGCAACGAAGCGGTGGAGCGCCGGGAGCGCTGGGGCTTTGTCGCTCTCGCTAGCGCCGCACTCTGCGCGTGGCTCGGATTCTCGGTCGTGCGTAACGGTGAGCCGGCGGTCTTGGTCGAGCTCGAGCGCGCGCTGGTGAACCATTCGGCTTTAGTCGCATGGTGGATCACCTGGTCGTGCTACATCCAGGTCCTGGTGCCGCTCTGCGTGGTACTGCTGGTGCTGGCTTGGCGATTCCCGGCGTGGCGTGCGCGCATCTTCTTTAGTATCGTCGTTCTGCTGCTCTGCTGGCGGGGCGTGGATGTGCTGCAGCACGTCTTCGCGCGGCCGCGGCGGCTGGACTGGGTCGTCAAGCACGAGAGCTCTTACTCCTATCCAAGCTCGCACGCCGCGATTGCAACGGGTTTTTACGCGCTCTGGGCCTTCATGCTAGCGGTTTCGGAGCTGCCGCGTCGGACCCGCGCGATTGGGGCTGGCTTGCTTTTGCTCTTCGCAACCGCAATTTGCTGGTCGCGCCTCGCCCTGGGCGCCCACTACGTCACCGATCTCGCCGGCGGCGCCCTCTTTGCGCTTGCGATCGTTTCGGCCGGCGTGGCCATCGTGCCGTTCAACCTCTTGAGGCCGCCTGCGGGGCGCCCGTACCCACCGGCAGAATAGGGTTAGCCGATGGCTTACCTGGACTCCGCGCTCGCCGAAATCGAACGCAAGGTCGATTCCGGCATCCCGCTCTCGATGGAAGACGGCCTGGCGCTCTACCGGACTCCCGATCTCCACAACCTCGGGCGCATCGCGCGCCGGCAGAAGGAGCGCAAGAGCGGAAAGAAAGTTTTCTACGTCCTGAACCGCTACATCAACTCGACGAACGTCTGTTTCGCCGGATGTACCTTCTGTTCGTTCGCGGCCGATGAGTTCAAGGAGCCCGAGCGCGTCTTTCGCATGACCGCCGATCAGGTCTTCGCCAAAGCAACGGAGACCGGAACGAACTTCAATCAGCTGCACATCGTGGGCGGGCACGATCCGCGTCAACTCTCGCTCGACTATTGGCTGCCGCTCATGCGCCGTTTTAAGAACGACCTTCCGTACGTGCAGCTCTCGCTCTTCACCGCCGCCGAGATCGAGTACATGGCCAAACGTCACCGGCTCTCGTTCCCGCAGATCATCGCGGCGCTGAAAGAAGCCGGCCTGCAGAACGTCAACGGCGGCGCCGCCGAGATCTTCGCCGACCGGACGCGCTCGAAGATCTGCCCGAACAAGGTTTCGACCGAGAACTGGCTCGCGATTCACGAGGAGCTGCACCGCCAGGGCATCGCGAGCAACGCAACGATGCTCTACGGCCATATCGAATCGCTCGAGGAACGCGTCGACCATTTGATCCGGCTGCGTGAGTCGCAAGAGCGCTCGCCCGGCTACAATGCCTTCATTCCGCTCGCGTTTCATCCCGACGGCAACGAGCTCTCCTACTGCGGCTGGACGACCGGACTAGACGATATCCGCACCTTCGCCGTCGCGCGTCTCATGCTGAACAACTTCGATCACATCAAGGCCTACTGGATGATTCAGGGGCTGAAGGTCTGCCAGGTGGCCTTGCACTTCGGCGCCGACGACATGGACGGCACGCACGGTTCGACCGACGAGGAGATGATCTACCACGCGGCCGGAACGCGCTCGGGGCAGTACGTCGACGATCGCGAGTTTCGCCGGTTGATCGAAGAGGCCGGCTACGTTCCGGTCCGCCGCAACTCCACGTATCAAGAGTTTGCCTGGGACTGGACACCCTCGCCCTCCCAGTGTCATGCTGAGCCTGTCGAAGCATGACCATGCGATCACCATTGCGCTGCGGTCGCATCAAGTACACCAACGACCTTCCGATCTACGCCGCGTTCGATGTGGGCGCGAT
>JASHPI010000052.1 GCA_030038215.1 Vulcanimicrobiota bacterium | reverse complement strand
CTGCCGCTGGTGTTGAAGACGAACATGTATTGGTAGTTCGAGAAGTTGAATGGGGAGGCTACGTCAAAATAGACCGCCATGTAGCCAACAGGTGCACCACCGGCTCCGATGCCGGGAGGATTCGGTGTCACCTGACGGCCGCAGGCCGCAACGATGAACGCCGTTACGAGTACGAAGCCGAAAGTCAATCTGCGAATCATGGTCTCCTCGCTGTCGCTGCGCGACGCCGGGATCGCCGCGTGTGCAGCTGTTGCTTTGGCCTCAGCATTTCCCAAGCTTGGTGCCGCGTGGCTCGTCCCATTCGGAACAGCGGCTCTGTTCTGGATTTGGCAGGGTTCCTCCTGGAAAAAAGCCCTGCTGATCGGCTGGTTTGCGGGACTGATTTTCTTCGCGCTGGACTTCGCGTGGGTAGGGCATACGGTTGGACGGTACATCGGTGCCTTCGGCCCATTTCTCGCACTCGGTCCCGCATTAATCGAAGCGCCCTTTATCGCGCTCGCCGGTCTGCTCGCCGCGATCGCGTATCGGCAGATGCGTCCCGATCTCGCACCGCTGGCCGCGGCCGCGGCGTTTACGTTCTGTGAATGGCTGCGTTCGGTGGGCGTTCTCGCGGCACCGTTCGGCCAGCTCGGATACTCGCAAGCAGATTCGCCGCTTCGCGTCATCGCCGCCTACGCCGGCACGTATGGAATTACGTTCGTGCTCTGTGCGTTCGGCGCATATCTTGCCGACGCGCTGCGCCGAAAGACGTGGCGGCCGTTGGCGACCTGCGCGATCGCGATCGCGGTTCTGCTCGTCGCGGCGTGGATCGCGTGGCCGGCGCGCCGCCTGCCGCAGCCTACCATAACGGTCGCGGCCATTCAAGGCAACATCGCGCAGTCGCTCAAATGGAATTCGCTTCTGCTTGCCGAGCGCCGTTACACCGCGATGACTCGTGCCGCAAGCGCCGCCGGTCCACGCTTGGTCGTCTGGCCCGAAACGGTCATCACGACGGAGCTCAATTCCGACCCGGAGCTATTGGCGCGCTTTGAAGATCTTGCGCGCGAAGTCCATGCGACGATCGTTGCCGGCAGTATCTACGCGGCGCGCGATAGGTTTTACAACGCGCTCTACATCTTCTCACCTAACGGCGGCTTTTCGGTCTACCGCAAACGTCAGCTGGTGCCGTTTGCCGAATCATTTCCGGGACGGCCGTTCCTGGCATGGCTGCCGTACGTAGCCGCGCTCAACGGCGGCCTCTCGGCCGGAAGAGTCGCGGGCGTCTATCCCACGACCGCGCTACCGATTGCGCCGCTGATCTGCTGGGAGTCCGCGTTCGCGGACCTCGCTCACGCGCAGGTACGCAGAGGAGCGCAACTGTTGGTGGTCAGCACCGATGATGCGTGGTTCGGGGAAACCTCGGGACCGTACATGCACGCCCAGATCGCGCAGCTGCGCGCAATCGAGAACGGCGCCTACGTGATACGCGCGGCCGCGACCGGGATCAGCGGCATTATCGCGCCCGACGGACGCTGGGTGGCGCGCAGCCGGCTGGGGCAGCAGACGATCGTCACCGGAGCGGTCGGCCCTCGAGTGCCGACGCTCTTTGCGCGAATCGGCCCGACGCCGGTCGCCGCACTCCTCGCGATTGGATACGCCGCGCTCCTGATCGCGGGGCGCCGAAAGCAGCAGGATGTGGTATAAACGCCTGCCCTGGCGGCGCATCGGGATCGTCGCCGGCCTTCTGTTCGGGGTTTACGTGATCGTCGAGATCTTCTTGGCCGGCGGCGGTGTGCCCCCATCGCCGCCGAACCAAATGCCGGCCGACCTTCGCGGCGGTCACGTGGTCAACAATCACATCTCGACGAAATCGTGGAGCTTCGATTACGATCGCGCGCATCTCTCTCCCGACGGCATGACCGGAAGCGTCGACGGCGTGCGCAACGGTATCGTCTATCGCAAGGGAAAACCGTATCTGCGCATCTCGGCGCAGCACGTGCAACTCGACATTGGATCGCTCGACTTCACCGCGATTGGAAAGGTTCACGTCGAGCGCATCGACGATCCGCAGCATCGCGCCTTCGATACCGACTTCGTCACCTGGACGAACGACGCGAAGCTGCTGCGAATGTCACACCCAAGCTACGTTCATTTCGGCGGCCAAACGCTGCGAGTCGACGGCATCACCGTCGACTTCGACGCCAACACAATTCATATGGGAAAGCTGAACGGAAACGTGGATATCCGCTAACGCGTTAGCTTCCTTCGCCGAGTTTTTTCTTCGCCTCGGCGATCAACTTCTTGACCTTTTGACCGCCCTTGTGCCCGATCTCTTCATAGAAATCCGAGCCGTATCGCTCCTTGACGACCTTGCCGCCCTTCTGACCGATGGACTCGTAGAACTCTACGCCATGCCGATCGCGCGTCGCTTTTCCGCCTTTGCGACCGATGTCCTCATAGAACGTCGAGCCGTAGCGGTCGCGAACCGTATCTCCGCCTTTTTTACCGGCCTCGCGCACGGACATCTCGCGCTTGGTCGCATCATTGGGTTTTTGGGCCATCGGTCCCCTTGGATTATTTCATTCAGTTGCTACGACGCGGCCGTTTTGCGCTTCGGGCGTTGACCGCCCTTTTGGCCGATCACTTCATAGAATGAGGGGCCGTACTTACTCTTGGTCGCTTCACCGCCTTTGCGGCCAATCTCTTCGTAAAACTCCGAGCCGTACTTCGCTTTCACGCGCTCGCCCCCACGACGTCCTGCTTCGCGGACGCTCATTCCACCGGCTTGTCCTGCGTCTTGTGCCATATCGAACAGATCCTCTCTTGCTGGTAAGGTACCGAGTACTCTTTTCCCATACAACCGCTCGGTAAACTCAGGATTTGCTGAGAAAATGCCCGCTTGGTCCGAGCGCAACAGCAGCCTCATCCTCGTTCATTCCCAAAATTGCCATCGATGTTGCTCCTGCGGTCGCGCTCGGGGGGCTCTCGGCACCCGCGGCTGGGGCACCGCCACTGGGGAAGCGCGCGCGTCACCGATTCAACGCTCGACGCTCGCCTCGCGTGACAGCTGCTCGTAGATCATAGCAGTGCGCTCGCGCAGATGTTCCAGGTTCCCGTCGTTTTCGATGATGAAATCGGCGCGCTCGCGCGCCGCCTCCGGTTCGATCTGCGTCGCCATGCGCGCGCGCACGCGCCCTTCGTCGGTGCGGTCGCGTTCCACGAGGCGCCCGATGCGCTGCTCGAGCGGTGCGACGACCAGCACCGACCTTGCAACGAGCCGATCGTAGCCCGTTTCGAAGAGCAACGGGACCACGTGGACGATCAATTGGCCCGGCTTGGCGAGCGCCTCGCGCTCCATTGCGAGGCGACGGATGTGCGGATGAAGGATGGCGTTGAGCCGCTCGCGAGCCGCGGGATCGTTGAAGACGATCTCGGCCAACGTGGCGCGATCGAGCATGCTCGAGCGTACCACCTGCGGCCAGGCGCGCGCGATCTCCAAGAGACCGTCGCTATTGGGCGCAACGGCCTCCCTGGCGAGCTCGTCGGTGTCGACGATGAAAGCGCCGAGATCGGCGAAAATCGCCGCAACCGCGCTCTTCCCCGCGCCGATGCCGCCGGTCAAGCCAACGCGCATGGGCATTGGGGAAACCTACGACTCGGGATTCGGCTCCGCGCTCTCGTCCGCGGTAGGCTCGACGACGTCCATCTCCTCGACGGCGTATTTTTCGATCTCTTCCGGTGGAACGTCGGCGACGTGCTGTATCGACGCCGTGATGCGCCGCGTCGCGTGATTGATCGTCAGCAGCGTAACCTCGGCCTCTTGCCCGGCGCTGAACTGCGCCGATGCATCGAACTCGCCCTTGGGCACCATCGCGAGAATCCCGGGAATCACCTCGACGAGCAGGTAGTTCGGCGTGACCTTCACGACTTGCGCCGGGAGCTTGTTCGTTTCATAGAGGCGGTCGGCGTACTGATCCCAAGGATCGGGCAGCGTGTGCTTGAGCGAGAGGCTGACCTTCTTGGCCTCCGGGTCGAACTTCATGATCTCGACTTGCACGACGTCACCGATCTTCACGACTTCCGACGGGTGCTTTATGCGCGCGTAGGAGAGTTCGCTGTTATGAATCAACCCATCGATGCCGCCGAGATCGACGAACGCGCCGAAATCGGCTAGCCGGACCACGACGCCCTCGCGAATTTGCCCAACCTCGAGCGTGTCGAGCAGCTCCTGTTTCTTCGCTTGGAGCTCTTCCTCGAGAACCAGACGCTGCGAAAGCACCACGCGGTGCCGCCGATGATCGAGGTCGATGACCTTTAGTCGAAGGTGCTGACCCACGAGCTCGTCGAGATTGCCGACGGGTTGGCGGCGGATTTGCGAAGCGGGTACGAAGCCGCGCATTCCGAGATCCACCAGGACGCCGCCCTTGACGACCTGCGTGACGGTCGCTTCGATCACTTCGTCGCGATTGTGCGCTTCGATAACCTTTTCCCAGGTCTTGAGCGCGCGGGCCCGGCGCTCGGAGAGAAAGAGCGTTCCGTCCATCTCGTCGATGCGATGCACCATCACCTCGACGGTGTCGCCGACCTTGAGTAATTTCGGATCGACCGCGAGCGATAGCTCGCGGAACGGAAGCACGCCTTCGGACTTTCCGCCGACGTCTACCAGGAGCTCGTCCTTATCCTTTTGGACGATCGTGCCGTTAAGCACTTGGCCCTCGTCGAGGACCTTGAGCGATTCTTCGTAGAGGCGCTGTTCGAGCGCGAGTTGATCTTCTTCGTAATTTGCCGGAGCGATTTCAGTCGTAGAGATAACCTATTTCCTACCTTTGTATTTTTTTAGCGTTGGCATCGACGGCACCACCAGGTTCCACGTTGCGCGAGCACCGTTCGCACGATTTTGCTGCCGCAACGCAGGCATGGCCGGCCGAGTCTGCCGTAGACGCGGAGGGCGTTTTGGAATCCGCCTCGGAGCCCATCGGCATCCACGTAATCGTCGACGCTGCTCCCGCGCATGTCGATCGCGCGTTCTAAAACGTCGACTATGGCGCGATGTAACCGGCCGGTCGCCGGTCCAGTCAACGCCAGCGCGGGCCGGCTCGGACGGACCCGAGCCTCCCAGAGCGCCTCGCAGGCATAGATGTTGCCGATGCCGGCGATCCGCCGCT
>JASHPI010000051.1 GCA_030038215.1 Vulcanimicrobiota bacterium | reverse complement strand
TCGTGCCATGAAGCCGACGGTCTCGGCCGACAGGATCGTCAAGCCACCGGCATATTCGAAGAAGTTCGTCGTCGCCTGGCCGACGCGGTCGAGCAGTCTCACGGCGTCTCTCGCAAAACCTCGATGCTCTGCAGAACCGACTGGGTTGCCTCGATTCGCTTGACCGCGACGCCGCGCTCGGCGGTCAGATTGAACGTCACTTGATTGGCTTGCTCGAGACGTCGATCGACGTCGCGTAGACGGGCGCGCGCCTCGGTCGCAAACTCGCCGAAGTAGCGCCGAGCCGCCGCCAGGTACGCGCTGCGCGTTTCGTCCGCGACGGCGCCCTCGCGGAGCGAACTCTCCATGGCGCTCTGCGCGCGCTTCATCGCCCGATCGGTGATATGGAAGGCGCCGATGCGCTCCGCCAACGTGCGCAGCCGATCGTCAATCGGCATGAACCGCCAACGCGGCGTCGAGCGAGGCGCTTTGCAGTGCGAAGAGGCTTTGGATGCCGTTCTCGGCGAGCGCGAGCAGCGTCTCGAGGTCGTGACGGTCGAAGGGCGCGGCTTCGGCGGTGCCTTGCAGCTCGACGAAACGTCCGGCATCGGTCATGAAGACGTTCATGTCCACCAGCGCCTGGCTATCCTCGTCGTAGGCGAGGTCGAGCATCGGGCGGCCCGCGACGATGCCGACGCTGGTCGCCGCAACCTTGGCGGTAAGCGGCCAGCGCGCGCGATCCGCCCGATCGAAATGCGTGCGCAGAGCCAGGACCAGGGCCACATACGCGCCGGTGACCGCCGCCGTACGTGTCCCGCCATCGGCCTGTAGGACGTCGCAGTCGATCCAAATCGTGCGCTCGCCCAGCTTGGCCATGTCTGTAACGGCTCGCAGCGCGCGACCGATGATTCGCTGGATCTCGTGCGTTCGGCCCCCGATGCGCCCTTTGGCTGATTCGCGCTGCGTGCGCTCTTGCGTCGCTCGCGGCAACATCGCGTATTCGGCGGTTACCCAACCCACGCCGCGGCCCTTCATCCACTGCGGCACGCGGTCTTCGATCGAAGCCGCGCAGAGCACGCGCGTGTTTCCGACGTTGATCAGCGCGCTGCCTTCGGCGTACTTGAGAAAACCGGGCTCGATCGTCACCGGACGCAGTTGATCGGCCCGGCGACCGTCACTGCGAATCATCTGGTGATCCCACTCTATTCGACCGTAACGGTCTTCGCCAGATTACGCGGCTGGTCGACGTCCTTCCCTTCGATGTCGGCGATGTGGTAGGCCAGCAGCTGGAGCGGGATCATGTTGACGATCGGTGAGAGCAGCTCGTCCACCTTGGGCACCCAAAAAACATGATCTGCCACGCTCCTGGCCTCATCATCACCGTGATTGGCAACCACGATCAGCGGTGCCTCGCGGGCTTTGGATTCCATGAGATTCGAGAGCATCTTTTCGCGCACACGGTCGTCGGTCATGATGCCGACGACCGGGACGGTCGAGTCGAGCAGTGCAATCGGGCCGTGCTTCATCTCGCCGGCCGGATAGCCCTCGGCGTGGATGTACGAAATCTCCTTGAGCTTGAGCGCCCCTTCGAGCGCTGTAGGAAAGTTCACGTAGCGCCCGATGAACAGCACGCTTTGGACCTTGCGAATCTCGCGGGCGACGCGGCGAATCTCATCGGAAGTATTGAGCACGACGTCGACTGCCGCCGGAAGCAGCTTGGTCCCGTCGGCGATCTCGCGCAGGCGGCGCGCATCGGCCGTTCCGCGCAGGCGGGCGAGGTAGAGCGCAAAGAGCGTCAAAGCGACAACCTGCGAAACGTAGGTTTTCGTTGCGGCGACGCCGATCTCGGGACCTCCGCGCGTATACAGCGTTCCATCGGCCAGACGGCTTAGATGGGAACCCAGCACGTTGCAGATCCCCAAGATGCCGCTCCGCGACTCGCGTGCGATTCGCACCGCCTCGATCGTGTCGGCCGTTTCGCCCGATTGCGACATCGCGATCACGAGCGTCGTCGGGTCGATGACCGGATCGCCGTAGCGGAACTCGCTGGCAAGCTCCATTTCAACCGGCAGCCGCACCAGCGAGCGCAGCAGATACATGCCGACCATTCCGGCGTGATAGGCCGTCCCGCAACCGGTGATCGCAATCTTGCTGAGCTTGTGCAGCTGCTCGGCGGTAACGTCACCGAGCTCGCGCTCGAGACGGACGTTGGTCTCATCGTCGATCCGCCCGGCCAGCGTCTCCTTGATCACGTTGGGCTGCTCGAAGATCTCTTTGAGCATGAAGTGCTTGAAGCCGCTCTTCTCCGCCGATGTGGCGTCCCACATGATCTGCACGGCATCACGCTCGATACGGGCGCCGTCGTAGTCGGTTAGCCAAAAGCCCTCGCGTCCGACCACCGCGATTTCGCCCTCCTGAAGGATCACTTCGCGCCGGGTATACGGCAGGATCGCCGGCGTGTCGGAGGCGACGTACATCTCGCCATCGCCGATGCCGAGGACGAGCGGGCTTGCGCCATTGCGCGCAAAGACCAGATGCTCCGGATCGTCGCTCGAGATCACGCCGAGCGCATACGCGCCCCGCACCTCCCGGAGCGTCTTGCGCACGGCCTCCTCGAGATTTCCGTCATAGTGCATCTCGATCAGATGCGAGAGAACTTCTGTGTCGGTCTCGCTGGTAAAGACGTGACCCAGCTCGATCAGCCGGGCGCGCAGCGGCGCATAGTTCTCGATAATGCCGTTATGGACCACGGCGATCTTGCCTTGGCAATCCATGTGCGGATGAGCGTTGGCGTCGGAGGGGCGCCCGTGCGTGGCCCAGCGCGTGTGACCCACACCGATAGCCCCGGAGAGCGCGTGCCCGTTGCCCAAGCGCTCCGCCAGCCGTGAGAGCTTGCCCTCCGCCTTCGAACCCGTCAGGGAGCCCTCTGCGTCGATCACCGCGATTCCGGCGCTGTCGTAGCCACGGTACTCGAGGCGCCGCAGCGCGTCGAGGATGATCGGGACGCTGTCGCGCTCGCCGATGTACCCTACGATCCCGCACATAAGCCTATTTTACCAACATCCGCTCATGATACGGCGTCCGCGCCATAAGGCTACTTGATGCCCTCACGAGTGCGGTGGTAAGCGATGCGGCCGTCGGCGATTTCGTCGAGAGCGATCGAGACGGGCTTGTTAGGGTTTACCTCCTCGCGATTGACCAGCGGTTCACTCGCGAAATACTCGCGCCGGTCGGTGGGCGGAAGCTGCTGGACCCGAATCCAGTTATTCAGCTGACGGGCGCGCTTGGTCGCGATATTGACCAGGCTGAACTTGGAGCCGGCGTGTTTGAGGAGCGCGTCCAGGTCGCCGAAAACGGATTTGCTCATGATAATGACGGTTGATCCCTTCTTGGTTTGTTAGCAGTTGTTACGATGATTCGACGCGCCGGATCGAGTCGTCCGGGTACCGATGAATGCGGAAGCGCTCGGCCTGCAGGATCGCCTGCAAGTCGCGCACCGCTTGCTCCGGGTTTCCTTGTTCGTTGACGACGATGTAATCGAAGTTTCGAATGAATTTCATCTCCTGATGCGCGATCTCCAGCCGTCGCGCGATCTCCTCGTTCGTCTCGGTCCGACGAGCAAGAAGCCGCTCGCGAAGATGCGTGAACCGATCCGGCACCAGAAAGATCAGGACCGCGTCCGGATACGCCGCCTTGACCGCCAGCGCACCGTTCACCTCGGGCTTCATGATAACGTCATAGCCCTCGGCCAAGCTTTGGACGACGTAACCTCGCGGAGTGCCGTAAAGGTTGCCGTTGTACTCGCGACGCTCGAGCAACTCCCCGTCGCGCATTCGCCGCTCGAACTCCCTACGCGAGAGAAAGAAGTAGTGCTCCCCTTCGCGCTCGTTATCGCGCGGCTGCCGCGTTGTCGCCGAGACCGAGTAACGCAAGCGCGGAAGGCGCTCTCGAAGAGCTTCAACGAG
Source organism: Vulcanimicrobiota bacterium (assembly GCA_030038215.1). Classification (GTDB taxonomy): domain Bacteria; phylum Vulcanimicrobiota; class Vulcanimicrobiia; order Vulcanimicrobiales; family Vulcanimicrobiaceae; genus Cybelea. The sequence goes on along the minus strand of JASHPI010000051.1, from coordinate 5,548 downwards.
TGTGTCCTTCCCCGCCCCCGACGGTCCCGACACCACGAACAGCAGACCGGGCCCGGCGACCACCCTCGTCTCCTTTGCAGACCTCATCGTTTCACGATCCAATGAGCGTTGACCTAGCAGGCGCAAGCCGGCCCAGTCCTAGAGGGGGGCCGCGCAGAGCGCGCCTTTCATTGCCGCGGTCGCGGCCGCGTCGGGTAACGCCGACGCGGGTCGAAGATAGCTTACTTCGATCGCCTGGCCGTTCTGGACTGAGAAGCCTCGCTCGAGAATCCGGGCGCCCTCGAGCTTGAAGGTCGCTAGGCCGGCAGCTCCCGGGCACGGGCCGAAGGGATCGCTTCTCAGGAACCTGGCGCCCCGGTAGCGGAGCAGGACGTTAATCGACTCTTGAGAGGCGAGGTCTTGCAGGGTTCCGCCGAAGCTCCGCTTAGCGTACAGGTAGATTTGGGTATTTGCGCCCGTCCCGGTCGTCCAGCCGCTTTTGGCGCCCGGGATCGGCTCCCAGCCCACCGGCTGTGGAGAAGGGCCGCTGCAGGCAGCGAGCGGCCCAAACGCCAGAAAAGCCAGGCCGAGGGTCGGAAATCTCGCGATTCTCACTACGAGGGCTTTTGATGCTGACCGATTGGGTCCTTATTGGGCGCCTGGGGCACGAGCTGGACGAGCGGCTGCGTGGCGCGCGCTTCCGCGATGCCGGGTTGCTCGACGATGGCCGGGTCGGCTTGCTCTTTCGGTCGCGCGGCGCGGAGACGATCGTGGCGGTCGATCTCTACGGATCGCCGCCGCTGATCACGCTTGAGCCCGGCGAATTGGCGGTCGGCCCCGACCCGGGCTTCGTAACCGCCCTCGTTCGTTCGTTGCGGGGGATGACGCTCGATCGCGTACGCGCGCGTCGCGGCGACCGCCTTCTTCGGTTGACTTTCGCTGCCCGCTCCCGTTTCGGGGTCGAGGATCGTTTCGAGCTCTACGTCGAGCTCGTACCGCGCTTTGGTAACCTCGTGCTCGTCAAAGGCGAACGGGTTGTTGCGGCGCTCAAGGAGTTCTCGCCGGCCGCCAACCCGCGCCGCGCGGTGCAGGCCGGTCAAGCGTATGCCCTCCCTCCACTTCCAACGCCGATGCCGAGCCTCGCGCCGATCGACGGCGCGAGCGCCGAGGCGGCGCTGCGCGAGCCGCTCTACGTCTACCGCCGCGACGGCCGGCTGCTGCAAGCCTACGTCGCGCCGCTCGAGCGTCTGGGCGACGCGCAATCCACGCGCGAAGCCTCGCTACTGGCGATCTTCGCCGAACTTCGAGAACGGCAGCGCGCTCGCGGCGAGCACGAGCGCAGCCAACGCCGCCGCCTGACGGTCGCCAAAAGGTTGGGCGAGCGGGAGCGAAAGCTTCGGGGCGAGTTGGCATCGCTCCACCACAAGCGGGGTCGAGTCGAAACGCGCGACGAGCTGCGGCACGAAGGCGAGCGCATCTTCGCTACCCTGCACGAGCTGAACGAAGCGGAGCGCGCGGCAGCCAAGGAGCGCGCCGGCGAGCTGTTTGATGAGTACAAGCGCCTCGGGCGCAGCGTCCAGCACATCGCGAGCCGCCGGCGGGCCATCGATGCTTCGCTCGCCGCCGTCGAAACGCTGCGATGGGAATCCGAGCGGGCCTCGGATGAAGATCTCGGCGACGTTGAGGTGGCATTGGCCGCGCTCGAGCCGAAACGGAAGGCGCCGCAACGGCCCGCTCCGTCGCGCAAGCGTAAACGCGCTCCGTTGGAGTTTCGGACCGCACACGGTTCGCGGATACTGGTCGGCCGATCGCCGGTCGAAAATGCAGAGCTTACCTTCCGCGTCGCGCGTCCGAACGATTTGTGGTTCCATGCGCAAGGAACGCCCGGCGCCCACGTGATCCTTAGCCGAGATGGTAACGGCGCGCCCGTCCCTGAAGACCTGCAAGCCGCCGCGGCGCTGGCGGCGTTCCACTCAAAGGCGAAGGGCAGCGCCGCGGTGGCGGTCGACTATACGCTGCGCAAACACGTACGCAAACAGCGCGCGGCGCCGCCCGGCCTGGTGTGGTACACGCACGCCAAAACCCTTATCGTCGAGCCGGGATCGCCGTGAGGCGCCCTTTACGGGAGCCTACTTTCGCACGCTTTCCAATCGATATTGGCGAAGAAAGCTTCGATGTACTTGCCTCGCTCCGCCGGCTTGTAGTCTTTGATAAAGGCGTGCTCCCAGACGTCCAGGACGACGATCGGGACGAAACCCGCAACGTTTCCGTTCTCGTGATCGCCGATCCAGTGGTTGGTGATCTGACCGTTGGTCGTATCGCAGTACGCGATCGCCCAGCCGACGCCGCGCATGCCGCCGACCGCCATGAAGTCCTTCTTCCAGTCGTCAAAACCGCCGTACGCCTCGCCGAGCGCGTTGTAGAGACGTCCATTTCCGATCTCGGTCGGTTTGGTCGTCATGTTATCGAAGTAAAGCTCGTGCAGGCGCATGCCGTTATACTCGAAACCGAGGCGGCGCACGAGTTCGGCATACGCGGGATCGGCGCCGGCAGCTTTGCCCGCCTGCCGGATCTCGCTTAGACGCTCGTTTAAAAGGTTCGTGTTTTTGACGTAACCCTCATAGAGCCCGAAATGCATCTCGAGCGTTCCGTCGGAGATGCCGTTCAATCCGGAGAGACTCCACTTCTTCGGCGTGTAAACCTTAGGGGCCGTAGAAACGTTCATTCGAATGCTGCCCTTCTGTCGACTAGCGTCGTTCTGAGTACCCCGCCGTTCGCGCGGTCAAACGCGACGTCCCGCAGGCCGCGCCCGCCGGCTCCATCGGGTCGCCACCAGCCGAAGGGGTCCTCACCGCTGCTGCGCAAGACCTCCCTTGGTTCCGCTGCGGTTTCGCGGCGTCAAAGGAGTGCCAAGCATGAGGAATCCCTTGGACTCGCTGTGGGGAACGATCATCTGCGGCTTCATCTTGACCGCGGTTCTGTGGGCATTTGCGCGCGCGATTGTCACGCACGCCCTGGGAGCGGGCGCGTGAGTCCGGCGACCGACTGGATCCTGCGTTGGTTCCACATCATGGCCGGCATCATGTGGATCGGGCTCCTCTACTACTTCAACTTCGTCAACGTTGCGGCCGTGAAGGAAGCGACGGCGGCCGGCGAAGCTGCGCCGATTTCGAAGTACGTCGTGCCGCGCGCGTTGCTGTTCTTCCGCTGGAGCGCGGTGGTGACATGGCTCTTCGGTGCGGCCCTCCTAGGCAGCTATCAGGCACCGGGTGGCGGGAATGGGCTCGTCGCCGCCTTTTTGCTCCAGGGGCCGTTGGCGCCGATCGGCTTTGGAGCATGGCTCGGCACCCTCATGTTGCTGAATGTCTGGGGCGTCATCTGGCGCAATCAAAAGAAAATCTTGGGCTACGTACCGGCGACCGACGAGCAGAAGGCCAAGGCGCGCCGCGTGGCTTTTCTGGCTTCACGCGTGAACACGATGCTCTCGATTCCAATGCTCTTCTTCATGGCCACCGGCCCGTCGTCGATTAGCCAAGCCATTTATCGTTAAAAAAGCGTCTCCACGCTGACTATCGCAGCGTGGGACCCCTTTAAGGCACTAGTACGATCTTGCCGATGTGTTGGCTCGACTCCAATCGGGTATGCGCATCGGCGGCCCGTTCGAAGGGATAGACGGAATCGATCACCGGCACGATCGGATCGCGCCGGGGCAAAAGAGGCCAGACGTGCTCGCGCAATGCTCGAGCGATTGCAGCCTTTTGCTCGGCGCTGCGTGGACGTAGGCTGGAGCCGAGAATCGTCGCCCTGCGTGCAAAGAGCCGGCCGAGATCGATCGTCGCCGTGCGACTGAGCTGCGAGGCGATGCAGGCGATTCTGCCGTCGAGTGCAAGGCATTTCAGATCGCGTCCAATGTACTCGCCACCTACGATGTCGACGACGACGTCGACCCCGCGGCCTTGCGTGATGCGTAAGACCTCCGCAACGAAATCGTGCGTCCGGTAGTTGACGGCCGCGATCGCTCCGAGCTTTAGGCAGGCGGCGCACTTCTCGTCGCTGCCGGCGGTGGCGAGCGGCTGCGCGTCCAAAGCTTTGGCGAACATCAGGGCGGTCGTTCCGATGCCGCTCGTCCCGCCGTGCACGAGGACCGTCTCGCCGGAGCGCAGGCGAGCGCGCGTGACCATATTGTCGTAGACGGTGAAGGCGTTCTCGGGAAGCGTCGCAGCTTCGATCATGCTCCAACCCTCGGGCACCGGCAGCACTTGGCCGTGCGGAACGGCAACGTATTCGGCGTACCCGCCGCCATTGGTGAGCGCGCAGACGCGGTCGCCGACCCGCCAGTTGCTAACGTCGGAGCCGATGCTCGAAATGCTTCCGGCCACCTCCAACCCAAGGATCGGCGAGGCGTCCGGCGGCGGCGGATAGTGGCCCTCGCGCTGCATGAGGTCGGCATGCGTGACGCCGGCCGCCTCGACCGCGATGAGCACCTCATCTGCGCGCGGCAGGGGCGCTTCCATCTCGGCCACCCGCAAGACCTCGGGCGGGCCGTGGCGCTCGAACGTGACGTACCGCATTGAGGTTCCCTTTAGTTCGATATCAGCATTGCGTCACCGAATGAGTAGAACCGATAGCCCCGCTCGATGGCTTGCGCGTAGGCGCGCAGAATGCGCGCGCGTCCGGCGAAGGCGCTTACCAGCATCAAAAGCGTCGAGCGAGGCAGATGGAAATTCGTGATCATCGCGTCGACGACGCGAAACTCGAAGCCAGGCGTGATGAACAGGTCGGTCGTAAACTTTCCGGCGATCACCTGCCCGCACGATCGGACATTGCCTTCGAGGGCGCGCACCACGGTCGTTCCTGCCGCGACGACTCGGCGCTCCTCGTGCCGCGCGCGTTCGATCATTTGCGCAGCGGCCGGCGCGATCGTGTAACTTTCGGCGTGCATGAGATGCTCTTCGATCCGCTCGGCGCGCACGGGACGAAAGGTGCCCAAACCGATGTCAAGCGTTAAACGAGCGATCTCGATGCCGGCTCGCTCGAGTCTCTCCAGAAGCTCGGGCGTGAAGTGGAGCGAGGCCGTCGGAGCCGCAACGCTGCCGGGGATGCGTGCAAAAACGGTCTGATAACGCTCCTGGGCGTCCAGCGAGTCGTTATGGATGTACGGCGGCAACGGCATCCGGCCGGCGCGAGCCAGAAACTCTTCGAACGGAATCTGCAGCTCCAGTTCGATCTCGCGCAAACCCTGTTCGAATTCATGCGTTACCGTGGCTTGCCCCAGCGCGCCAAACGCTACCCGTTCGCCCTCGCGTAAGCGCCGCGCCGGACGCGCGAGTGCGATCCAACGCAGCGCGGCGGGATCGTAGCGCAACGACTCCGCCGGATGAAGCAAAAGCAGCTCGACCGTGCGCGGCGCTACGAGCAGCGTGCCGATCAAGCGCGCGGCGATGACGCGCGTCTCGTTCAGAACCAGCAGATCGCCGCGCTCGAGAAAGAGCGGGAGATCGCGAAACCAACGGTGCGTGATCGATTCGCCGGCTAGCACCATGAGACGGCTGGCATCGCGCTGGAAGGA
>JASHPI010000002.1 GCA_030038215.1 Vulcanimicrobiota bacterium | reverse complement strand
GGTGGCAACACCGTGGTATTGCACCAACTGCCCAGAAAGGGACTCGAACCCCCACGGTGTTGCCACCACTGGTACCTGAAACCAGCGCGTCTACCAATTCCGCCATCTGGGCGCAGGACTCGCTCGATTCGTGAGGGCCCTTAGCGGCCCTCTCGCGCTCGATGAAACTCAGTGCAGGTCCGCCCCGGTCTGGAGGGACCGGTATGTCTCTCCCCGTTATTGACGCCCTCGCAGGTGCGAGGGAACTCGACCCCTATTCAAAGGCCGTCACCGAAGCTGCCGAACGCGTCAGTCCTGCGGTCGTCTCGATCGAAGTGCGCAGCGGGCGCCGCGGCGGCAACGGCAGCGGCTTCATCTTCACGCCTGATGGTTTCGTCATCACGAACAGCCACGTCGTCCACGAGGCGCGGCAGATCGGCGTCGCGCTGCTCGACGGACGCGAGTTTCCGGCGCAGCTGATCGGCGACGACCCGCACTCTGATCTGGCCGTACTGCGCATCGACGGCACGGAGCTCAACCATGCCTCGCTCGGCGATTCGGCGTCGCTGCGGCCCGGCCAACTCGTGATCGCCGTCGGCAACCCCTACGGGCTGGCCTACACCGTGACTGCGGGCGTAGTCAGCGCGCTGGGACGCTCGTTGCGGTCGCAATCGGGACGGTTGATGGACAACATCATTCAGACCGACGCCGCCCTCAACCCCGGAAACTCGGGCGGCCCGCTCGTTCTCCCCAGCGGCGAAGTGATCGGCGTGAACACGGCCGTCCTGCCGGGACAGGGTCTTTGCTTCGCCATCGCGATCGACACCGCCAAGCATATCGCGGGCTTGTTGGTGCGCGACGGAAAGGTCCGGCGCGGCTACCTCGGCATCGCCGGACAAGACATCGTGCTTCCGCCCGCCGCCGCCCGTCGTCTGGGCCTAAGCGACCGCCGCGCGGTCCTGGTCGACTCGGTCGAGCCGGCCAGCCCCGCCGACACGGCGCGCCTGCAAGCCGGCGACGTGCTGCTCGCGTTCGAGGGACAACGCCTCACCGGCGTCGACGCGCTTCACAAGCTGCTCACCAGCATCGACCTCAGCCGGTCGTATAAACTCGACCTGCTGCGCAAGAGCGAGCGCCTCGACCGGATCGTCCTGCCGGTAGAGTCACCCTCGTAGCCGAAACCGGCAAAACCATGATCCGCCGGCTGCTGCCGATACTCGGCGTCACCTTCATCGACATCGTCGGCTTCAGCATGCTGCTGCCGATGCTGCCGTACTTCGTGACGCATTTTGGCGCGTCGGCCATCGTTGTCGGCCTTCTGCTTGCGACATTCTCGTTCTGTCAACTGGTCTCGGCGCCGCTCTGGGGCAACGTCTCCGACCGCATCGGCCGCAAGACCGTGCTCATCGTCAGCCAAATCGGCGCCACGATCGGCTGGGCGCTGTTGGCTTTCGCGCCGAACGTCGCGTCGCTGCTGGCCGTCGCGCCGATCGGCGTCGTCTTCGCAGCGCGCATTCTGGAAGGGGTTTCGGGCGGGAACATCAGCATCACACAAGCTTACGTTGCAGATCTGGTACAGCCGAAAGAGCGGGCGCGCGCCTTTGGATTGATCGGCGCGATGTTCGCGGCCGGCATGGTCTTCGGACCGTTCGGCGGCGGCCTTCTGTATTCGCACTACGGTTTTGCGGTGCCGTTCTTGGCCGCAGCCGGACTCCAGCTCGTGACGCTTTTGGTCACGATCTTCATGCTGCCCGAGTCGCGCGCCAAACGCAGCGACGAAGCGGCCGTCGGATTAGGCGATATCCTCGCGACCTTCCGCAAGCCGTCCCTGGCGCGCCTTCTGTGGCAGAAGCTCGCGATCTCGCTCGCCCTCTACGGCTGGTTCGCGGTGATCGCGCTCTACCTACAGCGCCAGCTCGGATTCTCGCTCGCGCAGACCGACTATCTCTTCTCGATGTTCGCCGTCTTCAACGTGTTCATGAATGCGGTCGTCGTCGGGCGCATCTCCGCACAGCTGGGCGATCGTGCAATGTCGAACGTCGGCCTGACGTCCCTGGCCATGGGCTTCTCTCTGGTTCCCTTCGTGCACGGGATCCCGTTGCTCACCGCCTATATGCTCCTCTCGGCGTTTGGTATGGCCTTGACCAACACGGGCATCACCGCGCTCATCAGCAACGCCGCCTCAGATCGCGAACAAGGGACGGTTCTGGGAACCAGCTCGTCGCTCGACTCGCTCTCGGGAATCCTTGCGCCGCCGGTTTCAACCGCCGTTCTAGGGACGTTCGGGCCGCAGTTCGCGGGCGTCGAATCGCTGAGCTTCACGCTGGTTGCGCTGATCACGGGCCTGCGCAACGCGCGCATCGAGCGCCCGAGGAGCCAGGACGATGGAACGCTCGCCTTATCCCGCGAGATCGAATCCGTCGAATTTCCGACGATGCAAAACTAACGAATCGGGCCAGATTGCTTGCATCAAGGCCTTGAAACGGGCCCGGTGCGCGATCGTTTGGAACCACGGGAGGCCCCGTAATAAGAGCAGCGCAGGTTCTCGCTGCTCTAGTGCGCGCTCTAAATACTCAAAGGCCTGGTCAACCCTCCCCAGCGCGATCGCGACGGTCGCCAGGTTGAAGTTGACGACGAACTCCGTGCGTGCCAAGTCCTGCAGAGTCTGGTAGAGCGCTTCGGCGCGTTCGATGTCGCCGCACTCCGCATACGCGCGTGCCAGCAGAGGTAACCGCAACGCAAGATCCTCGGCACGATCGGCGGGGAGCACCAGCAGATCGGCCAACGCCTCAACCGGCTGAGCGTTGAGCATGAGCGCTTGCGCGCGGTGTCGCCTGGCAATCGAGAGATCCGGAATGTTCTCGATGAGCGCCGAAAATAAGTCGATCGCCTGTCGATACTGACCGGTGTGTAGAAAGATGCGTGCCAGGCACAGCTGTAGTACGGGTGAGGACGGCTCCATCAAGAGCGCGCGCTGCATCTCCCGCATTGCTTCGATGCTCCAACCTTTGCACGTGTAAAACCAAGCGGCGTTGAGATAGACGGAGGTCGACTCGGAGTTCAGGTGCGTCGCCGTTTCGATCTCGCGTTCGGCTTGAGTCCAATCCCAATCGCAGAAAAGCAGCACGGTTGCCAAGGTGGCGCGTGCCTCCGCCGATAGGGGATCGATCTCGAGCGCGCGCAGAATCGCTGCTTTGGCTTTCGGGAACGTCGAGGAGCCCGGAGCGTACGAGTATTGCGCCATTAACGAGTACGATCGCGCGAGACCGATCAGCGCCGGCACGTAGCGTGGGTCGACGCTCAACGCGGCCTCGAACTGGTGTGCGGCAGCGCTCAGCGCGCCGGCGGTTCGTTTCGAAAGCAGATACGACCCTCGGGAGTAGCGCTGGATGAGATCGGGTTCAACGTGGACGGGTGGTTCGGCGGCTTCGGCTTCGCCTGCGGGTGGTCTACCCGCAGGAACCGGAGCCGTCACGCTGACCGGAGCCACGAATCGGTAGCCCCGGCCGCGCACGGTCACGACGTATGCGCGGTCCCTAGCGCGCTCCTCGAGTATCTGGCGCAACATGTAGACGTGCTGTGTCAGGTTACCGTCGCTGACGATCGCGTCGGGCCAAATTCGCGTCGCGATGAGATCCTTGTCGATGACTTCGCCGTTTGCGTGGATCAACAAGCCCAACAGCCGCGCCAGGCGCTCCGGCAGCGCGACGGTTTCCGTCCCATGATACAGCATGCCGCGCGACGGGTCGAACCGGAAGGCGCCAAAGGTATAGCAGGACGGAGACCTTGTCTGAACGTTCATCAACAGTGCGTCCAGCATAGCGAGAACCTCGAACAAAGTCTTTAGTATATTCTCAAAACGCCGCGAGCGTGCGGTTGATGTTCTTTGAGATTTATTTTTCGTGATGCGAATCTCGCCGATTCAGCATGGGCGTCAACGTACGTCAAAAGGTCGCGCTTTCGACCGTTCGTAAGTCCGATTGCTGTGCGCGCAATGCGCACGGTTTGAAAGCTAAACGACATGAGGGATCGCACAATGAATTCGCATTGCAACCTCCGTCGCGCGGCCGTCGCCCTCTCGGTTTTGGCGGCATTCCTGTTCCAGGAAACATGGGCACTGGCAGGCGTCACCGGTAACCTAGGCGGCACGATCAAGGATTCGAGCGGTGCACCGATTGCCGGCGTGCACGTGCAGGCAGTCTCGCCCTCGGAGACCCGGACCGCAACGACGGATGCGGGAGGCCGTTTCATCATCCTCTCGCTCGCCCCCGATACCTATACGCTCAACTTCTC
>JASHPI010000050.1 GCA_030038215.1 Vulcanimicrobiota bacterium | reverse complement strand
TTTTCGCTAATTCTGGGCCTGATCTCCGGGGTCGCATATGCCATTCCGGTCATCGGCATGCTGATCGCCGAGGTCATCGCTATCCCGATGTGCGCGCCGCAGGGACTCTGGATGATCATTTGGGTACAGGTCATCATGTTCGGCATGGCGCGCATAAGCGACAACGTCCTGGTGCCGAAGATCATGGGCGAGTCGGTCGGGGTCTCGCCGATCGGCGCGATGTTCGCTGTTTTTGCCGGCGGCGAGCTGTTCGGCATTCCGGGCTTGCTCCTGGGTATACCGGCAGCTGCGCTCATCAAGATTCTCTGGCGCTACTTCATGGCGCCCTGGATCACCACGCAACTGGATCGCAGTTAGATATGAGACGCCGGCTGGGAACCGTTTTCCTTAGCGCCCTCCTCCTGGCCGGCTGCTCCTCGGGTAGCGGCGGCGGTATGTCTTCCGTGCCGATCGTGCCGCCGCCGACGCAAGGGCCGCCGCAGACCGGCCCGGAGGGGAAGTACCTCAAACACATCGTCGTCATCGTTCAGGAAAATCGCACGTTCGACGACATCTTTTCGGGATTCCCCGGCGCCGATTCGGCCAAGTACGGCTACACGCAGACCGGCGGCAAGATCGAGCTGCGCTCGCGCAGCTTCGACGGCTCCGACATCTATCACGACTGGTCGAATGCGATGACTGACTGGAACCACGGCTCCATGAACGGATTCGACCGGAGCGTGCTCGTAAACGGACAGCCGGCTGGAACCTATCCCTATTCGCACCTCGAGCGCCGGCTCGTCGCGCCCTACTGGACGATGGCGCGTGAGTATACGCTTTCCGATCACATGTTTCCGACTATGTTCGGTCCAACATTCACCGCGCACATCGATTTGATCGCGAGCACGACGAACCTGACTGCCGACGAAGCGGAGGTTGATGGACCAACGGAGCAGCCCTGGGGCTGCGATGCTCCGCCGGGCACGACGACGTACCTGCTGAATCCCCAGCGCGTCGAAACGGGCGGCGGGCCCTTCCCATGTTTTACGCAGTATCACACCATGGCCGAGACTCTCGACGCCGCCCACGTAACCTGGAAGTACTACGCTCCGGGAACCAAGATCGGTGGAGGACGTCTTTGGGCGCCGTTCGCGGCGATCCGCCAAGTACGCTACGGTCGCGACTGGAAGCGAAACGTCATCTCGCCTCAGACGACCGTCCTAACCGATCCGGCAAACGGCAGACTCGCCGACGTGTCGTGGGTCATCCCGGATTTGGCCGACTCCGATCATGCAGGATCGGATAGTGATAAGGGACCTTCGTGGGTGGCGGGCGTCGTCAACGCGATCGGCAAGAGCCGTTACTGGCCGTCCACTGCGATCGTCGTGCTGTGGGACGATTGGGGCGGTTGGTACGATCACGTGCCGCCGCCGCAGCTCGATTTCGTCGGCCTCGGCATTCGCGTGCCGTGCATCATCATCTCACCGTACGCAAAAAGCGGATACGTTTCGCACACGCAATACGAGTTCGGCAGCGTTCTAAAGTTCGTCGAAGAAACGTTTCACTTGCCGGCACTCGGGCCGGCTTCCGGCGGGTACACCGATACACGCTCCCGCAGTTTAGCGGATAGCTTTGACTTCAAGCAAAAGCCTCGCGCGTTCAAACCGATCCCGGCGCCGTATCCTCCGGCCTATTTCCTCACGCAGTCGCCTTCGGACGAGCCGCCCGATAACGAATAGGGGCGTTGCCGGCGATTAGGGCGCGTTTGCGGGAAGCGCAACGACCGCGATACCGTCGTCGTAGAGCACGCTGCCGCACGCGCGCGCGGCATTCAGGCGCGCCCGGTTTGACTCGGGGGCAGCGTCCCGTTCGGCCACGGCAACCAGCAGCAAAGCATCTCGCCTTGCCGCTGCGCAGGCGTCGGCGTCGAGCAGCGCGACGGTGCGCGTCCGCGGCGTCAGCACGTTGACGGTTCCCAGCGCGAGGCCCCAACCACCGACCGCGGGCGGCCGCCGCTCGTGCAGCCAGGCATAGATTCCGGTCGAGCGTCCATCGACGCGCAACGCCGCGGTGTAAAAATCGAGCGGATGACCGGCAGCCAGCCAGTCTGCCGTAGACACGGCCGCTGCGAATCCGACGACGGCCGGCCAGGGAGTCTGGGTGCGGCGCGACAGTGCGACTGCCGCGATTGCCAGCAACGCAACGAGCGCGGCACTGCGCGTCGGCGCATCGTTCCAAAAAACTGCCAGAATGGAGCCGGCGCCGAAGAGCGACGACGCCGCCAATAGCACGACGGCCACTGCCGGCATCGCGCGTGCCGGGCGCGTGAGGAGAAGCGCTCCGATGACGATCGCCGGCGCGGCGAAACGCAACGACGCCCCGCTTGCGAGCTGCGCGATATTGGATGCGTAGCCGAACGGAAGGAGCACGAAGACGAGCACCGCGGCAAGGCCGGCCCAGCTTAACCGGCGATCTCGTCCAGCGAGCGGAGCGAACAGTGCGGCGAGCAAAGCGACGAGAGCGAGCGGCGAGAGCCGCAGTGCGACGGCGACGAGCAAGGCCAGCGCCGGCATTCCGTGCGCGATGATGCTTGAGCCGAGCGGCGTACCGTAAGCGGAGCTCGACGGTGGAACGGTCGCTCCCCTCCAGAGCAGCGCCGCGCGAAAGAAGAGCGCGGCGAGCGCTCCGGCGGCTGCGAGCCAAACCTTCGCCGGCGCTTTCGCGACGAGCAGCGCAATTATGGCAAAAAGCCAGCCTTGCGGCTTGATCAACGCCGTCACGGCGATCGCGCGCATCGCCGTGCCGGTCTCGCGACCGATCGACCATAACGTTTCCAGCCAGAACGCGGCCAGCCAGACGTCGTTCTGGAGCGTTCCGGCCTGGATCGCAAGCGGATAGATCGTCACAACGGCTGCGGCGAGCAGATCCGCAAGCATCGGCGAAGCTTCGAACTCTTCGCGAGCCCACGTCGCGATCCGAAAACCGAGCAACGCCAGCGCGCCAAAGCCGCTCCACCCGAGGACGAACGGACCGCTCGTGGCGTAGAGTCCGCTGGCGAACAACTCGGAGGCAGGCGGATACCACCAATAGAGCGTCGCCGTCGTCCAAAGCGAATGCGCGTGGACCCATGACGCCGCGTTGGGCAGGTGATACGAAAGCGAATCGCCGTCGAGCAGCGGGCGGATGAGCGGTGGCCACGCCACGATCGCCAGCGCCGCGACCAGAGCATAGGGCACGGGCTCGCCGTTCCCTTGGGGTGACGGGCGCCGAATCGCAATGACGAGCGCGAACGCCAGCGCCAGCCAACAGGTCAACGGATACAGCAGATGGACCACGGCGAGCAGCGCCGGAATTGCGATGCCGAGAATCAGTGCGTCGCGTAAGCGATCGACGAAGGCGTAACGCGCCCCGGTACGCAGCGCCGGCGCCGCGGCATAGAGACCGAGCAGCCAAAATGCTGCGAGTATGCCCACCGCGCTTGCGCGTCTCGCGCGTTACATCGAGTCCGGCGCGCTCACGCCGGCCAGCGCCAACGTGCGCGCGAGCACGTTCTTGGCCGCGAGGCTGAGTGCCAAGCGCGCGAGTCGCGTCTCGCGCTCGTCCGCGAGGATCTTGCACTCGGTGTAGAACTGGTGAAAGTCCGACGCGACGTCGCGCGCGTAGCGCGCCAAGCGGTGCGGCGCGAGGCGTTCCACGATGCCCGCCACGACGCCGGGAAACTCGGACAGCCGCCGCGCAAGTGCCAACTCGGCCGGATGCGTCAACGGCGCGAGCGCGGCCGATTGCGCGTCCGCGACGTCCTGCGTGGCGGCCCGCCGCAAGACCGAGGCAATGCGCGCGTGACCGTACTGCACGTAGTAGACTGGATTCTCGTTGTCCTTTTCCACGGCGAGTTTTAAATCGAAGTTCAGCGGCGAATCGACGGCCGGTATGATAAAGAAGAAGCGCGCGGCATCGACTCCTACTTCGTCGAGAATTTCATCGAGCGTGACGATCTCGCCGCTGCGTTTGCTCATCGCGACCTGCTCGCCGCCGCGCAGCAGCGTCACTTGTTGCACGATCATGACCTCGAGCCGGTCGGGATAACCGAGCGCCGTTGCCACCGCTTTCAATCGCTCGATGTATCCGTGATGGTCGGGGCCGAGGACGTCGACGGTGCGTTCGCTGGCCTTCAACTTCTGATAATGATACGCGACGTCCATGCAAAAATAGGTGGGCCTTCCATCGCTGCGAAGCAGCACCCGGTCCTTGTCGTCGCCGAAGGCCGTCGCGCGAAAGAAGAGCGCGCCATCCCGCTCGTACGTGAAGCCCAGCTCGCGCAGCCGGTCCGCGCCTTCGCGCACTCTGCCGTTATCGTGGAGCTCTTGCTCGCTCTGCCAGCGGTCGTAGACGACCCCAAAGCGCTGCGCGGTGCGCTGCTGCTGGGCAACCAATTCATCGCGCCCGGTTTGCGAAAAGTACGCTAGCCACTCGGATTCGGGCGCCAGGATCCAGCGCTCGCCGTCGCGTTCGCGAATTTCCTGCGCGATCGGGACTAAGTAGTCACCGGGGTAGGCGTCCGCCAGCAGCGGATAACCGGGCTCGAAGAGCTGCCGGTAGCGCGCGTAGATCGAACGGCCGAGCGCGTCGAGCTGCCCACCGGCATCGTTGATGATCCATTCGACGAATACGTCGTAACCGCACAGCCGCAGCGCATTGGCGAGCGTTGCCCCGACCGACATGGAGCGGCCCTGCACGACGACCAGCGGCCCGGTAGGATTGGCACTTCCAAACTCGAGCGAGACGCGGATGCCGCGGCGTGGCTGTTCTCCGAATCGTTCACCCTCGCGTAAGATCGCAGCAACGGCGCTCTGCCAGACCGGTGGCGCAAGGCGCAGATTGATGAAACCGGCCACCGGCTCGATGGTCGTGAAGAATTGCGTGAGCTCGGG
>JASHPI010000049.1 GCA_030038215.1 Vulcanimicrobiota bacterium | reverse complement strand
AGATCCGCGCGCGCCAGCGCGTAGCCGATCAAACGCTCGATCAGGGCTTCGAAGCTGATGCCGACTGAAGCGCACGCGTCCGGAACCAGGCTCATCGGCGTCAGGCCCGGCAGCGAGTTGATCTCCAAGAGGTAGGGCCGTCGCTCGCGGCTGACGATGAAATCGGTGCGCGAGTAGTCGCGCAAGCCGAGCAGCCGATGCGCCGAGAGCGCCAGCATCTGCATGCGCGCGGCCAAATCTTCGTCGATCTTCGCCGGCACGATGTGCGTGCTCCCTCCCGGTTCGTATTTGGCGCCGTAACTATAGAAGCCGTCGCGGTTGGCGATGATCTCGACGATCGGCAAGGCTTCCTCGCCGAGCACCGCGCACGTAAACTCGCGGCCCTCGATGTACTCCTCGGCGAGAATCTGCGCGTAGGTTTTGGAAGTGTCGAGCATCGCGCTCGTCCACTCCTCGTGGGTACGCACGATCGCGACGCCGACCGCCGAGCCTTCAAAGCGAGGTTTGATGACCAGCGGCAGGTCGAGCGATCCCGGCAAGAGCGGCAACGTTCCGCCGCCCAGATCGAAGAGATCCCAGGCCGGCGTCGGCAAGCCTTCGGCGGCGAGCAGTTTCTTGGTGAGATGCTTGTCCATCGAGAGCGCGGCCGCTTCCAAACCGCTGCCGGTGTAAGGAATCGAGAGATACTCGAGCAGCGCCTGCACATGACCATCTTCACCGCCGGGTCCGTGGAGCGCGATGAAGACGACGTTGGGTTTGAGCTGCCGCATCGCATCGACGAACCGGTCGTCGTAGTCGATCGATCGCGCATCGTAGCCGAGCGACTGCAGTGCGCGCAGCACCTCCGAGCCGGACTGAATCGAGATTTCTCGCTCGGCGCTCTCGCCGCCCATGACGACGACGACCTTGGCGGCGCTAGTTTTCATCGATAAAGACTCCAACCAGGTGAACTTCGAGTTGCAGTTCGGTAGCGCAGCGATCGCTTACGGCGCGCCGCACCCGCGCGAGCAGTGTGGCGACGTCTTTCGCGGTTGCCCCGCCGAGATTGTTGATGAAGTTGGCGTGCAGCGGCGAGACTTCCGCGCCGCCCTCGCGCCATCCCTTAGCGCCGGCCGCTTCGATCAGGCGCGCCGCCGCCGTGCCGGGCGGATTGCGAAAGCACGAGCCGGCGTTGGGGAGCGCGATCGGCTGCGTTTTTTTGCGCCGGACCAGGCGCGTCTGCATCTCGCCACGCACGTCGCCCGACCTAATCGCGTCGAACGCCAACACGACGCGCGAAACGACGGCGTCGCGCTCGAGCGTCGAACGGCGGTAGAGGTACTGAACGCTCACCGGATGCGCCTCGGGCCGGCTGGGCGACTGGACCCAAACTTCGCTCACGAACTCGCCGATCTCGCGATCGGTTCCGGCATTCATTCGCAGCGATCCGCCGATCGTGCCGGGAATGCCGGCCAGCGAATCGGCGCCGGCCGCGCCGGCCGAGGCCGCCTTTGCCGTGAGCGCCGCCATCCCAGCCGAGGCACCCGCCTCGACGATCACGCGTCCGGCTTGCGTCCGCAGACGGATTGCGGCGAATTCGCCGGCTAGGCGCAGCACGACGCCGCGCACGCCGCCATCGCCGATCAGCACGTTGCTGCCCGCGCCTATGACCCACCATGCGAGTTTGCGCCGCAGACAAAAGCGCATAAGCTCAGCGAGCTCGGACTCATTCTCAACGGTGACGAGCGCGTCGGCCGGGCCACCGATCTTCCAGGAAGTGTACGGCGCGAGCGCCTCATCGAAAAGCGCGCGTCTGCCGAAGAGCGCAAGCAATGCCTCGCGATCGGAAGCCTCGAGCAGGCTGCGCATGGCGCGCGCCGTTGTGACGCTCATGCTCGTGACGCTACGGAGTTTCCAAGCAAGGTCCGCCGGGACGAGAGGCGCTCGGCCAAATGGGCTGCCGATTCGGTGATGTCGCCCGCGCCGAGCACGAGCACCATCGCGCCCGGAGGCGTTTCCGCTAGGATGCGATCCTCGAGATCCTCACCGCCCGCGACGTAGCGGACCCATCCGCCCGCGGCCGCGAGATGTTCCCCGATTGATCGCTCGCTCACGCCCGGAATCGCCGGTTCCGAGGCGGCGTAGACCGGCGTGAGGTAAACGCGATCGGCGCCACGCAGCGCTTCGGCAAACTCGCGCGCCAAGAAGGCGGTACGTGTGTAGCGATGCGGCTGGAAGGCGACGACCAGCGTGCCGCGATGATCTTGCCGCGCCGCCGCGATCGTCGCGCGCACGGCGGTCGGATGGTGGGCGTAGTCGTCGACGACGATCATGCGCTCGTCGCGGACCAGCACGTCAAAGCGGCGACGCACGCCGCGGAAGGCGCGCAAGGCCTCCGCGATGAGCGAAAACGGTATGCCGAGCTCGCGCGCCGCGGCGATGGCGCCGAGTGCGTTCTCCACGTTGATCGATCCCGGAACGTGCAGCTCGACGGGTCCCAACGGACGGCCGTCGGCAACGGCGTCGAACGCCGAGCCGAAATCGTCGAAACGCACGTTCTCGGCGCGCAAGCGCGCGCGCGGATCGAAGCCGAAGGTAACGACGCGCGCGTGCAAATCGTGCGAGGTCAGCGACGCCGAGAGCGGATTGTCGACGCCGATGACCGCGAGCCCGTCATCGGGCAGCTTCGCGATGAACTCGCTGAAGGCGCGCACGAGTTGGGGCAGCTCGTCATCGCTGGTGAGGTGGTCGTTTTCGATGTTGGTGACGATCGCCACCGAAGGTTCCAGCAGCGCAAATGAGCCATCCGACTCATCGGCCTCGGTAACGAACCAAAGCGAATCGCCGGCATACGCGTTGCTTTCGAGCGTCGCGTCGATGCCGCCGAGCACGAGACCGGCGTCGATGCCTCCGAGACGCAACGCCGCGTGCGTCATCGCGGTTGTCGTGGTCTTGCCGTGCGTGCCGCAGATCGCGATGCCGCGCTTACCTTCCAGCAGCCTTGCGAGCATCTCGCCGCGATGCAGTATCTGAATGCCTCGCCGCCGTGCGGCAACGTACTCGGGATTCCGGTGGTCGATTGCCGAGCTTACGATGACCGTATGCGCGTCGCGAACGTTGTCGGCGTCGTGACCGATCGTGATGCGCACGCCTTCGGCGCTCAACTGGTCGAGCAGCGGCGTGGCCGTGAGATCGGAGCCCGAGACCGCGTGTCCGCCGGCCACAAGCATGCGCGCGATTGCGCTCATGCCGATTCCGCCGATGCCGATGAAGTGATACGTTGACGCGGGCCCTGCTTTGGTCACCGTTTGCCTCTTCGCGATGCGAGCATGTCAACCCGGGCGAGAATAGTCGCAAGCGGGTCCTCATTCCTGAGCCTTTGGGCGTTCTCGGTCAACGCGCGCAGGCGCTCGGGGGCGCAGGTCTGCGCCAGCAGCTCGCGCAAGCGGACCTCGAGCTGCGAATCGGAGAGAACCTCGGCGGCCCCGGCCGCTTTCAGATGCGCGGCGTTGGCGGCTTGGTGTTCCTGTGCTGCGTGCGGATAGGGAACGAGAATGGCGGGCTTGCCGAGCGCCGCCAGCTCCCCAAGCGTCGAGGCTCCGGCGCGCGTCAGCAGGAGATCGGCCGCGGCGTACGCGTCCGACATATCGTCGAGATAGGCTCGTAGCGCCACCCGCTGAGGATCGATGGGAGCGTTTGCAATCCTCCGCGTAATGCGATCGTAATCGTCCGGGCCGGTCACGAGCAGCAGCTGCCAACCCGAAGGCAGGCCGCGATCCTCGAGAAGCTTCGCCAGCGCCTCGTTGATGGCTCGCGCGCCTTGGCTTCCGCCCATCGCTACCAGCGTCTTGAACTCCGGGTCGAGGCCGAGACGGCCGATCGCGTCGGCGCGCGAAGGAAGGCTGCGCAGCGCGGAACGGATCGGCGTTCCCGTCTGCACGTATCGTCCGCGAAAACGGCCGTTCTCATCGCTAAAGGCGCCCCAGACCTCGTCGGCGAGCGGCGCCACCATACGGTTGGTCAAACCCGGTGAAGCGTTGGGCTCGAACAAGGCGACCTTCACGTCGGCGCGGCGCGCGAGCCGAGCGATCCGCGCGGCCAGCACGACGGGAAACGAAACGTAGCCGCCGGTCGCGATGACCACGTCCGGCCGAAGCTTCGCCAGCAGACGCAGGCTCTGCAGCGTTCCGCGCAGATTCGATCCGATCGTTCGCGCAAGATCGAACGAAAATCGCCGCGGCAGAGAACGGCTCGCGATCGTGTGCAGTGGATACCCGGCTTTCGGGACGAGGCTTGCTTCCAGGCGCTCCGCACTGCCGACGAACGCAATCGTTGCCTGGCGCTCGCGCAGTGCATCGGCAATCGCGATCGCTGGATAGAGATGACCGCCCGTTCCGCCGCCGGCAAAGACGACGGTCACGCGAAGCCCGAACGCGCCAACGACGAAACTCTGCGGTGACGACCGACGTTCGCGATCAAGGCGACGGCGAGCAGGTTGACGACGAGCGAACTGCCTCCGAAAGAGATGAACGGTAAGGGCACGCCGGTTACCGGCCATGACGACGACACGACCCCAACGTTAATGAAGGCTTGGATCGTGATCATCGCGGCGCATCCGATCGCGAGGAAGAAGCCAAAACGGTCCGGGGCGGCCAGCGCGATTCGGATCGCGCGATAGGCGAGAATCACAAACAGCACGACGACGGCCAGCGCGCCGATCAAGCCGAGCTCTTCCCCCAACACCGAGAAGATGAAGTCGGTGTACTGCTCGGGCAGATAGAAGAACTTGGCTCGCGAGGCGCCCAATCCAACGCCGAAGATGCCGCCGCTGCCGAGGGCCAACAGTGACTGAACGATGTGGAAGCCGGTGTTCTGCGGATCCTTCCACGGGTCGAGGAACGCGAAGATACGCGCCCGGCGATACGAGCTCGCGAGGACCGTTAGCACGGCGAAGGGCAGTGTCGCGAGCACGACCGCAAATAAATGGACGATGCGCGCGCCGGCGGCGAAGAAGAGCGTAAAGGCAGTAAAAATCAGCAGGCTGGCCGTGCCGAGGTCGGGCTCCTTGAGCACGAGCACCGCCATGATCGCCACCGGAACGCAGAGCGGGAAAAGCCCGCGAACCAGCGAGGTGATGCGCTCACCGCGCGATGCCAGGACCGCCGAAAGGTAAATCACCAGCGCCAGCTTGGCGAACTCGGAGGGCTCGATGCTCAACGCCGAGGTGCCGATCCAGCGCCGTCCCCCATTGACACCAAGTCCGACGTGCGGCACGAATACCAGCGCGAGCGCTGCGGTTGCCGCGACCAAGATGGTCGGCGCCATCTTCTTGAGGCGGTGATATTCCAGGCGATAGAGCGCGAACGCGCCGATCAATCCCACCGCCAGCCAAATCAGCTGCCGTTTTAGGTAATAGGCGATGTCGCCGTGCTCGGCGTACGCGGTGGCGCTCGACGCCGAGAAGACCATCACGAGCCCGATGCCGACCAACGCCGCGACCGTTGCGAAGAGGACGGTGTCGAGCGGCGCCGCGACGTAGGAGCGCGCCGGCGCGGCATAGGGGCGCGGCACCGCCGCGCTACGCACCGGCCGGTGCCCTCAACGCCTCGACCGCCGCCGCAAACTGCTCGCCGCGCTCTTCGGCCGAAGCGAACATGTCGAATGATGCGCAGCCCGGCGACAGCAGGACGACGTCGCCGGTTTCTGCCAGCTCGCGCGCCCGGCTCACCGCTTCGTCGATCGCGGAGGCCTCGACCGCATGTACGCCTTCACTCAGGCGAACGATCTCGCTCCCGGCTTCCCCGATGGCCACCAAGGCCTTCACTCGCTCGCGAATCGCTTCACCCATCTCATCGAACGGGCTGCCTTTGGCGCGGCCGCCCGCAATCAAAACGATCGGGCGGTCGTAGGCGTGCAAGGCCGCGATCGTCGACGCCGGATTGGTCGACTTCGAATCGTCGACGTAGAGAACGCCGCCGATTTCGGCGACGGTCTCCAGACGATGCGGCATCGGACGAAACGAGCGAATCGCTTCGCGCAGTTGCTCGGGCTCGCACCCGATCGCCAACGCCGCCAGCAATGCCGCCATGGCGTTTCTCACATTGTGCTCACCCGCTAGCGGGATCTCTTCGCGCGGCACGACCGGAACCGGGCGCGGATCGCCGACGATCGGCGCAAAGATCAGCACGCCGTTGCGAAGATACATCGTCGCTTGATCGTTGGGATTGAGCGTAAACCAAAGCTGACGCGCCTGCACGCGCGTCTCTCCGTGACGCCAGTGGAGCGAGGCGATCCGCGGATCCTCGAGATTTCCGACGAACCAGTCGGTCAGCGACTGATTGGCGCAGATGCGGTATTTGGCTTCGGCATATTCGTCCATCGAATAGTAGCGGTCGAGGTGATCGGGCATGAGGTTGAGCAAAACGGCGACACGCGGTTTGAACGCGCGAATCGTCTCGAGCTGGAAGGACGAGACCTCCGCGACGACCCACGCGTCCGGACCGGCGCCAAGCACCTCTTTGATGAGGGGGCTGCCGATATTGCCTCCGACGCGCACTTCCAAACCGCAGCCGCGCAGCAAATGTCCGATCAGCGCCGTGGTCGTCGATTTCCCTTTGGTTCCCGTCACCGCGATCATCGGTGCCTTGCAGAGACGATACGCGACCTCGATCTCGCCGAGAACCGGAACGTTGGCTTCGTGCAGAAGGCGCACGACCGGCGATGTCGGGGGTACGCCCGGCGAAAGAACGGCCGAGGTCAGCTCGCCGAGCAGCGTTGCGACTTCGGCGCTTGGGATGAAACGCGCCCCGAACGATTCTGCAGCCGCGATCGCGTCGAGCAGTTCGCCGGGTGCCTTCTCGTCGGTCGCGTAAAGTCTGACGCCGCGTCCGTGCAGCACCTCGAGGCTCGCGAGGCCGCTGCGGCCCAGACCAATGACGAGCATCGTTTCGCTCGCATCGAACGCAAAGATATCGTTCATCGCACGATGGCCCATCCTACCAACGAACAGAGCGCCGACGCAAGCCAAAATCCAAGCGTCACGCGCGACTCGGGCAAGCCGCTCAACTCGAAATGATGGTGCAGGGGACTCATGCGCAGGATACGCTTGCCTCCCGTCGCTTTGAAGTAAGAGACCTGCGCGATGACCGAGAGCGCTTCGGCAACGAAGACGCCGCCGATCAGGATTAACAGCAGCATCTCGCCGCTGAGGATCGCCACCCCCGCGAGCAGCGCGCCGAGGGCAAGCGAGCCCGTATCGCCCATGAACATGCGCGCCGGGTGACGGTTGTAGAGCAGGAAACCGGCGCAGGCGCCCGCGCCGCACGCCGCCGCGATTGCGGCGCTTGGGATCTGCGCAACCGAGGCAACCCACGCCAGCAAAATCAAAGGCGGAATCATCGTGCCGGCCGCCAGCCCGTCGAGACCATCGGTCAGATTGACGGCGTGAATCGTGCCGGTGATCGCGCAAATCCCCAGGATGAGCCAGAGCCAATGCGGGACGATGAGCGAAAAGGTGCCGGCCGTAAAGATTACGTCCTTAGGAAAATCCCACGCGCCGCCGACGGTCCGCATGAAGATTGCCGCGACCAGCGCCGTGGCCAGCAACTTGGTGCGCGCCGGCAATCCACGGCCGGCCCCGCCGCGGATCGTCAGCAGGTCGTCGACGGCGCCGATGGCGGCGCAGAGCGCGACCAGCAAGACCAGGTCGATCAAAAGCGGCGGACGCACGATGCCCAGCGCAGCGACGAAGACGACGACGAAAACGATGCCGCCCATCGTCGGCGTACCGGTCTTTTGCTGGTGCGTCTGCGGCGCATCCTCGTAGGCGTGCTGCCGCACGTCCAGACGCCCGAGTACCGCGAGCAGTCCCGCTCCGGCCAGCGCCGATATCGCAAAGCCGAAGAGCGCCCACACCAACAGCACCGCCGACTCGGGAGTCACGCCCCGTCCTCCGCGAGCAGCGGATTAGGCCCTTCGCCGCGCCACTTGAGTACGACGAGCGGCGTCTGTTCGTCGCCGTTGCCGTGGGGATTGTCCAGCAGCGACAGCGCGACCACCTCGCTGCTGACGCCGTCCGACCACCCGAGCACTTTTGCCGCGCCCAAATCGTTGGCATCGACGACGGCAGCGGCGACCCCGATCCGCTCGCACAGCAGCTGCGCGAACGCTGCCGGATCGCGCGGTGCGAAGACGATCGCCCGTTCGTACGGTGGCATCGTGCCGGTATACCCGTCGATTGCCGCGATCGCATCGCCCATAATTTCGTAGAATGCGCCGCGCCGGCCGCGCATACGCCCCAAGAACTGAGCGACCGTGGCATAGATCACGCGTCCCGTTCCAGCGCGATCGATCACCAGCTGCATGGATTCGGGCTGACTGATGGTCGCGAGCGGACCGGCCCGGCGTGAAAGCAGATAAGCGAGTCTCGACGGACGCACGTATTCGGCCGGCACGAACTCCCCTTCAGCGATCGCGACCGCGCTCTCGGAGACGGTCACGACGTCGCCGTCGCGCGCGATTCCCCGCACGGCGCCGGCAATGAGGCCGATCAAGTCGTCGCCCGGCCCGATCAGCCGCGTTCGCACCGGAATCGCCACCAATCCGGCGGGAACGTCGGGCCGCGTTACGGCCAGACTACGCGCCGCCAGGCTCACGCTTCGGTCGTCCAAGAAGTTCGGGGATCTCTTCCAATCGGTAACGACGCGAGCCTTTCAATAGCACGACGTCGTCGCGATGCGCGTGCTCCCGCAACCAGCGCGCCGCTTCCGCATTGTTTTCCACGTGCACGATTGCAGATGCGGCAAGCCCCCCGCGCTGCGCGCCGCGCGCCAGCGCGCCCGCAAAATCGCCACCGGCCAAGAGCACGTCGACGCGCGCTGCCGCGTGCGCACCGACCAGTTCGTGCAGGCGCTCCGATTCCTCACCCAGCTCCGCCATGCTTCCAAGCACCGCAATTCGGCGCGCAGCCGCTTCCTCGGCGAAGGCGTCGAGCGCGGCGATCATGCCGGTCGCGCTGGCGTTGTAGGCATCGTAAATGAGACGCAAGCCGTCGCCGGCCTCGATCGCGTGATACCGTCCTTCAGGCAATTCTATCGACGGAATGAGCGGCAGGAGCTCTTCGAGCCGGACCTCGAGCTCCAGCGCGGCGGCAATAGCGGCGGCAAGGTTGGCGCGGTTGTGCTCTCCGGGGACGCGCACGTCGACCTCGTACGCAACCGTTTCGCCGCCGGTGCTTTCGAGCAAGCGCGTGCGATCGATCAAGGCCGTGACGCGCTGCGCGGAATTCGGCGTTCGCTCGAACTCGTTGCGGCCGGCAGCGAACCAGTGCGGTTCCTGCGCGAGCGAGCCCGCGCGCCGGAGCGATGCCGGATCCGCGGCGTTGAGAACGGCCCGCGCGCCCTGAGCGAAGAGCGCCCACTTCGTCTCTTCGAGACGCTCGCGCGACCCCATGATCTCGAGATGGGCCTCACCGACGTTCGTAAGAATTCCCAGCGTCGGTCGCGCGATCGCTACAAGCTGTGCCACGTCGCCGTAGTGACGCGCGCCCATCTCGACCACGACCACGTCATGCCGTGCGTTGGAAGTGCCGAGCAGGAGTTTGCTCACACCGATCTCGTTGTTCTCATTTCCGGGCGCCGCCAGGACGCGGTCGCCGTAGTGCGCCGCGAGCAGCTGCGTCAAGAAGACCTTGGTCGTCGTCTTTCCGGTACTTCCGGTAATTCCGATCACCTGTCCGCGAAAGAGTTCGCGCGCCGCAGCGGCCAGCGCCAGGTAGGCCTCGTGCGTTTCGGGGACCACGATCGTGGCGGTTCCGGCTACGCGTGCCTCGGGATTATCGACGATCAGCATGGCAGCGCCGCGGCGCACCGCTTCGCCGGTATAGTCATGCCCGTCGAAATGCTCGCCGCGCAGCGCCACAAACGCATCGCCGGGCAGGATCGACCGCGTGTCGATGCTGATGCGCAGATCGCGCGGTGCGCTACCACCCTCGAGGAGGCGCCCGCCGGTCGCGCTCACCGCGCGATCGATCGTCAGATTCATCGTAGGACGCTCTGTCCTGAGCGAAGTCGAAGAGCTTCGCGAGCGATGGCCGCGTCGCTGAACGGAAGAACGCGGTCGCCGACGATTTGGTATGCCTCGTGTCCTTTGCCGGCGACGAGAACGACGTCGCCGGGTTGGGCCTCGGCAATCGCGCGTTCGATCGCGCGACGGCGATCGAGCTCGACCACGTGCGCCTGCGCGCCGACGCCCGCCACGATCGCGTCCGCGATCGCCTGGGGCTGCTCGCCGCGGGGATTGTCGCTGGTGATGTAGAGGCGATCGGCGACGCGGGCGGCGATCGCTCCCATCGGCGCGCGCTTGCCGCGATCGCGATCGCCGCCGCAGCC
>JASHPI010000048.1 GCA_030038215.1 Vulcanimicrobiota bacterium | reverse complement strand
CAGTCGGCACAAAACGTCTATAGCGCGCTGCAGCAAAAATACAACAACGCCGCGATCGCGCGCGACACCGCTCTCAGCGACGTCACCATCACGCAGCCCGCCGACCCTCGCTACGCCGACATTCGGCCGAATCTGCTGCTCAATCTGGCACTCGGCATTGCGCTCGGTGCGATTCTCGCAGTGCTCGGAGCGTTCGTGATCGACTACCTCGACAACACGATCAAGGATGATCGCGAAGTAGAAGAAGAGCTGGCGCTACCGTCGCTGGGTTCGATTCCCTTAGTGAAGATGCGCAACGGAACGCCGGAGCTCCCCTGGGTGCGGACTATGTCGGTCGAGGCATTTCTCCAGCTGGTGACGTCGATAAAGTATGCATCAGACACGCGCCTCTCGACCTTGGTCGTTACGAGCCCGACCCAGGCCGACGGCAAATCGACGATCGCGCTCAACGTGGCGCTTGCGATGGGCGAGCTCGAGCCGCGCGTGCTGCTGGTCGATGCGGACCTCCGGCGAGCGTCGCTGCACATGAAGCTGCGGATGAAAAATGCGCGCGGCCTTTCAGACATCTTGGTCGGGCGCTCGACGTTCTCGGAAGTCGTTCAGAGCACCCGCTATCCCGGCTTGGACATTCTAACCTCGGGCACGCCGGCTCCGAATCCTATCAAACTCCTCGAGTCCAAGCGCATGGACGACCTGCTGCGCGAGGCACAGGAACGCTATCGCTGCATCGTCATCGATGGAACCGCACTTTCGGTCAACGTGGATTCCGCCGTCGTAGCGCGGAAAGCCGATGGGACCGTGCTCGTGCTCTCGGCCAACCGCACCGACGTGCGCGCGGCAAAGCGGGCGTTACGGCGAATGCAGCAAGTCGGCGTC
The DNA here is from genome assembly GCA_030038215.1 of Vulcanimicrobiota bacterium. Classification (GTDB taxonomy): domain Bacteria; phylum Vulcanimicrobiota; class Vulcanimicrobiia; order Vulcanimicrobiales; family Vulcanimicrobiaceae; genus Cybelea. Next base: position 13,728 of record JASHPI010000048.1, on the reverse strand, counting down.
CACAACGTACTGGGCTACGTTCTCAATCGCGTCGTTCCTCGCAAAGAGGACTATCAAGCCTACGAGCTTCGCGCGGGCACGGATTTCGAACCGAGCGAAGAGGCGATGATTACCGCGTAGGACGGGTTAGGCGAGCACTATGACAACCAGCCTCGGAGGAGCGCGGCCGGCCTTCATGCGCAAGAGCTTATCGGTGCACTTGATCGAGGCGCAAGGATTGTTCGTCCCGACGTTGGCAGAGGTTTTCGGAGAGATCGGGCTGGAGATGCTCAACGTCTCCAGCGAGGTCAACGTTGAGCGCATTCTCGACGAACAACCGGATGTTCTCTTCATCGATGCCGACTTTGTGAACGAGGATCCGTTGCGCCTCGTCAACTCGTTGCGCCTGGTCGTTCCCGAGGCGATCATTTGCGTATACACGGGAGAGCGAAGCTCGCAATGGGCCAAAGCCTGTCACTTCGCGGGAGCGACGGCGGTGTTTAGCAAGAACGCGCCCCGTAGCGAGATCGTCGCCGGGATGCGTGAGGCCTTGCAACGACGCCCCTACACCGACGTCCGGTTACGCGACGGTGACTAGCGTCGCTCGCGGGTGGCGGCATTTTGGGCCGATTGGCTCAAGGCGCGCGGCCTCAGGAATCACGCAGGTGCCACGGCCCTGGCCTATGATCAAGGCGAGAGTTGCTTCGCTCCAGGAGGAAGATTATGCGTCAGTTAATCGGTCGGCCGCTGGTATTGCTCAGCGCGCTCGCCGCTGTCGCGCTCGTTTCGTGCAACCAGAATAACGGCGCGGCACCCGGTACCGGGAGCGCCGGCAGCTTACTGCCTATGGTGTCGCGGGGCGTCGTCGCGCCTAACGCGACCTTGAGCCCGATCGGCACCTATCCCGGCGCAGTCAACGGCGAGGCCAACATGTATAACCCGGCTCGCGGCGACTATCCAGACGGCGGCCACGGCCAGCGCGTAAACGGCATCGGCTGTTTCCCGACGATGGTTCTGAACGAGTACCATATTCACTTCTTCCTGGGGATCGTCTACCACAAGAAGCTGATTGCGCTGCCGAGCGCCCTCGGCATGGTGGATCCGGCCAAGCCGGTGAACGGGTGGACGGATTACGCGAAATGCTTCTACCGCATCCACACGCACGACTCATCGAACATCGTCCACCTGGAGTTCAAGTCCACCCTTCCCTACAGCGCGGCCGTCATACCGGTGAAGAAAGTGCTCGATGTTTGGGGCGTCAACCACACCTCGGACTCGTTCGGACCCTTCAAAGGCCCCATTCACATGTTCTACGGCTTGCCGTCGCAGCTGGGCGAGGTTAAAGTCGACCACTTCAAGCCCGTTACTAAATCGCTAGACTCGATTATCATCCATTCGCACGAAGTCGTCTGGGTCGAGATCGGACCGGATTACTACCGGGCCTCGCAGCTGCCGTCGGTTACCTTCTATATGGAGTACTAGCGGCCGGTTTCGGTGATGCGGGCGCAGTCCTCTACGTTCGTTCCCGTCATCGAGTGGGTCAATCACGCGTCCTTCGTCACGACCGTCGGAGGCGTGCGGCTTTTGTGCGATCCGTGGCTCGAGGGCACCGCCTTCAAGGACGGTTGGGCGCTCCTGGCGGCCACGCGCTTCGGCTACGACGACTTCGCAAACATCTCGCACCTATGGATATCGCACCAGCATCCCGATCATTTCGCGCCCGCTAATTTGCGCAAGATTCCGGCAGAGGTTCGGGCAAGGCTGAACGTCCTCTACCGAACGGAGCGGGGGAAGTTGGTCGTGAGCTGGATGCGCTCGAACGGGTTCGAAAACGTCAAGGAGCTCGAGCTGGAACGCTGGCTCGAGATAGCCCCGGCGATCGAGCTCATGTGCGGAGCGCACGACGATGACTCGTGGCTGGCGCTGCGAACGCCTTGGGGCACGCTCCTCAACGTGAATGACTGCGTGCTCAAGCGAGCCGAAGACATCGGCGCGATCGCGCGGCTCGCCGGCCCGGTCGACGTTCTGTTCACACAGTTCTCGTACGCACAATGGACGGGAAATCCCGAAGACGTAGACGTTCGGCGGCGAGACGCCGCCGAAAAACTCGAGCGGATCGCCCTGCAGGCGCGGATTTTGCGACCGCGCATCATCGTTCCGTTCGCGAGCTTCGTCTATTTTTGCAATGCCGAGAACTTCTATCTCAACGATTGCATGAACGCGGTCGGCGACGTCGCCGCGTTCGTGGAGCGCGAACTCGGCAACCAGGCGGTCGTGCTCTATCCGGGTGACCGCTGGCGTGTCGACGAGCCGCGAGATTGGCGAACCGCCGCCGAGCGTTACGCGGCCGACGCGCGCGATCGACTCGCACGAGGGCCGACGCACGCTCCGGCGAGGTTTGCAGCGGAAGACGTCGAGGGCCGGATTAACGGATTTCTCTCGCGACTTCGGGCAAAGAATCCGGCGGTTACCCTTCTGGTGCGCGAAAAGACCACGTTCTATCTGACGGACTCAGAGCGCGCATACGAGCTCTCGGCGCGCGGCCTCGTTCCCTCGGCGCTCGATGCATCGAGCGTCGACGTCGCGACCGCCTCGGAAAACGTTCTCTACGCGTTTCGAACGCCTTGGGGCGGAAACACCCTGCACGTGAGCGGGCGATTTACCTCTCATGTTTGGGGCGGCCACCTGCGATTTTTCGGCCTGGTGCGCCGGCTTCATCACTACAACCGCACGCCAATCGATGGACAATGGATAGCAGAGCAATGCCGGCGCGTGACTCGGGGATTGCTACGGCGCCTCGCGATGAGCTACGCGCACTCGGCTCGGCGATTCGTACAGCGTTCATAACGCTCGCGATCGTCGCCGGAATCGGTTTTCGCTTTTACAACCTCTCGGCGCACGGCTTCTGGGGTGATGAAGGTATGACGGCGCTGCACACGGCCGGATACACTGCGGGCGACGTGGTCGCGGGTCTCTCGCAGGCGGAGCCGGCACCCGCCGGGATGGCGCAACGTTTTCGAACGGTTGGCGACCGCACGGTCATCGACACGGTGCGAGCGCTAGCATCCGAAGATCCGCAACACCCGCCCGCTTATTACCTTCTCGCGCGGCTGTGGGAAGGAATCGCCGGGTCCTCGGTGACGTCATTGCGACTCTTCAGCGCCTTATGCTCATTGTTGCTCTTGCCCGCGGTGTATTGGCTCTGCATGGAGCTCTTTTCGGATCGCCGCACGGCGTGGACCGCCGTAGCCCTCGCCGCGATCTCTCCGTTCAACGTCGAATACGCACAGCAGGCGCGCGAATATTGGTTATGGATGGTCTTGACGGTCACCGCGAGCGCCCTCCTGCTGCGAGCACTTCGGCGTGGCGGCGCGGGCTGGTGGATGGGCTACGCTGCAGCCATGGCGCTGGGGCTCTACACGCACATTTTCTTTGGTTTGGTTGGCGTCGCACACGTCGCGTACGTCGCGGGCATTGCACTGCGCCGGGAGCCGGTCAAGGTCGCGCCGTTTCTCGCTGCTCTAGCGGTAGCCGCCGCCGTAGCGGTGCCCTGGTACCTCGTGCTGCGAGCGTACGCCCTGCACAGCGGCACGCATCCGTTTCCGGCGCAGAACGTGTTCGCGAGCGCATACGCCTGGCTCGTCGCCCTGGGCATACCCTTCGTAGACCTCGAGTTTATCTCGGTGCACTACTTCCTGGCCGTGGTAGTGGTCGTCGCACTGGAAGCCGTAGCGCTCGTCCTATTGATCCGGCGAGCGCCGTTCGCGCAGTGGTGGTTCGTGCTCACGCTGGGCGCCTCGGCGCTAGCCCTTCAAATCGGCAACAGCGGCCTCACCGACATGCCTCGCTACCTCGTACCGGCGATCCTGGCGTTGCAGATCGCCGTCGCGTGGCTGCTCGGTAGTCCCTTCGAGCGAACGGGGGAGTTGCCGGCGGCCGCGGCCATGGCGGTGCCCGCCCTTGCGTGTCTGGTGCTCTTCGACTTTGCCGACGACGGCGTCCGGGCCGATCGGTCCGTTTGGTGGACGAACGTCTACGGAGAGCCGCTGGCGCCGATCGCGCGGCGTATCGATGCAGGCCGGGCCCGCCGCCTCGTCGTTGGACAGCCGTCGGATTGGGAAGCGCTGGTCGACCTAGCGGCGCAGCTGAACCCCGCCGACCGCGTCTGGCTGCGAAGCGATGCCGCCTCCCTCGCGCGCGCGTGCGCGCGCGAGGGAGCCCAGATCTATCTGTTCTCGCGGTTCACGAGCCTGCGCGACGCCGTCGGATCGCGCTTTGATCTGAAACCGGTACCCATGGTTTTCCCGGTGCACGGCTACGGGCTGCTGCAAGCCGCCCGAGGGCGAGGGCCCGCCCAAGAATCGCTCACGTGGCTCTGGAGCGTCGAAGCAGCCCCTGCAAAAGGGTGCACCTGCGAGTGCGGAGAGGCCGTCAGGACGTGACTATGGTCCGCGGGGAAATAAGGTAATTCGGCGCTGGCGCAATGTCCCTAAATGATGTATCCTTAAGAGGATGTAGTTAATTTTGACTACGCGCTCTTCTTCCGCAAGGAGAAAGGTGACCTGCGTGGCCTTGCTAGAGCACCTCTTCGCCATCATACAACACATGGTCGACACGCCCGGTGGCCCGATCGTCGTCTTCGGTGCCATCTTTTGGGCTTCCCGGGGCGTTCCCAAAGTCTAGTCTCCCGAAAGGACCCCTGAAAATCTAGGCAGGAGGTCCGCCGCGCGCATCGTACCACCCCGTCAAACTAAAGACTGTTGTTTGACGCCGCGGTGGCGTGCGTCTCTCAAGGAGCAAAGATTAATGCGCGCGGCCCAGGCGTTAATGGATCGCTCGCCCTTCGACTTATATCGAGAGGGTCACTTTTCCGCATGTCTGGCGGCCACGACAAACGCCTCGTCAATCGAAGAGAGAACGCTGCACGTTCGCGCCTTGATGCGTCTGTCGCGTCATCGTGAGGCGCTGGATGCGATCGCGCGAATTGACGGCGCGACACCAGAGGAAAAGGCAAAACTTTCCGCGCTGCAAGCGTCGTGCCACGTCTTACAAGGTGCGATCGGACCTGCGCGCCGGATTCTGGCCGGCGTTCGGCCGCAGTTGTACGCGCTCGACGTCCAGTTCGAGTTGTCCTACGCGCAGATGCACGTCGCGTGGCTGCAAGGCGATCCGCAGGCGATGCAGGCCGCCCTGGATGCGGTCGATGTAAGCGGAACCCCGCATTTATATGGGCGTTGGCTCTACGCGAGCTCGTGGGTCGCGGCGCTGCGCGGCGAATACCTGGAACAGTTACGCCTCCTTCGGCGGGCAATCGAGTGTTTCGTCAGCGAACCGGCCGCCTACGACATATCGTTCCTCGCCAGCGCCACGCGATCGCTGGTGCACTTAGTGCGGGAAATCGTCGCCGACGACACCTTTGAATTTGCGGTTCGGACGGCCGAGTCGATTCGTTGGACCGAGGATCTCGAAACCGAACGCTTTCTTACGTTTCGCGGATTGGCGTGGGCGCACGCATTACGCGGTTCGCATGAGAAGGCGCTTCAATACGCCTACTTCGCGCGCGACATCGCGCCGTCGGTGATGTGGATCACGGCGTGCTATGCCGACCAGGCGTATTTGGCGAGAATGGCCACCGAGAATCGGAGCGCCGATGCCCTGCTCGATCATGCCATCGCATGCGCCAAGGAGACGGACTGGACGTCGCGCGGGGAGGAACGCGTCGCCCTCTTGAACTTGGCCGAGCTCGTTGCCGATCGCAATCCCGCAACGGCACGGTCCATCCTGGACATCTACGACGGGATCGCGGTCAAGATCGCTCCGGGGCTAGCGTTCGCGCGCGACCTTCGGCTACGCGGCATGGAGGATTACGTCCGGGGCACCGTCCTGGCCGCCGCGGGCGACGAAGCCGGAGCGGTCGAACTGCTGGAGCGCGCCTACTCGACCTTTTCCTCGATCCGGTATGCCTGGCGGGCCGCGGCGGCCGCCCTGCGCATGCATGCGATTACGCGCGAACACGCCTGGCTCGCGCGCGCCAGCGAGGCGGTAGCGGACTTCCCGGACAGCTCGGTAGCCAACGAGATCCGCAAGAAGGCCGCCGTCTCGGATGATCCTCGCTTTGCGGCGCTGACGCCGGCACAGAAGCGAGTCTACGCCCTGCTCTGCGAGGGCCTCGGCGACAAGCAGATCGCCCAGATCCTCGGCATCTCCCCCGAGACTGCCCGCAACCACGGCGCCCGCGTGCGCGCCGCCTTTGGCGTCCACTCGCGCGCGGCCCTGATCGCCGCCGCCAGGCGCGGCCGGGCGACGGCCTAGGGCGAGGCGCCCCGGGGAGCGTCCCATACCTGGGACTCCTGTCCTAGGTGGTGCCCGTGGCCCGCGTCGGTTCCCTCGGACGAACCGCAGCCTTACGATGGATGATATGCGCAAATCCTCCGCGACCGTCGCGGCTGCCTTGACGGTCACCTGGGCCTCGCTGCTCTCGCCGGCGCAAGCGGCCCTTCCCCCGAATCCGACTCCGTCGGGCGAGCCGCCGCCGCCTCAACGGGGCGCCTCGCTGCCGGCTCAGACGAAGATTCATCCGGGCGATCAGCTGAGCGTCCAGGTTTACGGCGACCAATCCCTTACCCAGAACGTGATGGTCCTGAGCGACGGCACGTTCGAGTACCCCCTGATCGGCCGCGTGCCCGTGGCCGGGAAGACGCTCGATCAGGCGGCGGACCTTCTCACCGAAAGGTTACGCAAGTACGTTCGCGAGCCGGTGGTAAGCATTTCGATTCTGCAACTGGGTCAGCCCGACGTGCTCGTCCTTGGCGACGTCAAGACGCCCGGCAAATATCAACTGCGCTCGGATGCTCGGCTGACCGACGCAATCGCGGCCGCCGGCGGCCTCATCAACGTGAACGGGGCCTTCCCCGACGCGCGCGTCGCGGACGCGTCGGGCACCGTTACCAGCGTTTCTTTGGAGAACCTTCTGCAGCGCGGCGATACCGCGCTGGATGTGCCGCTGAGTGAAGGTTCCGTCGTCTACGTGCCGGGACCGGTTCAGTTTACCGTCGACGTCGCCGGAGCCGTCGATCACCCCGGCGAGGTTCAAGTTAGCGAGGGAGATCATCTCTCGATCGCGATCGCCAAAGCCGGCGACAGCCAAAATGCGAACGCGGACCTCAATCACATCCGATTGATCCGCACGGCGCCGGACGGAAAGCAGACGACGACCGAGATCAATCTCTACCAGGCCATCAACAACGGCGACCAGACCGCCGACGTTGCGTTGCAGAAGGGCGACGTCATCTACGTTCCCCAGGCCGCTCACCACTCCGATGTCTTCGGCGGGGTCGGCGGCGGCTTGCTCTACATATTGACCCGGCTCATCCCTTAAGCTCCTAGCCCGGGCGCGAGCCCCGAAAATGGGTAAAGAAGGGCGTGCAAAGCCGCTCGTTCTTACTCTTCTGCTCCCTCGTTCTTGCCGCGTGCTCGCAGGCGCTCCCGCCCTCGGCGACCCTCGGCGCCGGGGCCATCGGGCCGAACGGCCCGTCGGCCCTCTATCACGGCTGCAGCGTCTTCACGCCGAACGACGACTACAGCGCGGTCGTTACGCACGCGCCCACCGACCCTAAGAGCAGCACCTACATCGCCTCGGTTATCGAGGCCGGCGACCGGGCCGGTTTCTTCGCATCTACCGGCGTCGAACAAGTCAATCTGGCCGACGATTCGACGCCGAAGCTCAAGGTGCACGCGAAAGTCGATTACCACCCCTTTCCCGTTCCGTATCCGTGGCAGGCGGACTTTTTCATCGAACCGCTCGCCGATCATCATGCAATGGTGGTACAAGATCAAGCCTGCCATCTCTACGAGGCGTACGGCGCCAGCTACCTGAGCGGCACCTTGAGCGCGTTCAGTGGAGCGAACTGGGATTTGAGGAAACGCTTGGTGCCGCTGCCTCCAGGCCATCCATCGGCCATGGCGTCCGGGCTGCCGCTCTTCGCGGGGATCGTGCGCTGGGAAGATTATCAAGCGCACTGCATCTGTCACGCGCTGGATTGGTCCGCCATCGCGCACACCGTTTCGCACTACGGGTTCGTCCGTCCGGCCAGTGACACCGATCGGCTGACGTTCTACGGTTCCAGCTCCTACGAGCTGCCGTATGGCGCCCGCCTGCGGTTGAAGGCTTCGTTCAAAACGGCCGGCTGGGGCCCCCAAGCGACGATGGTTGCGAACGCGATGAAGCATTACGGAGTCTATCTCGCCGATACCGGCTCAGACGTCAACGGCCTCTATTTTGCCAATGCGAACGACGGAACCGATCCTTGGGATGCGTCGGACCTCTCGGTGCTTTCGACCATTCACCTGGGCGACTTCGAAGTGCTCAAGCTTTCGCGAATTCAGTACGTTAGCGGCCAGTAAAGATCTTGGCGCCCCATCCGATCACGGCCGCGCCCGGAATAAGCAGCAGTTGCGAGAGCGCAAGTCCGAGCACCGCGGTCAGCGCCAACCCGATCACGAGCGCTTTGACGTCGTCGACCGACCGTTCGCCGCGAACGGCTCGATCGGTAATCAGCGCCGAGGTCGGATCGACGATGATGTTATACGCGATTGTGGCAAATCCGTTGACCAAACCGCTCGAGAGGACGGCCGTGCGCGCCGTCTGCGGATTGAGCACGCTGGCGTAGGCGGCTGCCACCACGCCGATGCCGAAGATTGCGGTAACCATGACATTCAACGCGAGAATGTCCTTGGGCACGTTGCGGAAGGAGAGATCGCGTAGGCGCGTCGTCACGCCGAACTTCACCTCGCCGAGAACCGCGGCGACCGTCGCCGGCTTAAACATCGCGAGCGCCGCTTTCGGAACGCTGCCGTTGCGTTCGAGCGATCGGATCGCGCGCAGATAGAGCATGACGAAGGTTGGGATGGCGAGCGTGCCGAGCACCGCGCCGCCCAGGCCCGCGAAAACGATCCAGCGCAGCTGCCACTGATACATCGCTAACGTCGCCGAGACCGCGCGGTCGGAGAGCGCGCCGAGCATCGGAGAGTAGAACATCTGCGCGAATCGGCTGCTGGTCGCGAAGATGTTGAAAAGCGAGATGGCGGTGGCGACCCGCCCCGAGCGCGCGCCGGCAAGGCGCGCGGCATATGCCGCGATCGCCAGCGCCTGAACGACGCAATTCAGCACCATGGCAAGCAGCAGCTGCCAAGGCCAGAAGCCATGACCCACCTCTGTAGTTTAGGGGGGCGCCTCGGCGCTGCCATCCACCCTTCGCCCCGGCGCCTGGGACCTTCGCGGAGCGTCCGCGTGACCTTCGCTTCTCGACCCTAACCGCCCGAGCGGATAGGCTGAGATGGAGCGCATGGCCAGCACGACCATACCACAGCACTCGCTGCGGGTAATTCTCGCGGTCTTTGCTAGCGTCGCGGTTGCTGCCGCGGTGCTGCTTCTCGTCGGAGGAGTCACCTTGCCGGCTCTAGGGCTTACGGTGGCCCTGGCGGCTCCGTTCGCGCTCTACGCCGCCCTGAAGCGTCCGCTCGACTTTCCCTTGGGCCTATACGTCCTGCTGGTGCCGTTCGACAACTTGCTGCACACCGGCGGATTCGGCACGCTCACCAAGCTCCTCGGCATCGTGGCCGGCGCCTTCCTTCTGCTGTGGATCGTCCGGCGAGGCCGCACCGCTGCGGTCGGCGCCCCCGTGCTCTTTCTGGCTGCGCTTGGCGTCTGGATGCTCGCGAGCACGCTTTGGGCGCTCGATCAGCAAGCCGCGCTGGACATCATGCCGACCTACGCCGGGCTGATGCTGCTTTATGCCGCCTTGGCCATGATGCCGATTTCAGCCGACGGCTTTCGCCGGCTGCTGCTGCTCGTCGTAGCCGGCGGCCTGTGCGCCGCCGCGTACGGCGTCCATGCGTTTCGCACCGACCCAACGTTTTCGCAAGAGAGTCAAGTGATGATGCGTTTGGTCGTCCAGGTCGGCCAGGAGAAGATCGACCCCAATCACTTCGCCGACGCGCTCCTCTTTCCAATCGCAGTCATCACGATGTGGGCGTTACGAACCCCGCGCCTGCTGGCAAAGCTGGCCTGCATTGCGGGCTTGACTCTACTCGTCGTCGCAATCTTGCTCAGCGGCTCGCGCGAAGCGCTCACGGCCACGCTCTTGATTGCTGCCTACTACTTCTGGCGTTCGCGTTACCGCCTGCAGCTCGTTCTCGCGGCCGCCGGCGTCGTCGCGGTCGCCGCCGGCGTCCAGACGTCGGTCTTCCTGCGCTTTGCCAGCGCGATTCAAACCGGCGGATCGGGGCGCACCTCAATTTGGGCGGTGGCGCTGGAAGCCGCGAAGCATCGCATCTTGCAGGGTTACGGCATCGGAAACTTTACGCAAACATTCGACGTGTTTTATCTGCGCGTCCATCAGCCGTATCCTTACGGCTGGAACGGTCCGGCACACAATCTGATCCTTCATTACCTCGTCGAACTCGGCATCGTTGGTTTGGCATTGATCGCCGGCTTTTTCTTCGCCCAGTTCCGTTCGCTGCGCGATATCGGGCGCAACAGCGAGTTGTACGACTACCGGATCATGATGGAGGCGGGGTTGTTGGCGATCGTGACCGTCTCGATGACGATCGACCTCTTCACCTACAAGTACGCGTGGCTGGTCTTTGCCATGATCGCCTTATTGCGAAATGCCTACGAAGCGGAGCGATCCAAGGCCGCGATGCGGCCGACCAACTCCTCCATGATTCCGGTTCTATCTGCGCGCTCGCGCATCGAGGCCTTACCCCGCTCGCCAAGCGCGCGCCGCGCGTCGTAGCCGAGTCGCGAAAGCTCGCGCAACGCGTCGGCTAAGGCGCCGGCGTCGCCGGGCGGCGTGCAGAGCACGCCGAGGGACGTGCCCTCCTTGCGCGCTTCGCCCTCCGCTACGACGATGACGGGACAGCCAACCGATAACGAGTCGTAGAGCTTCGTGGGGATGCTTTCTCGTATTCCCTTGCGCAGCGGAATAACGGAGACGTCGGCGCCGGCTACCATCGCCATCGCGTCTGAGCGCGGGAAGCTGCCTTTGACCACGAGATTTGCGACGTTCTCCTTTCGAACGCGCTCGTCGAGGCGGGCGCGCTGCGCCCCGTCCCCGACGATTTCGATCGTGATGCCATCTTCGGCCAGCAGCGCCGCGGCGTCGACCAGTACGTCGACGTCCGTCGTGAGGCCGAGGTTGCCGGCGTAGATCGCCGTGAAGCCGTCGAGCTGCCGAGCGCGCGGAGAAACGCTCGGCGCCCGCTCGGCCGCGTTGCGTGCCAACAGCAGACGCGATGCATCCACGCCGCGCTGTGCCACCTGCGCCAGCGCAGTCGGCGTTACGACGACCACTAAGTCCGCTCGCCGATAGACGCGACGAACGAACCACTCGACCGTGCGGGCCAAGAAACCATCGCGCTTCCAGATTCCCATGGCGATTGCGATGTCGGGCCAAACGTCTCGAAGCTCTACGACCAAGCGCGAGCGATGACGCCAGGCGCCGATCAGGCCGGCGATGGCAACCGTAATCGGAGGCGAGCTTACGATCACGGCGTCGTAACGCTCGCGCGAAGTGAGCAGATACAGCGATGCAGACGTTGCGGCCGAGAGCCAATGCAGAAGTCGCGAGCCGGGCAGGCCGGGAACGAGCAGCGAGAAGAGACGGAGGACGCGCACGCGGCCCGCCCACTCGGTGCGCACGAACGGACGGCGAGTTTCACTGAAACGCCCGCGCGGGAAGGACGGGAAGCTCGTAACCACCGTGACGTCATTTCCGGCGGCTGCCAATGCATCGACGAGCGACGCCACGCGTAGCGCGCCGGCGCCGGGTTCGGGCGGGAAGAAATGCGTTACGACTGCGACCTTCACGTGTGCGCGCCTCCGAGGATGGTATCGCGCCCGCGCAACCGCTCGGGCAAGCTCTTCAATGTCGCACCGATCAGCCGCGCGCGGCACGCGCGCCGGTCAACGTAAGCGCTCCAGCGTTGCGCCGCCGCCTCGAATGCCGGCCGATCGAACATCTTCGAAAGCACTCGCATCTGCGCGATGTGGAACTCATGGTATTTGAGCGTTGCGAGGTGCGGTCGATTGGCGGCGCTGCGCAAGAGACTGTAAAGCGTCCACCATCCGGTGTCGAAACGCGGCAGCCAGCGGTCCAATGTCTCGATCGACTCCTCGAGCAGCCTTCTCATCCATCCGTCGCCGGTCGTCTTCCAGAGCTCCCAGACGCCCCACAGTGAGTAGATACAGCCATTGAGAACGTGCGGGGCGTGCTCGTTCGCGATCTCCTCGAAGAAGACGTCAGCGCCGTCGCGCCAGACGACGCCCCCGTGAGCGATCGCGAAGCTGAACGGCTGCGCGGCGCGCACCGCGGCATCGGCGTAGCCGGCGTGGCGGTCCAGGCGGTGCGCCCGAAGCAGCACTGATATGGCCTCGCCTTGCGCCATCGCCGAAGACCAGCCGGTCCCGGCCCCGTACTTGGTCCACGGGAATTCAAACCGATAGAGACCGGCGCGCGCGCCGTCTTCTTGCCGATCGCGCAGCCAGGCCGCCTGGTCCAGCACATCCTTGCGGGCGCTAGCGTCGGACGTGTCGTGCCAGACGCCGAATCGGTGTAGCGCGAATTGCGCGATCCGTATCGGATGATATGACCGCGACGGCCCGCTCAGAAGAACGCCGCGGGCATCGCGCGGCGCAGCGGTGAAGTCTTCGCCGTACACTCCACTCCCCGGGTCCCACTCGATGAAGTACCGTCCCTCGCCGGGACGCTCCAAGCTCGAAAACGAGTAACCGCGGCGATGCGACCACGCCAACGGAAAACCCAGGGCCACGCGCCGTAGCGCGCTCATGCGACCGCCCGTATGGCGACGCTCTTAAAGGGACGTCCTAGGACGTAGCACTCAAATCCCCACCGTTGCCAGTCTGCGGTGTCAAAGAACTTGCGCGTATCGACCAGACGCGGCGTCCGCATCAGCGAAGCGACCTCCTCGGGCCGAATCGTCGCGAAAAGCGTGTGCGGCGTGATCAAGATCAGCGCATCGGCGTCCGACACGGTCTCCTCGAGCGTACGGCAAAGCGGGCGATGAAATCGCTCGACCAGCGGATCGTAGATCGCCGTGGAATATCCGCGCTCGCGCAGGAGCGCGTCGATGCGGACCGTCGGGCTTTCGCGCGCATCGCTCACGTCGGCCTTGTAGGCCGCGCCCAGGAGCGCGATCTTGCGGCCGCGTCCCGGATCGACGAGCTCCGCGATGCGACGCACGATGCGGTGGGGCATGCGGTCGTTCACGCGGCGCGCCGACTGAATGAGCTCGGTTACGAACGGGTTCGCATCGGAGAGGAAATGCGGGTCGACCGGTATGCAGTGACCCCCGACGCCCGGGCCCGGCGCAAGAATATTTACGCGCGGATGATGGTTGGCCAGCTCGATCGTTTCCCACACATCGACGCCGAGCTCCTCGGCGAAGATTGCAAGCTCGTTCGCAAACGCGATGTTGACGTCGCGGAACGTATTCTCGACGACCTTTACGAACTCGGCAACCGGCAAGGACGTGACGGAGATGGGACCCTCGCAAAAGGAGGCGTAGAGGTCACGCACGATGCGGGCGTCCTGCGGCGTCCGGCCGCCGACGACGCGCGCGTTCGTGCGCAGTTCCGTCATGATGGCGCCGGGAATCACCCGCTCCGGGCAATGAGCTACGTGAAAGTCGCTGATCCGCTTTCCGGCGGCGGCGAGCGCGCTTTCGATG
>JASHPI010000047.1 GCA_030038215.1 Vulcanimicrobiota bacterium | reverse complement strand
GGCCGGCCGCCGCGCGGATACGCCCAGATGTCGGTGCTGTCGTGCCCGGCGCCTCCGCAGCGCCAATAGTCACCGCCGGCGATTCTTCCCCTTTCGAACGCAACTTGCACGACGTCACAGGAGCCGGTGAGGGGCACCCGATGCGTAATCCGTGCGCTCGTTCCGGACACGACGGCTTCATAAAGGCACGACGTCTTTGCAAAACCGCAGCGCTGATCGCCAAGCAAGAGAGATGATCCCGTCCATTGGACGGTTCCCGGAACGAAAATCTTCGCGCCGGTGATGGAAACCGTCGACATCAAATCCTTGCCGTGCGCGAGCAGGGAGAGAGTATACGCGCCGCTCGAGCTCTTGCCGCTGACGTACAGGTTACCCTTATCGTCGTAGCCGTCGAGGTAGTAAAAGGATTGGCTTGGATTGGTGTAGGGTCGCGGCGTCCCCGCGGCCTTCTTGTAGATCAGCACGCCGCCGTTGCCGCTAAAGTCGAAGAGGTTTGTCACCGCAAGATCGCCGCTCTGCGGATCGACCGCGCAGCCGGCAGGATAGCCGAGCGGATCGCCAAGCACCGCGACGGCCCTGGTACCCCCATGGCGGTATTCGAGAATCTGCTCGCTCTGGTCGTCGGTGATCCAAACGTCGCCCCTCGCATCGCTGCACTCACCTTCGGGACGCCTGAACCCGGTAAGCTTTCCCGTGAGCTTTAGGTCCGGAAAGCTGTAGACGTAAACGTCGAAGGCTTGCGCATCGGAAACATAGAGCAGGCTCGTCGCCGCTGCGGCCGGCGACATCCAGGATGCCGCGCGGTCCGAGGCGTTGACTGAAGCGAGCGGCGGCTGCGGAGAACCGTAGCCGCATGCGGCGATTGCGGCGATCGCCACCGCCGGACACGCCGCGCGCGAGAGCCGTCCGAGAATGCCCATGCCCGGACTCCCCTTTGATGCCTCGCACGCGCCGCCTCTCGTTCTCAGAAAAGCCTAACGTGTTACAGGGCGAAGACTAGTCTGGTTTTGTTCGGTGCGGAGGGAAAGGCTGAAAAGGTCGATAAGTGGAGGCGACTTTCCGGATTAGCTCAGTTGGTAGAGCAGCTGACTGTTAATCAGCGGGTCGTTGGTTCGAGTCCAACATCCGGAGCCAATCAAAACCCCTGAAAAGCCCCTTTTTTCGGGGGTTTCGCTCTAGCTGGCTATGGGTCACTCAGCCGTTGACGCTTGCGCGAAGCGGCGGTGAGTACCGCGCTGCGGCCGAGAGTTATGCGAAGCTCGCCGGCTGGCTCGTCGACGGGTGGCGGAGGCGCCGGTGGCGGCGGCTCGTCGTACATCGAGCGCAGCGCGTTCAAGTTCCAGAATTGCCGGGGATGGGAGTCACCGAACGGCCTCGTGGTGTTTAGCGGGTAATGGCTTGAAGACGGCGAGGCACGCATGGGGCTGCACCCTCACGGCTGCACTGCTCGCAGGCCGCGCCGGATCTGCGGAGGGAACAGCTCGCCGCGATCGTCGCGTAGAGCGCGAGCCTCGCGAGCAGCCGAGCCCAGTCGCCGGGTTGGAGTTCCTACGATCCCCTACTTTAGCGCGAAGGTGAAGAGTTCGCCGTTGGCGGTTTTGGACACCGTGCATTTGGTGGCGGATCCTTGTCCTACGTTCCAGATAAACGGACCCCCATTGGACATCACGTCGAGGATGCAGTTCTGCTCTCCTTAACGTTGGAGATCCCTTCCCACCTCTCGCATAACTCGCTCTTGAGCGCGCCTGGCTCTCGCCGGGGCCGCGACTTAACGCGGCGTCCCATGCAAACGTTCGGGCGAGTGCTTAGCGCATCGACGTAAACGATGTCACGATATATATCTAGCCTCGCGCGTCGAGCAGGCACGCGAAAGACCCGCGTCCTGGTGCCTAGTAGATGGAGCTGAACGGCAAGTTGGGTGGAGGAATGAAGTTTCAAGGTTGGCTTGATTGTTGAAATCGGCGCCGATCGTATAACGTATTGGATCCCGGGACCTTGAGAGGAGCGGCATTTTGGCGGCTCTAGCTCCTATCCTCCGATGTGGCGTGGCGGGCGCAGAGGAGGCACGTCGAAACGGCGCCACCTTCGCGGCGCGTTGCTTCACGTATCCTCTTAACCCGACGTCAGTATGACATCGTCAATGTACCAGTAGACGTAGGTCTTATCGTAGCCGTTGTCGTCGACGCCAAGCACGATGTCATACGTATCGCCGGCGTACTTGCTGAGATCGCATGTGCCCTGGGTCCACTTCTTGGTCTTAACCAGTTCCTTGAAACAGGTATCGACGACCTTGCCATCCGACATCAGGTCAACTTGCTGACTGGCGTACTTGGCCTCATCGTCGGAATCGCCATAGTACCACCACGTAAGCTTCGCCTTGGCGGGAATCTTCGCGCTCTGTTCGATGCCGAACAGTCCGTCGACCGCCGGCGGTTCGGTCGTTCCCATGAAGGCTGAGTGGATACAATCCCAGACTTCCCTCGTGCTAATAACAGCCTTGCCGCGCTTCGTGCCGACCTCCTTCCAGGGGGCGAGCTTACCGGATGAGAAGCACCCATTCTTTAGAACGTTCGTGGCGGCCGGACTGACGCCGCGGGACTGCGCAAAGAGCGCAGCCACTCCGTTCGTCGACGGAATGCCACTGGAGCTGCAGGCTGCGATGAACAGTGTGCTGGCTGCGATTGCGCAGCCGATCGTAATGTCTCGTCGCATGAACGAATTCCCTCCTGAGAAAACGCATAGGACAGCGCAAATTTTCGATGGATCTGCAAGCGATCCCCGTTTCGGGCGCGCTTTCCAACGCACGAGCACCGCGACTTGAATGCGGCGCCCGATGCGTCCCGCTGTTCTTCTGGGACTTTGGTCTCAAGGGCGCGCGGTGACCCGAACGAAGAGGCGCTGGCTCAGGCTCTCGACGCTCCTAATCGCGGGCTGAGCAGGGGCCGACCTGGCTTTCCCGTTGCAGCGAGGACGACCCCTTTCTTGTAGACCGATGTTCGTGCTGTAGAGGAGGTATACGAGTGCGCACACTTTTAACGCTGACGCTTCCGGTCGAAACCTCGAACGCCGCTGTCAAGGACGGCAGGCTCGCAAGAGTGCTTCAAACCACGATCGAAACTCTAAAGCCGGAGGCTGCGTACTTTGCGCCTATAGGCGGTAAGCGTGCGGCGATGCTTTTCTTCGACTTGAGGGACCCGTCAGATATCCCGGTGATATGCGAGCCGCTCTTTGCCGAGTTGGATGCTAGCGTGCAGATCACTCCGGTCATGAATGCCGAGGACTTGCGCGCCGGCTTGGATCGAGCCGCGAAGAAGCGCTAAAGACGCCGCGACTGAACGCGGCCCCGAAGCGAAGCTCCGAACGGGGACCTAGGGCGTCAACGACAGGATCTCATACTGACGCGAGCTGCTTTTCCCGCGCCTGCTCCCGTTCGTGGTCCTTTCAATACTCGCGGAGTCTCTCTCTCGCGCTCTCGATGATAGCGTCGAGCTTCGGCGAGTGCGCCGGATCTTGGGTGATCGCCGCGGCAAGCGCGAGGCCAAAGTCAAATCCAGCGTCAAGTCGTTGGGTCGAGTCCAACATCCGGAGCAGTCGAAACTCCTGAAAAAGGCATTTTTCGGGGGTTTCTCTTTAGCCGGCTACCCTCGCCTAGCCGCGGGCGCTCGGAAGCGACAGCTTCGGGTGGCGCCGTCGCTGGAACGCTGCGCGTTTGCATCGGGGTTTGATGGGCGATGCCGTTCAGTGCAAGAATAGCAAGACGGCTAAGACTATCGGGCCAAACCCAGCGCCTATGCATACGATCGCGAGCCACAGGTAGTTGTGCAATTGCC
This sequence comes from Vulcanimicrobiota bacterium, assembly GCA_030038215.1. GTDB lineage: Bacteria > Vulcanimicrobiota > Vulcanimicrobiia > Vulcanimicrobiales > Vulcanimicrobiaceae > Cybelea. The sequence continues at coordinate 35,396 of JASHPI010000047.1, read as the reverse complement.
AAGGCTCTTTATTGGTCATCGACTTGCGGCCTCGTACCTTTTTCGTGAATGCGAAACTTCTCTGCGCTCTATACGCGCAGGGGCATTACTAATAATAAGATGGCCGTCGAAGTTCGGGTGAGTCCCGCCTGGAGTCTTTATCCCTAGTCGAAAGTCACCGTCAAGAGGACCCAAGTCCCGAGGCACTCATCAGGGCGGCTAGGGTTTGGACGAGGGGCTCTCCCACGGCCACCCCTCGGTTTCTTGCAGCTACATTCGGGCGGAGTCAAGGCCGCTGGATTCGTCTAGGTCGGCTTAACTCGCGCTAGAAACCACGCGACACCTGCAATTAAAGCGATGATTGCTTCGCGCATCCAGGCGACGTCGGTCGCCGCAGTACTGCGCTGCATTCGGTAATAGAAAAGCGCATCGCCCAGGCTCCGGTTTATGGCCTGTTCGTATGCAAAGTAGTTAGCTATAGAAGCAGCTATGAAGAATATGATAATGGCCACGAACGCTAGCGTTCTCACTGTTCGATTAGCCCGAGTTCGCGCCGCTGGTAGTTCACCAGTGGAATTTGCGGCGAGGTTAAGGATAACACGGCTCCTCTGATGCGCTATTTTAGCGCATAGGTGAAGCGTGCGCCGCTGGCGGTCGTCGACGCCGTGCATTTGGTGGCGAATCCTTGTTCCACGGCGTACGTATAGGCTCCGCCTTGACCGATGTGAAGGTAGCGCACGTCGAGAGTGCAGTAGTCGCCACTGCCATCGTAGTCAACGGACATTTCAGAATCGGCGCACTGAGCGTCTAGCTTCACCGGCTGACTATCCTTGCCGGCTGGGACCTGGGGAAACGGCGGATCAATTATCCAGCAAGGAGCGGCATGCACGAGAGGGCTTATCGCTTCATCTGATGTGTTTGCGATGACAACCTGCTGTGGAGGCATCTCGCCGATCGGTGCATGTGTCGCCAGCGCGCTGGCGACGTTGCTAGTGCCGCTGCACCCGGCGAACAGCATGGCAGCGCCGAGGGCGGCGAAGCGCATCGGATTCGAGTGCAGGCACGAACTAATCGTCATATCTAGGCTCCGACCAGAACCCGGCCTTACAGCGATTCCACCCGCTAGGGCAACGAGCCCGCCTCCACACGGCTCTTCGCTAAAACCGCCGCGCTGGGCGAGCCCCATTTCGTTCCGGGACTTAGGTCTCAAGGGCGCGCGTTGATTCAAACGAAGAGGCGCTGGCTCAGGTTCTCGACGCTCCTAATCGCGGCCTGAGCGGGGGTCGACTTAGCTCTCCCGTTGCAGTGAGGACGACCCCTTTCTCATCGCAGAGCACGCGCTGCGTTCAGATTCTCACGCAGCATTACATGATCTGCACAACGCCGTCTCCGAGGTCGCGCATCGTGGACGTACAGGGGCGCGTGACCATGCCGTCTGCCCACCGGACCTCAATGCATACGCCCGAGCAGCTCGTCAGCGCGCAAGCGCTTACGCGCCCCTTGCGTGGGACGCCAACCTCCCTGCCGCTCTGGTCGAGTACGCGCCGAATGCTGCTCGGATCCATGAGCGCGCATCGTACCCACGATCGCGTGAGCCAAACGACGGTGTTTCGTTACAGTGTTGAGTGGGTATCCTGGCGCGCTCGTGCCGACGGACAATGGTTTCAAAGGCACCACGGCAGCTACCTATGGTCTCGGTCAGGTTCGAGGCTTTGAGCGAGTCCTTCACGAGTCCAACATCCCGAGAAGAGTGAAGGGCCGTCGTCACGGATTGAAGCTGCTGACGGGGCTTTCATTTTGGCCCCGAAAAGACTCCAAGGTTCATCTCAGCGGAGACTGCCTAGCATATACACATGGACCCCAGACGTCCGCGCGTCGCCGTGATCGACGATGAGGAAGATATTAGGTGCTTGCTTGCCTCGGAGCTCGAGGCGGCAGGGTTCGAAGTACGCGCGGCGCGCGATGGCCCAGCCGGGCTCGAAGCGATTCGCGGATGGGAGCCCTCGTTGATTCTGCTCGACGTTATGATGCCCAAGATCGATGGCATCAGCATTCTTCCGCGCTTTCGGGCACTGACGCAGGCGCCGATATTCATCCTGAGCGCAAAGGGTGAAACGGGCGACAAAGTGCTCGGTCTCGAGCGCGGGGCCGATCAGTACGTGGCTAAGCCGTTCGAAACGCCCGAGCTGATCGCGCGAATCCGTTCGGCACTCCGCCGGCCTCAGCTGGACGAGCCGCAGTTGCTTACGGACGGCGATCTTCAGATGGACCGGGAGCGACACATCGTTTGGCGCGGCCGCCTCCAGGTGGCTTTGACCGGGCGTGAATTTGCACTTCTGGAAACGTTTATGCGTAGACCACGGCGCGTTTTTAGCAAGGAAGAGTTGATCGATCTCGTATGGGGCATCAACTCCGAAGTCTCACCAAACTGCGTGGAAACGTACATTTCGTACTTGCGAGCAAAGCTCAACCCCAGCGCGCAAAGCGAACAGCTCATCGTTACCATTCGCGGCGCCGGCTACACCCTGCGCGCCTAGCGCGCATGCGCGTCGCATCGCTTCGTAACCGTCTGATCACCTGGTATATCATGACCGGCGCACTCGTCGTGCTGTGCCTGGCCGTGCTCATCGCGGCCGTGACCGGCGAGATGCTTGCCTACCAAGGGCGCGAAGCCATGTCATCGGCGGCCCGGCAGATTCCCGCGTTAGCGGCGGCATTCCGCTCGCGGCATGGAAACGTCCATGCTTTCGACGCGTACCTCGCACAGCGGCTCGCGCCGCTGCCCGTCTTGACGCACACCGAGGTCGGATTCCCACCGCGCCATGGACCTCGGCATGCTTGGCCCGGTCAAAACGTCGTCGTCCGGATGCTCATGGAGAAGATTCGCCCCATCGACGTGGCGCACGATGGAACCCGCACGACCGTTTTCGTTGCCCCGTCGTTTTACGAACGATCCGTTGAATACTACCTCCTGGCGATGCTGGTGCTCGCGATCGTCGTCATTGCCGCTTCCTGGCGCATAGCGATCGTCGTCGCCGCGAACTCGCTGGACCCGCTCTTGCGTACGACAGCGGCACTGAACCGTTTCGGCGAGGGTGACTTTACGCCGGCCAGCGTCTCCACCAACGACACCAGCGAAGTCGGTGAGCTCGCGCGGGCCTACAACCGGGCCGTTCGGCAGATCACTCGCGCTCTCGAGGAGCGCTCGCAGGCGAGTGCCGAGATGCGGCAATTCGTTGCCGACGCCGGGCATCAACTTCGCACGCCGCTTACGGTCATCATCGGCTATCTCAGCTCGATGGCCACCCGCACCCCTTGCGAAGCAGCCCCGGAGCAGGTAGCGAAGATGCTGAGCCAGAGTCGCCGAATGAAGACTTTGATCGACGAGCTGATCACGCTTGCGCGCCTCGAGCACGTAGCGCCGCTACAAGAGAGTTCGTTCGACGTCAACGATGTCGTCCGGGAACTACCGCTGTCGTTCTCACCTGGCGAGCAACGACGCCTTCACGTCGTGCTGAGCTCTTCGCCGCTGACGGTCCATGCCGCCGATACAGAGTTTCGTGAAGCGCTCGTTGCGCTCACCGACAATGCAGTGAAGTATGGCGGCGATGGTCCGGTGACCGTCAGCGTCGGTCGCGCCGACGGCCAGTGCGAGATTATCGTGTGCGATCGCGGTCCGGGCTTCTCGAAGGAAGACCTCAAATCGGCATTCGACCGCTTCTATCGGGGCACTGCCTCCGAAGGCGTTACGGGAACGGGATTGGGATTGGCGATCGCTGCAAAGGTTGTTGCGCGCGCACGAGGCGCCATCCGGCTGTGCAACCTTCAGGGCGGCGGAGCGGCGTGCGTAATTCGAATGCCGCTTGCGTGAATGCTCGATAATCCGCAGGCGGTTCGTGCCACCTTCGAGCGCTTCGGTGCGCAGGAGGAGCAGCTTCACCAGCAGATGCGCTATCAGATCCTATCGGCGCTCACTCCTAATCATCGGCGAGAACTTGGGCTGCTGATCGGCGAGCTTGCCATCGCAGCCAGTCCGGACCTTCAAGACGCTGCGACGCGCATCGATCGCGCGCTCTCCTCGTCCGAACAGCAACGAATCCTCGCTGCACACCAGGCTTTCCAAACGCAAAGTCGACAACTGCGCGAGCAAATGCGCACCGAACTGCAGAGCGAGTTGCCCGCGGGACATCCGAGCTGGGACAGAGGACCGCGAAATGGTTCGGCGCCAGAGCAGCGGCGCCAACTCGACGCGGGCACGATCGTCCTGATGACGCTTTCGCCGCAGGCCCCAAGGAACGGCACGACGAGCATACGCTAGCCTGCTTTCTAGAACGCGCATCGCAGGTCCGCTCACATCAGCGTTCCGCCTGTCATAGACAAGCGCGCTCGGGCGTTCTAGAAACCAGGGCGCCCCGGCCGGCCCTCGTCGTGCCCCCATGTACGACGGGGGTTTGGCTCGCGTGCGAACGGCTTCGCCGACGCCGAGATCGTGACGAATGCTCTTTAAGCTCTTTAAAGAGTAAAGAGCTTTAGTGTTCCATAACACAAAGCCATCGTGCGCAGGCTCGCTCTACCGAGTCATTGAATGGTCTCTCCCCTGCGAAGGAGGCAGAGATGAGACGTTTTGCTATTTCAATAGTGTGCGGTGCTGCGCTCGCGACGTTGTCGCTCAGTGCAGTGCTTGCGCAGCCGAATATTACCGGTACCTGGACCATTCAGCAGAGCGGCCTGAACGGCACCAGCACGTCGACGATAACGCTGACTCAGTCGGGCAACGGGATCGTCGGAAATAATGCCGCCAACGGAAACGGATTCACGGGCACGTTCGTCAACGAGACCCAGATCAACGGAAAGTGGCACGGTCCGGGCGGGGCCGGTTGGGTGACCGTCTACGTCAGCCCGAACGGGCACAGCTTCAACGGCACCTGGGGATACAACGGACGCCCGGCAAACGGCTCCTTTGTCGGCAACAAGGTGCTACCCCCATCGCCCGTTACAGCTGCCGGCAGCTGGAACGTGAAAGGCGCTGGAGGTCCTACTGCGTTCGTCGGGACGATGAAATGCACGCAATCCGGTGAGGCGGTCGTCTGCCACGTTGGGGCCGTCATCGCGATCAACGGAAGGTTCAGGACGAAGGACAAGGTGCGAGCGAAGTGGACGAGCCCAACCGGTTCGGGCTGGTTCTCATTCTGGTTCAACGACGACAATAACAGCTTCAACGGCGTTTGGGGCAATGGAGCGGACTCGACGCCCGCAGTCGGTCGCGTCGTCGCCCAACGTTCTCTGTAAGGCTACAGAGGCTCTTACTTCGGCGCGCGGCGTCGGGCTCGGCTCGGCGCCGCTTTCTTTTGTTGCAGAAAGGCCGTTGCCGCTCGTTTGGGAGCGACGGCGAGCCATGCTTCAACGATCACGTCCTTGAGGAGCTTTGTGGCGATCTTCGGCAGGCGTACGAGCACCGCAGGATAGCCGTCGAAATGCGGCGTCGTGAAAAACACCTTGGGATCGCTTGCGAGCAAGACTTCCTTCATCTCGAGGTCGGCGGTGCGCAGGCCCAAGATCGGCCCGGCCGGCGCCGTGTCGCCGAGTGCCGCGAGATCCGCGCGGCGGAGCGGCCGCTCCCACGCGAAGCCCTTCTTTTGTACGAGCCACGCGCACTGACCATTCGAGGAGACCTTCTCGCTCGTGCCCGGCAACGCGAGCGCCAAGTGGCGCACGTCCGACCATGTAGCCATCAGGTTGGAACTTTCGGCCTGCTCGATGAGACCGCCGAGCGATACCCGACCGGATTGCGGTAGACCGCGGCCGCGTCGACGGTAACGCGCGGCCACTCGCCGCCCTGCGCAGCGAACGCCAGATAGCGCGCAAAGACGGGCGCGGCCTGCTGCCCGATCGCGTGCGCGAGCGATCTCGCATCGGCATTCGTCTCGATCGGAACCACCTCTTGAAAGAGAATTGGACCATCGTCGATGCGCGACGTGATCTCGTGGATCGTAAAACCAGTTCGTGTCTCGCCGTTGAGGATGCACCACGCGGTCGGCTCAGGTCCGCGATAGTACGGCAACAGCGATGGATGCAGGTTCACCAACGAGCCGAATCGCGCGATAAGCTCCGCCGTGAAAATCTGATTGAAGCCGGTGACGATGCCCCAGTCGCCCGGGCCGATGCGATCGCGAAACGGTGGCGCGTTGACGTCCTCGACGATGAGACGGCAGATTGAGGAGCCTGCTAAACGTTCGGCGGCGCGGCGCGCGGCTGAACGCAGGCGCGATCGCACGCTAAGCGCGCGTGGGGGCGTGCGAACGATCGCAACTGGGACGCGGTGCTCGCGCGCAAATGCGATCGTCCGCAACTCGAACGGCGGGCCGAACGAGTCGTCGCAAAAGTGATAGATCACGAGCTGACGGGCCGCCGCGCGATGAAGTTGCTTCCGACCATCGTAGCGACCAGTTCGTCGCGTTGGTTGAATGCCTCGATGGATGCCTTGACGATTCCGCGATCCGGCTTGGAGCGCGAGATGCGGCTTTCGAGAACGGTGACGCGAATGCGCAGGCTATCGCCTGGTCGTACCGGACGAAGCCAACGGATCTCGTCCATTCCCGGAGAGCCGAGGCTGGCGGCGTGCGAGAGATAGTGGTCGACGAAAAGGCGCATCACCACGGCACCCGTCTGCCAGCCGCTGGCGATTAAGCCGCCAAACGGTCCGCGCGCCGCGCGCTCGCGGTCGATGTGAAAGGATTGCGGATCGTAGCGGCGCGCGAACTCGATGATATCGTCTTCGCTCAGCGTGATCGATCCGAATTCGTAGACCGATCCCGGAACGTAATCCTCAAAGTAGCGCTCGCTGCTGGAAGTCGTAAACTGTGCGATAGTAAGCGACCTCTAGGCGCGGAGCAGCGCGTCGGACTTCGCGGCGAAGACGAAGTCGCTTTCCGTCAATCCGCCGATCTTGTGCGTCCATACCTCGACGCCGAGTCTTCCCCACGAGACGCGCAGGTCGGGGTGATGCTGTTGCTCCTCCGCCATCTCGCCGATGCGAACGGCGCCGCGCATCGCCTCGGCAAAGTTCTTGAAGCGGTACTCACGCGTTAGCAGCTTCACGAGCCCATGCTTGGCATCGCTCCGCTCGACGACGCGCCACTCCGGATCGAGCTGTCCGAGAAGCGGCGCAATCTCTTCGTCGCTCAGCGGCGGTACACCGCCGCGACACGGAACGCAGGTTCGTTGCGCGAGTTCGGTCATCATTTCAGCTTGGTTCTACCCAACATTGAGAGGTGAACGGGAGTGACGGTACCAAGAGCGCGACATGGCCGCCCTTGCCCACAACGCCGTCATTCTTTCGTTCGAGGGCCCTGACCCCTATTCGCTGGTCGGCGGGCTCGGGACGCGCGTGACGGAGCTCAGTGCTGCGCTGGCCGCGGCCGGCGTGAAGACGACTCTCGTCTTCGTGGGCGATCCGGTACGCGCCGCCGTCGAGCGAGCTGCGCCGAACCTGGAATACCGGCGCTGGTCTCAGTGGATATCGGCCTATTATCCGGCCAGCGTCTACGACGGCGAGAGCGGGAAGATGGGCGATTACACGCGCAGCGTGCCGCCGTTTGTCGCCGACACGATCGTGGAGCCGGCGGCGCGGCGCGGCGAGGCGGTGCTGGTCATCGCCGAGGATTGGCAGACCGCGCCGGCTGCCATTTTGCTCGACCGTCTGCTGCGCGAGCGAGACCTGCGCGATCGCGCGGTTCTGACCTGGAATGCGAACAACACTTATGGCTTTCACACGATGGATTGGCAGGCGCTTACGCGTGCCGCGCGGATCACGACCGTCAGTCGGTACATGAAGTTCGAGCTGCAGTCGCGCGGCGTCGACTCGCTCGTAATTCCTAACGGCATACCCGACCGCATTCTGGGTGGGCCGCCCGAAGAACTCGTGCGCGCGCTCAGCGACGCGCAGCTGCATCGGCCGCTCTTCGTCAAAGTCGCGCGCTTCGAGGAGGAGAAGCGCTGGATTCCGGCCGTCGATGCTTTTGCGACGATTCGCACCCGTCATCCGCAAGCAACGTTGGTCGTGCGCGGTGGCCGCGAAGCGTACGGCGACAGCATCTTTGCGCACGCTCATCACCTTGGGCTGGAGGTGGAAAACCTTACCGTTGAGTCGCGCGAGCCCGCGGCGGTGCTCGAAGCCGTAGCGCGCACGCACGGTCCAATCGTCAACGTCCGAAGCTTTGTTCCCGAAGAAGCGCTGCTCACGCTCTACCACGTCGCCGATGCGGTCCTGGCCAATAGCGGCCGCGAGCCGTTTGGTCTCGTCGGACTCGAGGTGATGGCGGCCGGCGGCGTCGCCGTGACCGGATCGACCGGCGAAGAGTACGCGCAACCGTTCGAAAATGCGCTCGTCTGTGACACCGGTAGCCCGGCCGAACTGGCCTCGTATCTAGACGCGCTTGTTGACGATCCGGCCCTTGCGCGAACGCTGCGCACTGCGGGTCAGGCGACCGCCGAACGCTACACGTGGCCGATCGTCCTCGATCTGCTTGCCCGCAAGCTGGCATTTTAAGTGCCGACCGCGCGCTATGTCGAGACGGCTCGAGGCTACCGTCTGAAATTTGGACGTATCTCGCTTTCACAAAGCACGTTCTTGCTCATCGCTGCGATGATCGTCGGGCTGGGAGGTGGACTCGGTGCCGTTGCTTTTCGTTACCTGATTTTTTTGCAATCGCGTCTCGCGATGGAGGCTATCGGACCGGCCTTCCTATTTCTCGGTCACGCTAATGTCGTGCCGGTTCTCATGATCGGCGGGATCGTCACCAGCTTCATCGTGAATCGATTTGCCAAAGAGGCCAAGGGCCATGGAGTTCCGGAGGTTATGGCCTCGGTTGCGCTTCACGGCGGGGTCATGCGACCGCGCGTCATTGCCGTGAAGAGCTTCGCTTCGGCGACGTGCATCGGGTTTGGAGGAAGTGTCGGCCGCGAAGGTCCCATCGTGCAGATCGGCTCGGCGATCGGCTCAGTTCTCGCCCAAATCGTTCGCGCGCCATCTCCAATCGTTCGAACGCTCGTAGCCTGCGGCGCCGCCGCCGGCATCTCGGCAACCTTCAACGCGCCGATCGGCGGCGTGTTCTTCGCAGCAGAAGTAATCCTGGGAAGGTTCGAACCGCGCTCGTTTGCATCGATCGTCGTCGCCAGCGTCGTCGCGGCGGTGATCGGCCGCTCTTTCTTCGGAAACCATCCTTCATTCACGGCGTCGGCCTTCTATCTCGTCTCGCCGGCCGAGTTGCTCCTCTACGCGGTGCTCGGCATGGTGGCTGCATTCTGGGCCGCCGGCTTTGTTAAGCTACTGTACTTCATCGAGGATCGATTCGATGCATGGCGCGCAGCCGCGTGGCTCAAAGCGGCGCTCGGCTTTGGCCTGGTCGGAGTCATCGGCATCAAGTACCCGCAAGTTTTTGGGGTCGGTTACGAAAGCGTTGATGCGGTCCTCTCGCAACATGTGCCCGCCGTTCACGCCTTCGCGCTGGCAGCTTTGAAACCGGTGGCCACGGCGCTGACGCTCGGAGCCGGCGGAAGCGGCGGTATCTTCGCACCCTCCCTCTTTACCGGCGCGATGCTCGGCGACGCGTTTGGGACGGTCGCACATCTAGCCTTTCCGGCGTGGACGGCCGGCGCCGCCGCCTACGGTCTCGTGGCGATGGCCGCGGTCTTCGCCGCCGCCGCAGAGGCGCCGATCACCTCAATCATGATCGTCTTCGAGATGTCGAGCGATTACACGATCATTTTGCCGCTGATGGTCAGCACGGTCATCGCGACGCTCATTGGGCGTCGGCTGCTCGGCTACACGATTTACGAGATGAAGCTCGTGCGGCAAGGCATCGACTGGATACGTGCGCGCAATCCCGGCTTCTTTGCACGTGTTCGTGTCGGCTCGGTCGAGCGTGAAGCGCCCGTGATCGCGCGCTGCGGCGAGACCGTGAGAGAGGTTGCCGCGCGCCTCCGGGACAGCGACGAGCTCGTCGTGCCGCTGGTCGACGACCGCCGCTTTATCGGACTCGTCGCCGTCTCCGCAATCGCCGCCAGCCTTGCCGAATACCCCGACGGGAATCTGCGCGTCGATGAGATCCGGCGACCGCCCTCGGTGACGCTCTCGTCGAGCGACACGTTGGAGGAGGCTGCGATCGCGCTGGCGGATCCGCAAACCCCGTTGCTGCCGGTGGTCGATGCAAAAAGCGGCACCCTGACAGGCATCGTCACACGACGCGACGTGCTCAATGCCTACCGCAGCGGTGTCGCAGAATCGTTTTGACTACCCGCGGGCCAGCTCTTCGATCCGCGAAGCGATTTCATCGGCGTAGTGGCGCGCTTCGGCATCGGAGCGGCCTTCGGCAAAAACGTTGAAGAGCGGATCGGATGCATCGGGAAGCACGAGAACCCAGCCCCCGTCGCGCGTTACGCGAATACCGTCGGTCAGCTGCACGTTCTCGCCGTTGGTTTCGGCCAGCAGGCGGCGCATGATCTCGCCCTTGCGCTCCCACGGGCAGTGATCGCGACGTGAGGCCAAGTGCCACGACGGCAGCTCATCTACAATGGCGCTCAGCGGACGACCCTGGCTCGCGATCAGCTCCATGATCTTCGCTGCGCCGTAGAGCGAATCGAAAACCGGAGCGAATTCGGGGAAGATCAGCTCGTAGTTGGCTCCGCCGGCGAAGGCGAGCGACGAGCCTTCCTGCGCGGCCAACGCCATCATCGAGCGGCGCTCGGTACGCGTGCGCACGACCGTCGCGCCGTAGAGCTCGGCGACCGTTTCGATTGCCGTCGGAGCCATCACGGGAACGGCGATACGCGCGTGCGGCACGACGCTCGCGACCAAGACCGTCAGCAGTGCGAGCAGCCGGCTTCCTTCGATGATGCGTCCCCGATCGTCGACGAGAGCCAGCGATTCGCCACGCTGATCGAGCAGAATGCCGAGCGCCGCCTTCAACGACGTGGTGACGTTCGCGAGCTGCTCGAGATGGCGTGCGCGATTGGCCGTGAACGCCAATAGCTGCGAGCTGTCGAAGAAGGCGTTGAGGGCAATCGTTTCGATTCCCAGCGTGCTCAGGATACGCGGCAGGATGAGCGATGCGTTGCCATGCGCATAATCGATGACGACGCGCATCTTGGCAGCTGCCAGCGCGCGGGGAGCCAGGGCTGCGAGAAATCCATCGATATAGGCCTCGATCGATCGCTCGGGAAAGCCGAGAACGCCGACCGAGTGCATCGGCGTGCGCCTGAAGTCCTCGCGAAAGAAGATGTTTTCGATCTTGCGTTCCATGCCTTTGTCGAGGTTCACGCCGTGCGCGTCGAAGAACTCGATCAAGAACTGGTCGGGGTCGTACGGCGAGATGCCGGTGTGCACGCCCGCGTCTGCGGACATCCGCACGGCGTAGCGTGAAACGGGAACCGGATTCTCGCGAAGATCGTGGACGTTCGTTCCGACCGAGAGCAGGCCCGCGATGATGCAGCGATTGGTCAGTCGAGAGGCCGGATGCGCGTCGCGGCTCGTCATCACGTTCTGGCCCGGGCGGAGCACCGAGCCGAGCGCCTGTCCCAGCTTGAGCGCGAACTCCGGCGTGATCTCGATATTGGCCAAACCGCTAACGCCGTCCGCGCCGAAGAGCGAGCCCGGCCACTTGATCCCGTAGATCAGCGACATCGAAACGATCGAGCCCGATGCAACCGATTTGTCCGGCCACAGTTTGATGTTCGCAGGCACCGTCGAGCCGCTGCCAAGCGTGCTGCCGCGGCCGATCACCGCGCCCTCCATGATCGTCACGCGATCCTTGACGATCACGTGGTCGGCGAGCGTGCAGCCGGTCAGCGACGCACCCTCCCCGACGTAGACGTCTTCCCAAGCGATCGCGCGGTGAAGCCGAGCGTCTTTTGCGACGATCGCCGAGTCGCCGATCGACGTCAACTCTTCGATCACAACGCCGCCCTCAATCGTGACGTCGCGTCCGATGCACGCCGGGCCGTGGATCTGCGCCTGAGCGGAAATCTCGGCGTTCGCGCCGACCCAAACGCCGGGCCGAAGCTCGATCCCCGGAATTTCCACCTTCACCGCCCCGGCCAGCGCATCGTAGTTCGCTTGCAGGTACTGTTGAAGGTTTCCGATATCGCTCCAATAGCCGCCGGTCACGTGCCCGTAGAGCGGGCGTCCGTCACGCAGCATGCGTGGAAAGATGTCGTGCGCGAAGTCATAACTGTTGTCCGGCTCCATCAGGTCCAGCACCTCGGGCTCGATCACGTAGATGCCGGTGTTGATCGTATCGGAGAAGATCTCGCCCCATGAAGGCTTCTCGAGGAAGCGCGTCACGCGCTGATGTTCGTCCACGACCACGACGCCGAACTCAAGGGGATTGGCGACGCGCCGTAGCGCGATCGTGGCGGCGCCGCCGGTACGCTTGTGGACGTCGATCAGCTCGCTGAGGTTGATGTCCGTGAGTGCGTCGGCCGAGACGACGACGAAGCGCTGATCTCCGAGCAGGGGCTGCGCCTGTTTGATGGCGCCCGCGGTTCCGCGCGGCGTATCCTCAACGACGTAAGAGATCGAGACGCCTAGCTCGTCGCCGTCGCCGAAGTAATTCTCGATCTCGTCGGCGAGGTAGTGCAGGGTCGCAATGACCTCGGTGATGCCGTGGCGCCGAAGCAAGTCGACGACGTGATGCATGACCGGCTTATTGGCGATCGGCACCAAGGGCTTCGGGCGCCGAGAGGTAAGCGGGCGCAAACGCGAACCCTCGCCTCCCGCCATCACGATGGCCTTCACCGGTCACGCGCTCCTTGAATGTGCATCGCCGATGCTCGTACCCGTTTCGCGCAGGCGCGCATCGGCCTGCAGCGCTTCGAGTGAGAGCCCACGCTTGCGACGCCAGTTTGGATGCTCGTCGAACGTACCGGGCACATTCACCGCCCCGGCCTCAGCGAGGATATCTTCAATCGCGACCACGATCAGCAGCGACGGCGTGCTGCTCAGGAAGCGGTGCGCCGCGGCAGTAAGTTCCGGCACGACGTCGAGGCTTCCGCCACGCCGTGCATCGCCGCGCAAGCGCTCGGCTCCGGCCGGATCGATGACCGCTGCGCGCTCCAGCGCGTCGACGAGCGCAAGACGCGCCAGCCGGCGCTCGCGCCGGGCGCCTTGCGCCATCCGCGCGCTGGGATAGAGCGCGATAGCGGCGCGCAGCACCAGGTCTTCCCCGGTCCACCAGGCAGCGAGTGTCGGAAGGTCGTGCGTGCCGATGCTCGCGGCGGCCAGCCGCGGATACCGCTCGGGCGGCACGAACGACCCATCGCCGGTGTCGCGCTCGAAGTACATCACGCGCGTCGAGAGGACGCCGGCCGCGCGGATACGATCGCGGAAACCCTCCGGCACCGTGCCCAGATCCTCGCCGACCACCGCGCACCGGTTGCGAACGCTCTCGAGCGCAAGAACACCCAGCATCTCTTCAAAGGGATAGCGAACGTAGGCTCCCTGCGTTGCCGGGGCACCGCGGGGGATCAGAAATGCGCGGCGCAGCGCCATGACATGGTCGATGCGCAAGATTCCCGAGAAACGCATATTGGCGCGCAGCAAGGCGACGAACGGCGCGTAGGCCCGTTCGCGCAGGGCGCGCGGCGAAAGCGGGGCGAGACCCCAGTTTTGCCCCATTGCGTTAAGCGGATCCGGCGGGGCGCCGAGCGATGCGCCCGCGATAATCGCATTTTGATCCGACCATGCGTCGGCTCCATTGAGGCTGACGCCGACGGCCAGGTCAGTGTACAGGCGGGTTCGGTGTTGATCGGCCACGCGCGCGGCTGCGGCCAACTGCTCCTGCGCCTGCCATTGCAGATAGAGATAGAACTCCACTCGCGCGCGGCGTTCGCGAGCGAAGCGGCTCACCTCGGGCCCCTCGGGCGAGCGGTACGCGCTCGGCCACTCCTGCCAGCCATAGCAGTTGGCATCCCGCGCGCGAAAGAACTCGCAGAGCGTTTCGTAGATCGCCAACCGCTCGAGCGCGACGCCGCCGTCGAGAACGAAACGGTGAAATGCCGCGGCCCGCTCGTCGTTACGATCCAAGTGATTTGCGCGAAAGACCTGGTTAAGCTGCTCGAGGACCGCGAGCTTGACGTTAGCGACGCGCTCGTAGTCGACCAGTGCTTCTCCCCGCAGCGATTCAAGCATGTGTTGGAAGTCCGGATTGCCGATCGTGGCCTGGATCTGCGGCGACTCGTTCAGCTCCGCCACACCCGCCGGATCGATATAGAGAACATTGAGAAAGAGACGGCTCGACGGGCCGTAAGGGCTGGCCGCGCGCGGATTGCTGGGATGGAGCTCGTGAACCGGATTGAGCGCGACGGCACCCGCGCCGGCTCGACCGGCGATCGCCGAAAAGGCTGCCAGGTCGGTGAAGTCGCCCATGCCCCAGTTCCGCTGCGAACGCAGCGCGTAGAGTTGCGTCGACAGAGCCCAGACGCGCCCGTCTTCCATTTCGGGCGGTAGATAGCAGCGCGACGGGACCACGACGACCTCGCTCGAGCTTTCGTCGGCGCCGTCGCGCACGGTCAGACGATGATAGCCGAGCGGCAGCTGCGCGAGATCCCCGCTGAAACGCTCTCCGCCTTCGAGCTCCAGCAGCCACGTTCGCTCGCGAAGGACGCTCTCCAGCGGCGAGGCGTCGCCGTGGGTGAGCACGGTAACCGCCGGAGCCGTTGGTGGTTGCGTCTCTCGTTCATCGTAACCCATCGCCGTCAAAAGCGCGCGCAGCGTCGCCGGCTGGACGCGGGCGCGGCGGCCCCAGTAACCGTGATAGCTGGGCTCGACACCGGCGGCCGTCGCGAGACGATCAAGAGTATCGTTCATTCGTCCACGCGTCCCGCAAAAAGCGCGAGCGAACGGTCCGCGATCGCATAGGTGGTTCCGGGTACGATCGGCTGGTGCGCCTCCTGCGGATGGGCCGTATCGATCAGCAGCGCCCACCGGCGCACGCCGATCACCGAAGGCAGCCGGAAGTCGACGGGCCCATCGTGCGCGTTGAGAACGAGCAAGAAGCTGTCGTCGAGCTCGGGGTACCCCTGCAAGCTGACGAACCGATCGCCGACGTCCCCGCCGAGCAGCGCGCCGAAACAGCGTCGTGCTGGATCGTGCCAGTCTTCTTGCGACATCTCATGGCCGGCGGGAGCGAACCACGTGATGTCTTTGAGCGGTGAGGCTGCGGTCGCGACACCGCGGAAGAAGCGCGGCCGGCGAAAAACCGGATGCGCGCGCCGCAGCGCGATCAGCCGCCGGACGAACTCGAGCAGCGTCTCGGTGCGCGCGACGCTGCCGTCGTCGCCCGCGGCCGGCCATTCGATCCAGCTGATCTCGTTGTCCTGACAATAGGCGTTGTTGTTCCCGAGTTGGGTGCGGTGCAGCTCGTCGCCGGCAACCAGCATCGGAATGCCTTGCGAGAGCAGCAGGGTTGCTAGGAAGTTGCGCAACTGCTTCTCGCGCAGAGCGAGGATGTGCGCGTCCTGCGTGGGTCCTTCTGCGCCGCAGTTCCAGCTATAGTTTTCGTTCACGCCGTCGCGGTTGTCATCGAGGTTGGCCTCGTTATGCTTGTAATCGTACGAGACCAAATCCAACAACGTGAAGCCGTCGTGCGCGGTCACCAGATTCAAGCTTGCGCGCGGCCGCCGGCCGCGCCGGTCGAAGACGTCGGACGAACCGGTGAGCCGGGTCGCCATATCGGTGATGACGCCGTCGCCGCGCCAGAAACGGCGTACGCCGTCGCGAAAGCGGTCGTTCCACTCGGACCAGCCGGCTGGAAAGTCGCCGATGCGATAGCCGTCCGGTCCCAGGTCCCACGGTTCGGCGATGAGTTTAACGCGCGAAAGCGAGGGATCCTGTTCGACCGACGCCAGAAAGGCGCTGTGCGTATTGAATTGACCGTCGCGCCTCGCTAGGGTCGTCGCGAGATCGAAGCGGAACCCGTCAACGTGCATCTCTTTGACCCAGTAGCGCAGTGAATCCATGACCAGCTTCAGAACGTGGGGATGACTCAGGTCCAGCGAGTTACCGCAGCCGGTGTAGTCGACGTAGTACCGCGGATCGTCGGCCAGCCGGTAATACGCTTTGTTGTCGATCCCGCGGAAGCTCAACGTCGGTCCCAGCTCGTTGCCCTCGGCCGTGTGGTTGTAAACGACGTCGAGTATCACCTCAATGCCTGCGTCATGCATGCGAGAGACCATGGTCTTGAACTCACCCAGGCTCGAACGCGAGAGATAGCGCGGATTTGGCGCGAAGAACGAGATCGGACTGTATCCCCAGTAGTTGCGCAGGCCGCGTTCGACCAGGTGGCGGTCGTCAATGAAGTTTTGAACCGGCAACAGCTCAATGGCCGTGACGCCGAGGCGCTCGAGATACTCGATGACCGCCGGAGAGGAGAGGCCGGCGAAGGTTCCCCTCAGCGCAGGCGAAACGCCGGGATGCTTCATCGTAAACCCGCGCACGTGCAACTCGTAGATGATGAGCTCGTGCCAGCGCCGGTGCAGCAGCTTGTCATTTCCCCACGTGAAAGCCGTATCGACGACCACGCATTTGGGCATGCCCGCGGCGTTGTCGCGCCGGTCGAATGAAAGGTCGCCGCGCGGCGAACCGATCCGGTATCCGAAGTGCGCGTCGCTCCACTGCAGGCTGCCGGCGATCATTGCCGCGTAGGGGTCGAGCAGGAGCTTGTGGTGATTGAAACGGTGACCGTTCGGCGGGTCGTACGTACCGTAGACGCGATATCCGTATAGCAGTCCGGGGCGCGCGTCGGGCAGATATCCATGCCAAACCGCGTCTGTGTACTCCGGCAGTGCAATCCGATCGACCTCGCGCCGGCCGCGCGGGTCGAAGAGGCAAAGCTCTACCTTCTCGGCGTGCTCGGAGAACAGTGCGAAGTTTACGCCCGCGCCGTTCCACGTCGCGCCCAGCGGATACGGCCGCCCGGGCAGCACCGCAACGCGCTGCCGCCCCGACATCATTGGAAGGCGAGCACCAGAACTGCCAACGGCGGCAGCGTCAGCAGCAACGACTGGGGACGTCCGTGCGCGCTAATGGCTTGTGTGGTGAGATCGCCGCCGTTGCCGACGTCACTACCACCGTAGAAGTGCGAATCGGTATTTATGGCTTCGCGATAGTTCCCCGCGCGGGGCGTGCCGAGACGATACTCGGAACGGACCACTGGCGTTGCGTTCATCACAAAGATAAAATGCGCGCCACGCTCGTCGCGTCCTCTTCGCAAAAAGGCGAGCACGCTGCTGGAGGCGTCCTGGAAGTCGATCCACTCGAACCCCTGCGCCTGCGCGTCGAGCTCGTAGAGGGCCGGCGAATCGCAGTAGAGACGGTTGCAATCGCGAGCCAGGCGCTGGACGCCGGCGTGCATCTCGTCGCCGAGCAGTCCCCAATCGAGCTGGGCGTCGTGGTCCCATTCAGCGGTCACGCCGAACTCGCCGCCCATGAAAAGGAGCTTCTTGCCGGGGTGACCGAGCATCAGCGCGAGCAGCGCGCGCAGGTTCGCGAAGCGCTGCCAGCGGTCACCCGGCATTTTTTCCAACAGCGAGCGCTTTCCATGTACGACCTCGTCGTGTGAGAGCGGCAAGACATAATTTTCGCTGAAGGCGTAGACCAAGCTGAAGGTCAGGTTGTTTTGGTGGTAGCGTCGGTAAATCGGATCGTAGGCAAAATACGAAAGCGTGTCGTGCATCCAGCCCATGTTCCATTTGAATCCGAAACCGAGGCCGCCGGCGCTGGTCGGCATCGAGACCATCGGCCAGGCCGTCGACTCTTCCGCGATCGTCATCGCGTTGCCGTGGGCGCTGTAGACAGCCTCGTTGAGGCGACGAAGAAACGTGATCGCTTCGACGTTCTCGTTGCCGCCATAGATGTTGGGCACCCATTCGCCCGGCCGCCGGCTGTAGTCGAGATAAAGCATCGATGCAACCGCGTCGACGCGCAAGCCGTCGACGTGAAAGACTTCCATCCAGAAGAGCGCGCTCGCGATCAGGAAGTTTGCGACCTCGCGTCGGCCGTAGTTGTAGATCAGGGTGTTCCAGTCGGGTTGAAATCCGCGGCGCGGATCGCTATGCTCGTAGAGATGCGTTCCATCGAAGAACGCCAGACCGTGCGGGTCGTTCGGAAAGTGACCGGGCACCCAGTCGAGGATAACGCCGATACCGAGCTGGTGGGCGCGATCGACAAAGGCACGGAAATCCTCGGGCGTTCCATAGCGGCTGGTGGGCGCAAACATTCCGGTTGGCTGATATCCCCACGAACCGTCGAACGGATGCTCCATTACCGGCAGCAGCTCGACGTGCGTGTAACCCATCTCTTTTACGTACGGGAGCAGCTCATCGGCGAGCTCGTGGTAGGTGAGCCAGCGGTTTCCCTCGGCCGCGCGGCGCCAGGAGCCAAGGTGGACCTCGTAGATCGCGATCGGCGCGCCGCGCTGATTCCGGGCGCCGCGCGTTTGCATCCACGCTTCGTCATGCCAGTGCGTCGCGCCGTCGTCCCAGACGATTGAGGCGGTGGCCGGCCGAAGTTCGGCATAGCGAGCCAGCGGATCGGCCTTGAGGGGAAGCAGCTCGCCTTCAGCGCCGACAATCTCGTACTTATAGAACGCGCCGGGACGAACGCCGGGGACGAAGATCTCCCAAACGCCGCATTCGATGCGGTTGCGCATTGGATGGCGCCGTCCATCCCACTCGTTGAAGTCGCCGACGACGCTCACGCGCTGCGCGTTCGGCGCCCAGACGGCAAAGGCAACGCCCGCGACGGCGCCGACCGTGCGCGGATGTGCTCCCAGCACCTCCCAAAGGCGCAGATGCGTTCCCTCCGCGATCAAGTGGGCATCAATTTCGCCGAGAATCGGTCCGAATCGGAAGGCATCTTCGATCTCTTCGCGGCCTCGATCGTTCTCGCTCACCAAGACATAGTCGAAGAGCTCGTTCCGGCCGGGCAGGCGAAGCTCGAAGACGCCGTCGCGCGTGATGCGCGACATCTCGCGCATCGTAGCGCTATCGCGCTCGCGCACGAAGAGATGCACGGCGCTGGGCATGCTCGCGCGCACGACAACCTCGCCGTCTTCGACGTGCATGCCGAGATAGGCGAACGGATCGGCTCCGAAGTTCTCCAAGAGCATTAGACGGCGACTTCTATGCCGAGCTCGACGCGGCGATTCGGCTTGATCTGGAGCTCGGTCGCGAGCGTGCGCGAAAGACGCTGCATCACGTCGAAGAAACGCCGCTGCCAGGCCGGCAATCCGCCGTGGCTCTTTGCGACGATCACCGGATAGCCGTAGACGAATGACGTCGTATCTTTGTCGATGTCTAGGTCGGCAGTTTTGCAGGCGCGCAGAATCGGTGCCAAACGCGGCGTTTCCATGTAGCCGAACGCCGCGGTGATTCGTACGAGGCTTGACGAGACACGATCGACGCTCACGCGCTCGGCTTCGGGCACGCGTGGTTGCGGCCAAAACTTCACGGTAAGAATCGTAACGATCTCTTCCCTGATGAGCGGGATCAGCCAGCGATGCTGGTTGACGAAGGGGATGCCCGTCGGATCCCCGGTAAGCAGCACGATGGCCCCCATTGGCGGACCCGCGAGCGTCCCGTACTCGGACAAGAACTGCGCCACCGGCTCTTGGTACTCGTGCAGTTCGCGCGCGACGGCGCGGCGCCCGGTGAGCCAAGTGATCGCGGTCAGCGTAAGGGCAGCTGCGACCGCCAGCGGCACCCATGCGCCGTCCATGAACTTCGGCAGGCCCGCGAGCACAAACGTTGCGTCGACCAAAACGAACGCTAAAGTGAGGGGGATGACCAGCGCCGGGTTCCAGCGAAGCGAGCGCGTCGCCGTCACGTAAAAGATGATATCGGTCGCAAGCATCGTGCTTGCGACGGCGAGGCCGAACATCGCGGCAAGCCGGTCGCTGCTGCGAAACGTGACGACCAGCAAGATGCAGACGATGGCGAGAAGCACGTTGATCATCGGCACGTAGACTTGTCCGCGCTCGTCCTCAGAGGTATGGACCACCGCCATGCGCGGGCAGAGATTGAGCGCGATCGCTTGCTCGACCAGGGTGAACGCGCCGGAGATGAGCGATTGCGACGCGATCACGGTGGCGGCCGTGGCCAGTGCTACCATCGGGAGCAGCGTCCAACCGGGCGTGAGCGCGTAGAAGGGTGAATCGAGCGCCTTGGGATCGGCCACGACGATTGCGGCCTGACCGATGTAGTTAAGCAGCAGCGCCGGAAAGACGAAGACGTACCACGCGCGCGTGATCGGAATCCGCCCGAAGTGCGACATGTCCGCATATAGGGCTTCGGCTCCGGTCATGCCCAGAATAATTGCGCCGAAGATGAGAAAACCGAAGATGCCGTGATGCGATACGAACCAAACCGCCCAGAGCGGATTCAGGCCGGCAAGGATCGTCGGGTGCGCAAGGATCGCGATCAGCCCGCTGACGCCGATCGCCACGAACCATAGGCTCATGATCGGCCCAAAGATGATCCCGACCTTCTGCGTGCCGCGCCACTGAATGGCAAACAAGCCGAGCAAGATTCCGGCCGAAATCGGAACGATAAACGGTTGCGCATCCGGCGTCGCGACCTGCAGTCCCTCGACCGCCGAGATCACCGAGATCGCCGGCGTAATCATCCCGTCTCCGATGATCATCGATCCGCCGATGACGGCGGCCCAAAGCAGCCAGTCGGGGCGCATTGGAACGCCGAGAACCTTCGGCGGTTCGGCGCGAGCGAGCAAGGCAAGAATGCCGCCCTCGCCGTCGTGATCGATGCGCATGAGGACGGTGACATATTTGATGCAGACGACGAAGAAGAGCGTCCAAATCAGCAGCGAGACGATTCCCACCGCATTCTGCGCGGTCGGAGCTGCATTTGCGGTCGTGAAGCAGGTTTTCATCGTGTACAGCGGGCTGGTTCCGATGTCGCCGAAGACGACACCGAGCGCCGCGACCGTCAGTTTGCTGCGCGCGTCCACGCTACTCTCCTCGCACGATTGACGAGAGCTCGTGCCAGGCGCGCAGGAGCTCGGCGACCGACCACGCCTGCGCGATTGCGCCGCCTGCGGCGAAGGGCGCGCTTCCGTCGGCAACCTCTGAAATGCTTCCCAAGCCGCGGCCGCTCAACTGATCGGCGAGCGGATCGAGGAACGCGCGCGCTCCGAGCGCATCACCGTACGCGCGAGCATGGGCAATGGCGAACGGGCCGAGCAGCCATGGCCAGACCGTTCCCTCGTGATATGCGACGTCGCGTTGATTCGGCGATCCGGCATACTGCGCGACAAAGCGTGGGTCCGTCGGGGGTAAGGTACGCAGCCCGTTCGAGGTCAGCAAGAGCGCCGCGCAGGCTGCAACGACGCAGCGCTGGCGATCGAGCGAAAGCGCGCAATGCGGCAGAGAAACCGCGAAGATCTGGTTGGGGCGCAGCGTCGCATCGCTGCCGCCGGGCCCATCGAGCACGTCGTAGCAATAGGAGCTTTCTGCATTCCAAAAACGGTCGAAGCCGGCTTCGGCCGTCCGCGAGATCTGCCCATACTCCTCGACCGGCTTGCCGAGCAGCATGCCAAGGTGCATCATGCGTTGCAATGCGTTATACCACAGGGCGCTGATCTCGATCGGCTTGCCCACGCGCGGCGTGACGATTTTGTCGCCTGCTTTCGCATCCATCCACGTGAGCCCGACCGCAGCGCCGCCGGTTGCTATCAGCCCGTCATCGTCCATGTGAATCCCGTACCGCGTGCCGGAGCGGTAGCTCTCGATGACGTTTTGCAGCACGGGCCACAGCGCGGTCAGCGTTTCGCGATCCAGGGTCGCATCGACGTAGCGCGCGGCGGCCTCGATGTACCAAAGCGCCGCGTCCACCGTGTCGTACTGCGGAGCCTCGCCGTTTTCCGGAAAGAAATTCGGGAGCATCCCGCGATCGACGAGTGCGGCGAAAGCCGTTAGGATGCGCTGCGCGATCTTGGCGCGGCCGGTCGTCAAGGTTAGTCCGGGCAAGGCGATCATCGTATCGCGCCCCCATGCGCCGAACCAGTGGTAACCGGCGATGACCGAACGCGGTTCGCTGCCGTCGCCCGACGCGACGAGGAATTGATCGGCGGCGAGCACGCACTGACGCAACCAAGAGGGTGCGGCCTCGGCCGCGCCGTTGCGCGCCCACGCGGCGATGACGCCGGCCTCGTGCTCGACGCGCCGTCCCCATGCCATCTCCGCCTGCGCGGCTAGGAAGGCTCCCTGATCTTCGAGCCCGGCGATTAGCGTAACGCTTTCGTTTGGTGAGAGCGACACCGCCAAGCGCCCCGCGCACAGGTGGTCGTCACGGTCGTCCAAGCCGCGCAGCGTCTCTTGGGACAGGACGAAGTCGCGGTACCAGACGTTCTCCACCTCAAACGCGCCTCGGTCGGCACGAATCCAGAACGACTGCGCGCCCGGGGAGGCATCGACGCGAAGACCGCTCGGCGCCGGTACGATTTCCATCTTCCACTCGCCGGCATGCGTGTTGCCGTGGAAGTCGCGATAGTTCACCAGCAGGCGCAAGCGTAGTTCGAGCGGAGCGGCCGCGCGCAGGAGCCGGTAGCGCACGTAGGTCGTATTCGCGCCTGGCTCCATCCAAATGCGCTTCTCGAGCAGTGCGTCGGCGAGCGCATAGTGCCAGACCGGCGTCGTGCCGTCCAGATAGAAGCGCTCGACCAGCGTGAAGCCGCGCGGCGCGATGTAGTTCTCATTCCAGCGGTTGGCCGCAAGCTCGTAGACCGCACCGCCGTAGACCACGCTCTCGTCGGCTTTGGCGACGAGCAGCATCCGTTCGGCCGGCGGACGCACGGCCGCAATCAGCAAGCCGTGGTAGCGCCGCGTGAGCGTCCCCGCAACCGTGCCCGAGGCAAATCCGCCCAAGCCGTTGGTCACCAGCCATTCGCGGCGCTCGGCCTCGCTCAGCTCGCCGCAGATCGATCGCCCGAATTGCACGGTATACTCTCCGTCAATCAGCAAATGGGTGCTTCTCGCGCGCGTCGTACTCGCCGCGCTGCTGGATCAGCTTAGCGACCAGCGCGGTCCAGCCGGTTTGATGGCTCGCGCCTAGACCGGCACCGTTGTCACCGTTGAAGTACTCGTAAAAGAGCGGCAGATCGCGCCACAGGGGATTGGCCTGGAAGGTTTCGTTCCCGCCGAAAACCGGCCGGCGTCCTTGCCCGTCTCGAGTAAAGAGGCGGATCAAACGGCGAGTAAGCTCGGTCGCCACTTCCCACAGCGTTCGATAGTCGCCCGAGCCGGTCGGCATCTCCACCTTCAAGTCGTCGCCGTAGAAGTAATGGTACTTCTGCAGCGCCTCGATGATCAGGAAGTTGATCGGGAACCAGATCGGCCCGCGCCAGTTCGAGTTGCCGCCAAAGAGACCGGTCGTCGATTCCGCCGGTTCGTAATCGATGCGGTACTCAGCGCCGTTGATCGACAACGAGAAGGGATGCTCGAGATGCTCGCGCGAGAGCGAGCGAATTCCATACGGTGAAAGAAATGCCGACTCGTCGAGCATTCGACGGAGGATGCGAATCAACTGGTCGCGATCCGGTATCGACAGAATCCGCCGGGTGCCGATGTCGCCGAGGTTCATCGCCGCGATATTTTCGATCAAATCCGGCCGATTGTGGATGAACCAGTCGACGCGCTTTCCGAAGTTCGGAAGCTGCTCGCGGTTCGAAGCGTCCAGGTTGGCTACCGCAAACAACGGGATCACTCCGACTAGCGACCGGATGCGAAGCGGTATGACGTTGCCGTCAGCGTGAAGGTAGTCGTAGTAAAAACCGTCGTCTTCATCCCAGAGGCCGCGGTCCTCGCGTCCGCCGATCTTGTTGATCGCATCGGCTATCAGCAGAAAATGCTCGAAGAATTTCGACGCGATGTCCTCGTAGACGGGCATCGTCCTGGCCAATTCGAGCGCGATCACGAGCATGTTGAGCGTGAAGAAGCCCATCCAGCTCGTCCCATCGGCCTGGTCGAGATAGCCGCCCCCCGGCAGCGGCGCGCTGCGGTCGAACAGCCCGATGTTGTCCAGGCCCAAGAAGCCGCCTTGAAAGACGTTGCGTCCCTCCGCGTCTTTACGGTTGACCCACCAGGTGAAGTTGAGCAGCAGCTTTTGAAAGACGCGCTCTAAGAAGAAGATGTCGCCGTGCCCGGTCCGCTTTTGCTCGATTTTGAAGACGCGGTAAGCGGCCCAGGCCTGCACCGGCGGATTCACGTCCTTAAACGCCCATTCGTAGGCCGGAATCTGCCCGTTTGGATGCATGTAGTATTCGCGCGTCAACAGCGAGAGCTGAATCTTTGCGTATTCCGGGTCCACCAGGGTCAGGGCGATGCAGTGGAATGCCAAGTCCCAGGCCGCGAACCACGGATATTCCCAGGTGTCGGGCATCGCGAGAACGTCGTCGCTGTAGAAGTGGTCCCATCCGCTGTTTCGGCCGTGCTCGCGCTGTGGAGGCGGCGAGGGCTGGGCCGGATCGCCGTCGAGCCACTCGTGAATCACGTAGTTATAGAATTGTTTGCTCCATAGCAGTCCGGCCAACGCCTGACGCTGAACCGCGCGCTCGTCGTCGGTCACAGGGAAGCGATTGAGCTCGCGATAGAATTCGTCCGTCTCGGCGACGCGCTGCGCGAAAATCTCCTCGAAATCGCCAAATGGCTCGGGCATGGCCTGCTCGCGCAACCGCAGACGAACGACTCGCGTCTCGCCGGGCCCGAGGTCGAGCGCGTAACGCACCGAGCACTTCGTTCCGATCCGCGTGGGATTGACCGCCGCGCGGGCGCCCGCAATTAGATAGTCGTTGATGCCGTCTTTGACGTATGGACACGCATTGGGCGAGTTGAAGAGGCGCTGGAAGTTCGTCTCGTTCTCGGTGAAGAGCAGCTCCCGCGCATCCTCGCTGTAAAGGCGATAGGTGCCCAGCCGATCGTGCGTGGCGACCACGAGCTTGAGCGGGCCGCTCGACAAGTTGCGATCGGCCTCGAGGCACGGCTTGGCAACGCCGGCCTTCCACGACCAGGTGTTGCGAAACCAGATCGTCGGCAGGAGCGTCAGTGAAGCCGGCTCGGGACCGCGGTTGACGGCCGTGATCCGCACCAGGATGTCGCGCGGTGCGGCTTTCGCATACTCAACGTAGACGTCGAAGAAACGATTGTGATCGAAGACGCCGGTGTCGATCAGCTCGAACTCGGGATCCATCCGCGTGCGCCGGCGGTTCTCTTCGACCAACCGCTCGTACGGGTATTCGGCGTGCGGATAACGGTACAGCATCTTCATGTACGCGTGCGTCGGCAACGATTCGAGGAAGAAGTAGTATTCCTTGACGTCCTCGCCGTGGTTCCCCTCGTGCGCGCTGAGCCCGAAGAGCCGCTCCTTAAGAATTGGGTCCTTGCCGTTCCACAACGTGACGGCGAAGCAGAGCTCCTGATAGCGGTCGCAGATGCCGCCGATGCCGTCCTCACCCCAACGGTAGGCGCGCGAGCGCGCGTGGTCGTGCGGGAGGTACTCCCATGCAGATCCGTCGGGACTGTAATCCTCGCGAACCGTCCCCCATTGGCGCTCGCTCAGGTACGGCCCCCACTGGTGCCAACCCGCTTTTGCGCGATCCTCTGCAAGACGTCGTTGCTCGGCGTTCATCGCTTAATAGCCCACCGCCCGGTTCAACCAAGCGGTCGAGAATCCTAGAGCCTGGCGACGAAGGCGCGAATCAACTGTGCGATCGCCTCGGGCTGCTCGACGATCGCATAATGCGCGCAATCGGGTAGCACTTGATACCGCGCATTAGGCAGCAGCGCGGCGACCTTGCGTTCAACGGTTTCGGGCACGTCCATTGCCGGCGCAAGCACGAGAGCCGGAGCTTGGATACTTTTTGTCGCATCGGCAAAGTCGGCGTACGCCCACGATTCAAAGGATTCGAGCGCAACAACGCGCGGCGTTCGCGCCGCGATGGCGCATAGGCGCGCGAGAACGGCAGCATCCGGCGTTTGCGCGAAGGTTCGCGCGAGCCACGCTTTCGCGGCGGCTTCATTGCCGGCTGTGGCCTGCAGATACGCGGCGCCCTTTGGCGAGAATCCACCCCCGCTGGCCGGTACCGGGGCGATCAGCACCAGGCCGCCGACGAGGTGCGGGGCGTCGACGGCCAGCGCAAGCGCAGCGGTCGCGCCCATGGAGTGACCGACCAGGACCACGGGGGCGATTCCAAGGGCCTCGATCAGCTCTCGCAGATCGGCCGCGAAGCGTTCCAAACGGTATGGTCCCGGTGCCGCCGCCGACGCGCCGCTTCCACGGAGGTCGACACTGATCGACCGAAAGCCGGGAGCGAGCGCGGCACGAAGATCGCGCCAGACCGAACCGTCAGCCTGCCAGCCGTGAACGAAGACGAGCACACGCGCTCCGCTACCCGCGTCGGTGAACGCAAGGCGGGCGCCGTCGCTCGCGTGAAAGAACTGCATTTGGTGAGGACGTTCCCACGCTCGTTGGGCGCACCTTTTTCATCGGCGGAGGGAACGGTGGAGCCGGCGCCAAGCGTCGCCTGTCGTGAAGGAGAAGATCGTCCTTTGCTGGAGCGGCGGGAAAGACTCGGCACTGGCGCTCCATAGACTGCAGCAAAACCCGTGCTACGAGGTCGTATCGCTATTGACGACCTGCAACGAGCATTTTCAGCGCGTCTCCATGCACGGGGTGCGCATTTCGCTGGCGCAGCGACAGGCGCGATCGATTGGGGTGCCGCTCGATATCATCGGCCTGAGCGAGCAGGCATCAAACGATGAGTATCAGGCGAAGATGTCTGACTACCTTCTGGCTCGGAAGAGGGAAGGGGTGATAGGAACGGCCTTCGGTGATATTTTCCTGGAAGATCTCAAGCGATGGCGCGAAGCGAATCTTGCAACGATTGGGATGCGCGGCATTTTCCCGCTTTGGAAAGAAAACACGAGCCGGCTAGTCGATGAGTTCTTGTCGCTGGGCTTCTCGTCGATCACGTGCTGTGTGAACGACGCGTACCTGGACGAGAGCTCCGTTGGCCGGCTCATCGATAAAGACTTCATTGCGGCACTGCCGCGCGGCGTCGACCCTTGCGGCGAAAACGGAGAGTTTCACACATTCGCATTCGATGGTCCGATCTTTAAGCAGCCGGTAAGGTTTTTGGTCGGTCAAACGGTATACCGGCCGCTTGAAGGAGCGCAACCACTTGCCTCCGCCACGAAAGGCTTTTGGTTTTGCGACCTCTTGGAATGCTAGCGTCTAGGAGGCCTCTTGCGATTCGTGCGTCCATTCATCGGTCTCTGATAGATGTACGGACAGGCTGCCGTCGATCTGGCGTAACTTATCAACCAGGTTCGCGGGATCTGCTTTCCCCCGCAGAGTGAGCGTAACGTTGGCAACGTCATCGGTCGGGCCGCCCACGCGTTCGACTCCCAGCGCGCAAACTGTAAAGCCGCGCTGCGTGCAGAACTCAAGCGAGCGACGCAGCGTGCCTTGGCCCCCCTTGTACACCAGGCGCATATGCGCCGTGTTCGCGCCTCCTCTTGGAATACGCTTTGCAAGCGGCGGGAACGCGAAAACGATCACGAAATGCGCGCCTGTTACCGCCACCGCCAGAATTGGCAATCCGGCACCGCACGCCATTCCGACAGCCGCCGTCAGCCAGACGATTGCAGCGGTTGTCAGCCCGCGCACGAGATCGCTCCGCATGAAGATCACGCCACCGCCGATGAATCCAATGCCCGTAACGATCTGTGCGGCAACCCGCGAGGGGTCCAGAACGACCCGCCCATTCTGCAGAACATCGGAAAAGCCGTATTTGGAAACGAGCATGAAGAGGGCAGCACCGACTCCCACGACCGTGTACGTTCTCAGACCGGCGCTCTTTTGGCGGTACTCTCTCTCCAGGCCGATCAATGCCGACAAAATGAAGGCGATGGCCAGTTCACCAACTTGCAGCCATCCCTGTCCTGGGTTTGCGAATATCGACAATGTCCGACCTCCTTGGTGCTCTAAGATCGACTTTCCCCAGCGCTCGGCTCGCCAATCGTTCCGCCGGCATTCATAGGCGATACCGCAAACGAATCTGCGCCGTGCGGCCCATCGGGTAGCCTTCGGGGACGTATCCGGCCGTCGTGTAGTCCCAAGGGGCGACCTGGGTGGTGCCGTTATTGGTCGGGATGCCGTTACCAAGCGTGTAGAGACAGCCCTTGCAGTATTGCGAGCCGTAGGCTTTTTCGTAGTAGACGTCGCCGCCGGTATAGCCGGGCGGCCCGATCAGGTACGGATTGCCTTGGTACTGCGTCGGGCTGTCGGTCGCAAAAAGATTCACGACGTCGACGATCGCGGTCAAGCGTGGGTTCAGATCGTACTCGAGGTGCAGTGAGGCCAACGTTTGCGGCATCGTTCGCAACGTGTTCGGATCGTCGCCTTCGTTCGTTCCAAGGTTTCCGATGTACGGATTGGTAACCGCGTTGAACGGCAGCGCGGGGTTCTTCAAGAAGTAGTAGTTGTAGCCGGGGTTGACGTAGTTGTCGTTCGGAACCAACTCAGCTTGACCGGTCTTGGGATTTTGGATCCAGACCATCTTTCCGTTGCCGTAGGGATAGCCGCTTTCGTACGACAGGAACGGGGTAACGCGGAACCGGCGACGGAAGAAATCGAACTCGTACGCTGCCGTTGCGGTGAAGTTGGGGAGGTATCCGTTCGGATAGAGATGCCCTGCCAGAATCGCCGCCGGGTTAAGATCGTTGTACGCGAACTGCGTAACGCTCGAGGTGAGCGTGTGATTGTACATTGCGTCGAGCGTAAGTCCGCCGTGCTGGGCAAAGAGCTCCACGCCGCGCGATTGCAGAAGTCCTGCGTTGGTCGGCACGCCGACTGCACTCGGGTTCTCCGGGGTGATGTCGCGGTAGTTATAGGGCAAGACGTCGATTACGTTCTTATTGAATTGCAGGTAGTACGTCAGCCGGATCTGGGTGGGCCCTCCGTGCTCGTAGGAGAAGGAGTAGTCGTTCGCGGTCTCGGGCGACAGAGCGATCGGCGGAGTGGGCGACGTCGAGTCGTCGCGCTGCACCTCGAGCGGAAGCGGCGCTACCGAATTATGATCGAACGTCGCGCGCAATCCATTGTTATCGTCGAACGTGTAGGCTACTCCGAGATGCGGGTCGATCGCGCCGTTGCTATAAAAGAAAGCGTCACTGGTTAGGACGTTTTGAGTGATGTAACGCAAGGTGCCGGTTACCGAGAGGTGATCGTCGATCGACCAGGTGTCCCCTAGATAGAAGAGGTTCTGGTTGAGCCGAGGGTTGGAGAAGATGAACTCGTCTGCGGTGGGCACGACCTGATCGAGGTAGCTCATCGTTACCGAATACTGGAAGCCGGCACGCAGGTCGTTCTTGTCGCCGGCCTGATCGTCCCAGTCGAAGCCGGTACCATATTCGCGTTGCCACTGCTGAGAAGCCAGCGAAATTATCCCATCGGGAAAAGAGAGGTCGTCCCAGAACGGTCCGTTGGCTTGCGCTCCGATTTGCGATTCGAACGTGTAAAAGCGCACGAGCGAGTGCGCAAAGTTGTGCAGCCATTGTAGCTTACCGACGAAGTACGTACCGCGCGCGATTGAGGGCGTGGTGACCTGCTGGTTCTCATTCGCCGGCGCGCCCGGGAAGGAGGTAGTGCTGCCGTTGAATGTCGACCAGAGTAAACCTTGGTACGGCGTGTCGTATTGCGTGTAGACCGCGTTGCCGGTGAGAAATGTGGCCGAGAAATCGTTCTGCTGGTTGGGCTGGAAGTGCACGTTGCCCGACCACGCCGACGCCGCGCGCGTCTGCAACGCGAGGCCGTAGGTGCCGATCTCAGCGGGATAAAACGTCGTGCCGTCGCCATAGGGGAAGTACTGTTGGCCGGAGGTTGCCGCCAGCGAGTAGCGCCAGCGTAGGTCCGGCGTCGCCCATTGTTCGCTGAACTTCACCTCGTTCATCTGCGCGCCGACACCGATGCCTGCCTCGAAGGTTCCTTGAGCGGGGTACGTGCCGATGACCGGCACCTGGTTGACGATGCCGCCGATCGAGTTTTGACTGTTGTCTTCATAACCGGCGAGCGTGAGGGTCGTGGCCCCGACGCCGGTCGTGCCGAGCTGGGCCCCGACGATGTTGCCGCCCGGCTCCGCGATCAGTCCTTGCGGAATGGGAACCGAGTCATAATCGTAGACGGTGTCTTGCACTTTGTTGCCCCGCACGATTACGTTTGCGAAAGAATCCATCTGAACGCCGGGGACGTTCGCGATTGAGCCCTGTACCGAGCCTTGGCTGAATTGTGATAACCCGGAGGAGTTTACGACCGGCGACGTCGCACGGGCTTGCTCGCCCGTGACCGTGAACACGTCGCTGGTGCTGCCGACGGTGAAGGCTTCGCCCTTAGCCTCTACGTGCGCGATCTCTTTAATTTGCGGGCGAAGCTTGAAGGAGACCTCCTGACGCTCGCCGGGCAAGACGATTTCAACATCGGTCGCCGCCAAGTATCCCGTTGCCTGCGCGGTAATGGTGTACGTGTCCGGGACGACTCCCAGAATGAGGAAGTCTCCTTTCGGGCCGCTCGTCGCCGTATACCGGCCCGAGGGTGAGACCGCCAAGACGCGAGCGTCGGGAACCGGTGCGCCGGCCGTGGTTTGCACCGTGCCGATGATGGCACCGACCGTGAGTTCGGCGCCGTGCGCGAGCGCACCAGTGCACACCGAAATGCTAATGAAAGCGCAAAGATAGCGCGTGAAATTTCGCATGTCAGACTCCCTGGCTAAATGAAGCAGTAAGAGGGAATCGAACGCGGGGGCGCGCGCA
The DNA here is from genome assembly GCA_030038215.1 of Vulcanimicrobiota bacterium. Lineage (GTDB taxonomy): Bacteria > Vulcanimicrobiota > Vulcanimicrobiia > Vulcanimicrobiales > Vulcanimicrobiaceae > Cybelea. Next base: position 4,545 of record JASHPI010000047.1, on the reverse strand, counting down.
TGCCGCACGCTCCAAAGGCTATTTCGGGTGGTAAATGGAGAACGTGGAGAATGAATGCGGAGGTATGAACTGCTCCCGGCGCGATCTGAGCCTGAGATATCTTATGGAGAAACTCGACGAGTACGCTGGCCGCAAACTCGCCCGCGCGACGTGCGAGGCGGAGAGCAGCACTTATGACGCCGCGCGCGACGGTCGCCACGAACACGAAGGCGATTACAAGAGCCACCCCGTGCGAGAGAACGACCGACTGCGGGTCAAACGGCGAAAGGCCTCCGAAGCGCGTCTCGTATCCTTCCATCGCAATAACGCAGACCGCGCTTCCAGGTAAGGCAATCGCGAGATCCGTGATCCGAGCACGCCAATCGCTCATGCAGCGAAGCAGCGGATCGTGGGGAGCGATTCTCGCGAAGGCGACGAAGATGGCCAGCGCGACGCCGATGGCCAAGCCTAGAAGGAAGGTCGGCAGGACGGCTTCGTGCTGAGCGTCGTGCACGCTCCCGCCGAGCCAGCCGAGATTCTCGGCAAACTCGGTCCCAGCGTCGGCGACGGCGGCCGTGAGAAGCGCCGTTGCCAGCGAGGTCCCGGCACGGACGATCGCACAGCGCATTACTGGAAGGATACGCTTGCCGCCCGGACAGACCTCTTAGCGGATGCAACACCTGGAGCATGGGCGCATCTCGGTGCTCGGCCGCGAGCTCGAAATCGCGCGAATTCCCACGCGCCGCGCCGGGCGGCCGACGCTCGTCTTTCTTCACGAAGGGCTGGGCTCGCTCGCGCTGTGGAAAGAGTTTCCGGCGGCGCTGGCCGAGCGCACCGGATGCGGCGCGCTCGTTTATTCGCGCTACGGCAACGGTTTCTCGACCATCCTCGCGGAGGCGAGAACGCCGGCCTATATGCACGACGAAGCGCTATGCGTGCTGGCCGAGCTTCTGCGCGAGCTGGCGATCGAGGATCCGATCCTGATCGGCCACAGCGACGGTGCTTCGATCGCGCTGATCTACGCCGGCGAGCACAGCGACGGCGTCCGCGCGCTGGTGTTGGAGGCACCGCACATTTTCGTGGAAGAGCTCTCGGTCCATAGCATTGCTGCGGTCAGGCACGAATACGAAACCACCGAGCTGCGGGCGAGGATGGCGCGTCATCATAGCGACGCCGACCGGACCTTCTTCGGTTGGAACGATGTTTGGCTCTCGGAAGAGTTTCGCGAATGGAACATCGAGGAGTTCGTCGGTCGAATTCGCGTTCCGATTCTAGCCGTGCAAGGGCTCGAGGACGAATACGGGACGACGGCGCAGCTCGAGCGCATCGCGCGCCGTGCACGCGCTCCGGTCGACCGCCTCTTGCTGGCGCGATGCGGCCACGCTCCGCACCGCGATCGACGCGCGGTGGTCGAGGCGACCGTGGCCGGCTGGATCGCATAGGTACGGACGGACGCGCCGGCAGGGCGAATCGTCTCAAGGGAAGGCCTCGCAGCCACCCAACGCCTTGATGGAATCATGGCGTCCTCAGTCGATCAGCAAGCGCTCGCCGGCGAGGGCGGACCCGGCCCATGCCGGCTCTGCGGTGACGCTCAATCGACGCGCCTCTGCAGGAAGAACGGCTTCGACCTCGCCCGCTGCGCGTCGTGCGGGCTAATCTTCGTCGCCAATCCGCCTTTCAGCGAGCAACTCTCGCGCTTTTACTCGTTCGATCACGGCTACCAAACGCACTTTGCCGGCGTGCAGAGCGACGCGCGCGCCGAAAGCGCGGCGCGTCGCCATCTCGGGGACCTTCATCGATATAAGCGCACGGGACGGCTGCTCGACGTCGGCTGTTCGGCGGGCATCTTTCTTAAACAGGCGCGCGCCGCCGGCTGGGAGGTCTGCGGCGTCGAGCTTTCCGAGGACACCGCGTCGATCGCGCGTCAACGCTTCGGCTTGGACGTGCGGAGGGGAGCGCTGACCGAGAGCACCTTCGCGCCCGCATCCTTCGACGCCATGACGCTCTGGGACGTGGTCGAGCATCTGCCGGATCCGGTGCCCGCCCTTCGCATCGCGCGCTCCATCCTAAAGGATGACGGCGTCTTGTTGATCGAGACGCCCAACGTCGAGGGGCTCTTCCCGCGCCTCTCCTATCGCGCCGCGAGCGATGGCCGATACTGGCGCCATCCCGAGCCGCCGGCCCATCTCTTCCAATTCTCGAAGAAGACACTGGGGCGCGCGCTGCAAGCCGCGGGGCTGCGAGCGATTGAGATCGCAGACCGGCGCATCCCCTTGTTTTACTCCTTCGGCAGAGCCGGCGTGCTGCTCCGGTCGCCAAAGAGTCTCGCCTACGCGCTGGCCTTCGCGCCCTTTGCGGCGCTGGGACCGTTGGTCGGGCAAGGTGATTCCATGGTGGCCGCCGCGGTTAAGGCGTAGCCCGTGGTGCGCTTGACGAGCGGCGGGGTGCGTGCCGCGCTATTGCTCGGCGGTTGCGTTGCACTTGCGCTCGTGATGCTCGTGCTGCAGACCGCGATGCGCTCGGACTGGGTCCCGTGGCACACGTTGGCAAGCGCGCCGCTGCGCTTTCTCCACTATCAGTTCGTGCACGCGCCGTTGTGGTGGGACCGCTTCCTGGCGATTTACGCGCTCTGGGCGATCGTGGTTGTTTCGGGCTTGCTCTATGCACGCGAGATCGGCGCGGCGCTCGGCAAGGCCTTCCTGCCGGCGGTGTTCGCCGCGCAAGCCGTCGGGTTGGCGGCGATGATCGCATCGCCGCTCCCCTTGGACAGCGATCAGTTCGCCTACGTCTATTACGCCAGCCTGACCGAACGCGGCATCAACCCCTACGGGCACTACGAACATTCGCTATTCCTCACCGCCAACGAGCAACGCATCGCACCGACGTGGGGAAACCCGCCGGTCGTCGATCGGTACGGCGCGGGATGGACGCTCGCAAACGCAGTCGTCCTCTGGCCGTTCCGGAACGCGCCGGTCGAGGTGCAAGCGCGAATTCTGCGGGTTTGGGCTTCGTTATGTGCGCTGGGCTGCACGTGGCTCCTATGGATCGCGCTGCGACGATTCCCATGGCGTCCCGCGGCCACGATCGCGTTTGCGCTTAACCCGCTGGTGATCTTGGCGAGCGGCGACGGCGGCCACAACGACATTTACGTCGTGCTAGCCGGCCTGGGCGCCTACCTGATGGCCGAGCGGCGTTGGTATGAACTCGCGGCCTGCCTGTTGGCGGCGTCGGTCCAGGCGAAGTTTGCTTATGCTCCATTCCTGCTGCCGCTCCTCGCGGTTACCTTTGCAACAACGCGTTCATGGCTTCGCACGCTGCTCACGGCCGCGGTTTTCGGCGTGGTCGCGGTCGCGCTCAGCTTTCCACTTTCGGTGAAACTCTCGCTGACCGATGTGGTCTTCGCCTTCAACGCGACCCATACGCCGCTCTTCTCGAGCTTGGTATGGCGCGTCTTACGTCACTTTGGTTTAGGCCACGCGCTTACGCCCAACGCCATCGCGCCGCTTTTTCCGGCCTTCGTTGCGGCATGTTCGCTCGCAATCGCAGTGTTGGCATTACGGCGCAAGCGCGAACCGCTGCTCGAGTTGGCATTGTTCATCGGGATCCTGCTTCTGCCGTACAAGGTTGAGAGCTGGTACGGAATCATGATGACGCCGATGCTGCTGATTCCTCGACGCTGGGCGCCGGCCGCCTTTTTCGCCGTCACCGTCGCTTGCGAGTTGCTCCAGCGGCGCATCTTCAGACTCTACGATCCCACCGTCTACGTGATGGCGCTTCTGCTCGGCGTCGCCGTAGGCGTGGCCCTCTGGCTCCTGATGCGCCAACCTCGCACCGCCGCTACAACGTAATGAGCCGGCCAGTCGTGTCGGTCGTCATACCGACGTACAATTGCACGGAGCTTCTGCCGCAGGCGGTTCGCAGCGTCCTAGGCCAAGGGCTGCCGCCCGACGACCTCGAGGTGATCGTCGTGGACGATGGTTCGGCCGACGACGTCGCCGTGGCGTTGGCGCCGTTCGGCGGAGCCGTCACGCTGCTGCGACAAGCGAACGCCGGCCCTGCCGCAGCCCGTAATCGGGGCGTTGCCGCTTCGCAGGGCACCTACGTTGCGTTCCTCGACGCCGACGACTACTGGCTTCCGGGATGCCTGGCGGCGATGCTCGCCGTCGCTGCCGGAAACTCTCCGGCGCTGGTGACGATCGACCTCTACTACGAAACCGACGGCGTGCGCGAAGCTCAGTCGGTCTTCGAACGCGGAGGGCTTGACGCGTTCTTCGACCTCGCGGCAGCAGCACAGTATCGCCGCGCGTTGGAGGGCGGGCTCTTTTCGTACATGACGCTGATGCCGCGCCGGGTCTTCGACGAGCTGGGGGGGTTCGATCCCGCGCTGCATTTCGGCGAGGACTACGATCTCTCGCTGCGCTTTCTCGCGCACGGGATCCCGGTGCGCGCCGTCAAGCAGCCACTGGCGGTTTACCGCTATCTGCGCGCCGGTGCCTCAACCACGATTTGGTCGTCCGCGAAGGTACGCTCGCTGTTGCGAATGCTGCAGCCGCATCGGCGTTACGT
>JASHPI010000046.1 GCA_030038215.1 Vulcanimicrobiota bacterium | reverse complement strand
GCCCCAGCCCTGGCCGATGCCCGAACGCTCGAGGCGCTCGATTTCGCGAGTGTCCGCGAGCGCGTCGTCGGCGCGGCGCACACGGAGCGCGGGAAGCTGCTGGCATCGGAGATGGCACCGCACGGCGATTTCGCTCTCATCCGGGTCGAGCAACGGCGCACGGCTGCAACGCGGTCGCTGATTGAAACTGCCGATCTCGCCGTGATGCCGGCGCGCGATACGTCGGAGCTGACTCAAGCGGCGGGGCAAGGACGTCGCCTGGGAGCGGCCGACATCCGGACGATCGGAGACGCGATCGCCGCGGGCGCGGCCGCACATCGCGCCGTCCGCGACCACCCCGATCTCGCCGAGGTCGTCAGCAGTTACACGCCCTTGCGCGAGTTGCAAGACGCGATCGTCTCGGCAATCGACGAGCGCGGCGCGATTCTCGATCGCGCTTCGCCCGCCCTCGGACGAATTCGGCGAGCGCTCACGCAAGCGCATGCCGACGCGCGCGATCGCGTGGGTGCCATACTGCGATCGGCGCGATACGCCAAGGCAATCCAAGAGCATATAGTCACCGTTCGCGACGGGCGTTTGGTGATTCCGATTCGCGCCGAGCTGGCGTCGTCGGTACCGGGCATCGTCCACGACAGCAGCGCGAGCGGACAGACGCTGTTTGTCGAGCCGCTGGCCGCAATGGAGGCGAACAATCGGGTTCGCACGCTGCAGATCGACGAAGAGCGCGAAATCGAGCGCATCCTCGACGAGCTCTCGCGGCAGATCGGCGCGAAGGCGGCGGCCATCGACGTGAACCTAACGATGCTGGCGGCGATCGATCTCCTGGCCGCGAAAGCGCAGGTCGCGCTCGCCATGGATGCCGTGACGCCGGAGCTGCGCGACGAGGCGATCGTGGCGATCGCGCGCGGGCGTCATCCGTTGCTGGGAGCGCGCGCCGTCGCGCAGTCGCTGACCTTGGACGAAGCGACGCGTTTGCTGGTCGTCAGCGGACCGAACATGGGCGGCAAGACGGTGGCGCTCAAGATGGCGGGTCTGCTGGTCGTGATGGCCTACTCCGGCATGCAGCTGCCGGCGGCGGAAGGCACCGCCATCGGCCGCTTCGAGCGCGTCATCGCCGACATCGGCGACGAGCAGTCGATCGCCGACAACGCGTCCACGTTCTCGGCGCACTTGCAGCGCATGCGCGAGATGCTCGAAGGCGCCGATGACCGCACGCTGGCGATTGTCGATGAAATCGGTGGCGGCACCGAGCCGAGCGCCGGCGCCGCTTTGGCGATCGCCATGCTCGAGTATCTGCTCGAACACGGCACGCGCGCGATTGTCGCGACGCATTCGACCGAGCTCAAGCTCTTTGCGCACTCGACAGCAGGCGTGGTCAACGCCAGCGTGCGCTTCGACCCGCGCAGCTTCAAGCCGACGTTCGAGCTCGACGTCGGCGCGCCCGGACAGTCGCTCGCATTGGCGTTGGCCAGGACGATGGGCATCGATGCCGGCATCATCGAGCGGGCCGAAAGTCTGCTCGACGACCGCGAACGCGACTACGAAACGGCGTTGGCCGAGCTGTCGCTGCAGAACGCGCAGGCGCAGGAGGAACGGACGCGCGTGGAGCGCGAGCGACAGAGCTTGGCCGCTGAGCTCGAATCGCTGCGCCGCGAGCGGGCCGAGTTTGATGCGGAGCGCCGGCGTTTCGGCGCGCGCGCTGAAGAGCGGATGCAGCAGGGCTTGCGCGACTTCATCCGCGAGTTGCAATCCGGCGACGCCGCGGAGCGGAGCCGTTCGCGGCGGCCGAAGGTGAGCCGGTCGCAAGCGGCGTTGCTGTCGCAAACCATCGAGGCCATGCATCGCGATCTCGGCATCGCGCCGGAGAGCGAGGCGCGCGAGGGCAGCGACAAGTTCGATCCCGGCGAACGCGTGCGAATCGGCTCACTGGGTCAGGAGGCGACGGTCGTAGAGGATTGGGACGCGCGCGTGCTCGTATCGGCGGGCGCGATGAAGATGATGGTGGACAAAGGCGACGTGCACCGCTTGGAGCGTGCTCGCGGACGCGCGCCGACCGGCACCGCAAGCGAAGCACGCATCGCGGCGGCGGCGCGGGCCGTCGCCGAGCTCGACGTGCGCGGCAAGCGGTACGTCGAGGCGGAGCCGTTGGTCGAGCGTTGGATTGACGAGGCGCTGCTGGTCGGCAACTCGCCGCTGCGGTTGATTCACGGCAAGGGCACCGGAATGCTCGGGCGCGGATTGCAGGAGTATCTGCGCGCGCACCCGGACGTCGTCAGCGTGCGCTACGGCAACGAGGACGAGGGCTCGACCGGCGTCACGATCGTCGAGCTGCGGGCATGAATCCTTCCGGCGCCGACGACCTGCTCGATGGTTTCGATCACGTCGAAACCGCGGCCGAGTTTCGCGAACGTCTGCAAGCTGGGCGGCCGCTGCGCGTCAAGCTGGGCATCGATCCGACCAGCCCGGACCTGCACCTCGGTTTCATGGTCGTGCTTCATAAACTGCAACAGTTTGCCGAGGCCGGCCACCAAGTCGTTCTGATCATCGGCGACTTCACGGCACGCATCGGCGATCCGAGCGGGCGCAACGTCACGCGTCCGGAGCTCTCGCCCGAAGAAATCGAAGCCAACATGCAGACCTATCGCGAACAGGCCGGCAAGGTGCTCGACCTCGAGCGCATCGAGATTCGGTATAACTCCGAATGGCTCGAGCGGCTGAGCGTCACCGATCTGATCAAACTACTGGCAAAATCGACGGTCGCGCAAATGCTCGAACGCAACGACTTCCGCGAGCGCTACGAAGCCGGTACGCCGATCTCGCTCCACGAATTTTTGTATCCGGTCGCGCAAGCGTACGACTCGATCGCGATCGGCGCCGACGTCGAGCTGGGCGGTACCGATCAACTCTTCAACCTGCTGCTCGGCCGCCAATATCAGCGCGAATTCGGTCAGCCGCCGCAGATCTGCGCCACCGTACCGCTGCTGGTCGGTTTGGACGGGCAGAAGAAGATGAGCAAGTCGTTCGGAAACTACGTGGGCATCGCCGAGCCGCCCGCGGAGCAGTTCGGCAAGTTGATGAAGATTTCCGACGACCTCGTGCCCGTCTACGCGCGGTTGGCGGCCTTTCGCTCTCAGGCGGACTGCGACCAGTTAGCAGACGCTCTCAAATCCGCAAGCGCCAATCCGATGGAAGAGAAGAAACGGCTGGCCGAAGAGATCGTCGCGCGCTACCACGGCTCGAACGCCGCTGCGGCGGCGCGTGACTACTTCGAGCGAACGGTCCAGCGCAAGGAGATTCCGACCGAGGACCTTGCGCAAGTCGATCTCGGCGAGTGCCGCCGCGTCGCCGACGTGCTGGTCAAAGCCGGCTTTGCGGAGAGTCGCCGGGCCGCCGAACGGCTTATCGCCGGCAATGCGGTCAAGGTCGACGGATTCGTCATCAGTGACCCCAGTGCGCGCTGGGTCCCAACGTGGCCGGCGGTGCTTTCGGTGGGCTCGCGCAAGTTCGTACGCGTGAATCCCTAGCCACCCCCGAGTGAGGTCGAAAGGAGAAATCGTGAAGCTTCGCCCCGGGGCGGTATTATTTGCCGCGGTGATTATCGCTGCCGGAATCGTCGCCTGCAGCAGTAAGGGGAGCATTGGCATACCTGCGCAGGTTGATGGTGGCGCGGCGCAACCGTTATCGACGACGCCGATTCGACACGTCATCATCGTGATCCAAGAAAACCGCAGCTTCGACGATCTGTTCGCGACCTTCCCGGGAGCGAACGGCACCACTACGGGCCTCGCCGAGCCGATGCCCCCATCGATCGCGAAGTATTGCGAGAAGTACGACCCCCCGGTCATCACCAAACCGACGTCCGTCCCGCTTACCGAGGTGAGTAGTCTCCTCGGTAGAGGATTCCACCAGAATTTCGACTGGGATCAGGACCTTTCGCACGATTATCGGCACGGCTACCTCGGCGACTGCGACGCCGGGGGCAAGGGCTCCAAGTCGCGCCCGAGCGCGTCAGACCCATGTGCGATGGACGGGTTCGATCTCTCATATAGCGGAGCCGACGGCTCGGGATCTCAGCACGACAACAGCCACCCAAACTGCACGTACACGTATCAGTACGTCGATCCCAAGAGCATCCGGCCGTATTGGGACATGGCAAAGCAATACGTGCTTGCCGATAACGTGTTTCAAACGCAAGGGAGCTTGAGCTTTACGGCGCATCAGGCGTTGATCGCGGGCGGCACCGCGATTAACGACCGTGAGAGCGTCATCGACGACCCAACGTTTTGGCCGTGGGGCTGCGACGCGGCACCGGGCGTGACTACCGACTTGCTCACGACCACCGGAGAGTACAGCCATAAGGGGCCTTACCCGTGTTTTTCCTACGCGACCATACGCGATCGATTGGATGCCAAGTCGGTATCGTGGAAGTTCTACGCGGTGAAGGTCGAGGGCGGCAATGCCGGGATCTGGAGCGCCTTCGATGCGATCAAGGCCGTTCGCTACGATAAGGGAGAGTGGGGCACCAACGTGACCTGGCCCGACACGAAAATTTTTCACGATATTTCGGATGGAACGCTGCCGGCCGTCTCTTGGATCACCCCAGATGCTCTGAACTCCGATCACCCGGCCGAAGAAACGAAGAACCACGTTGCGGCAGACCACGGACCTTCGTGGGTCGCATCGATCGTCAATGCCGTCGGCGATAGCCCGTACTGGAAAAGCAGCGCAATTGTGGTGCTCTGGGATGATTGGGGCGGGTTTTTCGATCACGTGCCGCCGCCGTCTTACGATCTGCAAGGCGGCCTAGGCTTTCGCGTTCCGCTGATCATCATCTCGCCGTACGTAAAGGCGCACGTCGAGCATACACAATACGAGACGGCGAGCGTCGTGAAGTTCATCGAGGAGAACTGGAGCCTTGGTACGCTTCACCAACAAGATCAACGAGCCACGAGCATCGGAACGGCGTTCGACTTCGGGCAAAAGCCGCGCCCATTCAAGAAGATACGAGCGGAGTACCCCAAGGAGTTCTTTCTGCACCAAACGCCGTCCGGATTGCCGCCCGATACGGAGTGATGCAGGCCGCACGACGCATGAAGCTCGTCACAACCGCGCCAGCAGCGTTTCAATTTCCGGCAACGTGAGGACGTAGCGCCGCCCACAGAATTCGCACGTCGCTTCGGCTCGGCGCTCTTCGCGCGCCAGACGGCGCAGCTCGTCGACGCCCAAACCCAACAGCGCGGCTTCGACTTTCGCGAGATCGCAGCGGCAGCTGAAGTGCACGGGCATCGAGCGCTGCGATCGCAGCTCCAGGTCGCCCGCGAGCGCGTGCAATAGTGCGTTGACGCCGGCGTGCTCCGTGATCAGCTGCGTTACGGGCGGGAGCGCGACGGCCCGTTTTTCAAGCTCCGTTAGCGCGCGTTCGTCGGCGCCCGGCAAAACCTGAGCCAGAATGCCGCCGGCCGCGACGACGCCGGTCGGGTTCGCCAAAACGCCGAGCGCGACGATGCTGGGAATCTGTTCGGACTGCGCAAGGTAGACGGCCAGATCCTCGGCGATCTCACCGGAGCGAAGGCGGACGACGCCGACGTACGGCTGTCCGACGTCGAAAGATCTGGTAACTTGCAGCGATCCGGCCCCGATGGCAGCGGCAACGTCGAACTTTCCGCGCGTGTTGATCGGCAGCTCGACTTGACCATTGCGCGCGTAGCCACGCGCTCCCACGCTCACGTCTTCGAGCAGCCATGCCTCGGCAGTGATGGCTCCGAGCGGGCCGTCGCCGGCGATCTGCAAGGAGATGCGTTCGTTTCCCTTGAGGTTCGCGCCGAACAGAACCGCGCCCGTCACGAGCCGGCCGACGGCGGCGGTCGCGGTCGGCCAGAGATCGTGACGATCGCGGATCTCGGCGACGAGGTTGGTGGTGACTGCGGCGGTGACCGCGATCCCGGCGTCGGCGGCCGATGCGCTGAGTACCGTATCTGCCATGAGCGCCTCTGGTTCGGAGGCCGGCGCTTTTCCTCCAAAGAAGTGGCGACGATGCGCGTTTTGGTTTTGCACGGACCGAACCTCAACTTGCTCGGCGAGCGGGAGCCCCACATCTACGGCGGTCAAACGATGGCTCAGGTCGACGAGCAGATTTCGGCGGAGGCGCGGCAACTCGGCATTGACGTGCGATGCGAGCAATACAACGGTGAGGGTCAGCTGATCGACGCCCTGCACGCGGCACGCAAGCAATATGCCGGCGTGATCATCAACCCCGGTGCATACGCGCATTACTCTTACGCGATCGCCGACGCCATTACGGCGATCGGCCTTCCCGTCATTGAAGTGCACCTTTCAAACATCGCATCGCGCGAACCATTCCGTCGTAAGAGCGTGACGGCGTCCGCTTGCCGCGCGGTGGTTAGTGGGTTGGGCGCGTCGGGCTACGTCCTCGCGCTGCGCGCGCTGGCGGGACCGCTCCAAAAGTAGTGCCGGAGGGCGCGAGAAGGAGCACCCATGCTGCCTGCGTATAACCTCGCCAGGCGGCGACCCGTTGAGCGATCGATTCGAACCTGCCGCCACGGGAGATGCGAGGTTGACGAAAGCTGATGTGATTGATGCCGTCGCCACAGAGGCCGAGCTTTCGCGGCGTCAGGTAAGTGAGATCGTCGATTTAGTTCTGGATAACATCCAATCGGCGCTAGAACGGGGCGATCGGGTAGCCCTGACACCATTTGGAAGTTTCGTCGTGCGAGCGCGTCAAGCGCGCGAGGGGCGCAACCCGAAAACCGGCGAGAAGATTAAGATCGCTGCGCGCAACGTGCCTGCCTTTGTAGCAGGCAAATCGCTCAAAGATGCCGTAGGCGGAGGACGCTCGTCGACTAAGCGAGGACGAAAATAGCACGGGCTGTAGCGAAGCTTGGTTATCGCGCTAGTCTGGGGGACTAGAGATCGCTGGTTCGAATCCAGTCAGCCCGACCATTAAAACGCCATATTCGTATGGCGTTTTTTTTGGAACGGGCTTTTTTATTTGCCCAATGCTGCCGATAACAATGGGAGTAGGCCTCGCTCTTAGAGCGGTGGTTGAACTTCTTGCGGAAGGTCGGAGGGCGCCAGGAGCCTCGTCCCTCCGAGTGGGAAGGCCCCGTGCAACTGCTCTAGACGGGGCTTTCTCATTTGCCCAAACGTGCCGATAACAGTAGTGCAGGCCCGTTTGGAACTCCTAGCAGTCGCAGGCGGGCGGAGCGTCAGGTGGCGCTTCCGTCCCTCCTAAATGGGAAGGCTCGTTGATTCGTCGGCGGGCTTTTTCATTGAATGCGATCGGCCGGG
>JASHPI010000045.1 GCA_030038215.1 Vulcanimicrobiota bacterium | reverse complement strand
CGCCTTGATCTCATCGACGCGCAGAGGAGCGAGCTCGGCGGAAGCGCCGTCGCTCGAGCGCGCCGCGTGCGCCGGACGAAGACGGCGCGCGATTTCGATCTCGTCTTCGCCGTGCGAAACGCGCACCCGCACGGCATCGCCGTTCGCGAGAAAACGCGCCAGGGCCGCGATGCGCTCCACGAGCGGACGCAGACGTTCTTGGGACATAGGCGTGACGCTTTCGCGCGAGGAGCGGTCGGACCTGGGAAGAGGAACGACGCCGGCAAGCTCCGATGCGTCAAGCGCGTCGCGCAACGGCGCGAAACGCTCGTCGAGTTGCGCCAACGGAACCAGCACGAACGCACGCTCGCGCAGATGCTTATGCGGCACGTGCAAGTCGGGCGAGTCGATTTCGAGATCGTCGTAGAGCAGCAGGTCGAGGTCGATCGCGCGCGGACCCCAGCGTTCGCCGGGAGTGCGTCCGAGCCGTCGCTCGATCTTCCCGAGCTCATCGAGGAGCGCGCGCGGTTCCAGGGGCGTCTCGAGCAAGACAACGGCGTTGACGAAGGGCGGCTGATCCTGCACACCCCAAGGCTCGCTGCGATAGAGCGAGGAGGTCCGCAGCACCTCGCCCAGCTCCTCCAGCGCTCCGATTGCGCGCTCGACGCTTTCGGCGGCCGCTCCAAGGTTTGCGCCGATTCCCAGATAGGCACGATGGGCCGTCATGATGCAACGCGGTGCGGGTTGGCCCGAGCGAGCGTCACTGAGGGCGTCGCGCCGTCGAGAATGTCGGGTTTCGACAGGCTCACTTCGGCGCGCACGACTCGCAGATCGTCGAAGATCTCGTCGAGCAGATCTCCGGCTAGCCGCTCGAGCAACGCGTACGATGTCCTCGCGACAACTGCCGTCAGCCGATCGCGCAACGCCGCATAATCGACCGTGTGCGCGATGTCATCGCTGGCCTGTGCCGCTCGCAAATCGATCTCCAGCGTGACGTCGATGTCAAGCGGTTGTGGGCGGTCACGTTCCCCCGCGTCAAAGCCGTGACGGCCATATGCGCGCACACCGCGCAATGCTATTCGGTCCAATCGGACGGCCTCCAGTTACGGACGATCGCGTCGGCTACGGCAACCGCGTCGCGCGCCGCCGCAACGTCGTGTACCCGCACGACGTCGATTCCGGACTTCACCGCGAGCGCCGTCGTGGCGACAGTGGCGAAGACGCGATCGGCCGGCACCCGCCCCGTGAGCCGGCCGAGCGTCGACTTACGCGACGTTCCGAGCACCGTGGGGAAGCCGAGTGCAGTGATCCGGTCGAGCGAATGCATCAGCGCGAGATTCTGCTCGGCGTCCTTTCCGAAGCCAATGCCGGGATCCAAAAGAATTCGCTCGGGCGCGATGCCGCGCGTCGCGGCGCGCCGGACGCAATCTTCAAGATAACGCACCACCGCGTCGACGACCGGCTCGGAATACGCCGTACCGATCTGATTGTGCATCGCGACGATCGGCATGTCCAGTTCGGCGACAACGTCCAAGAGTTCATCGGAAGCGCCCCAGACCGAATTCACGAGATCGGCGCCTGCCACGTGAGCGGCGCGCACGACCGCCGGCTTGAAGGAGTCGACCGAGATCGGCGCGTCCTTCAGCCGCTCGCGCACTGCACGAAGGACCGGAACAATGCGCTCGATCTCGGTCCGCTCGTCAATCGGCCGGTGGCCCGGCCGTGTCGATTCTCCGCCGACGTCGATCAAATCGGCGCCCGCGTTCCACTGCGCCACGGCGTGAGCGGTCGCCACCTCGGAGTCCTCGACGCCATCGCCGGAGAACGAATCGGGAGTCACGTTGACGATCGCCATCACCCAGGTACGCTGGCCCCAGCGCAGCTCGGTGCCGCGAATCTTTAGGAAACCGCGGTCGGCATATACCATTCGCGTAACACCGCGACAATGAAGGTCGATCCGGTAACGACGACCACGTCTTCGGGCGCGGCCGTGCGGCGCGCGACCGTGAGCGCTTCGATCGGATCTGCAATGGCGCGTCCCCAACCGCCGAACGACTCCGCAATCGTTGCCAACCGCTGCGGCAGAACGGCGCGCCGCCCGGTAACGCTGAACGATGTGAAGGTGAAGGTCGAAGGCAGCGAGGCCAGGACTTGGAGAATCCCGCGCGCATCCTTGCTCTCGCCGACTGCAACGACGTAATGGATGCGCCGGCCGGCGAAGCTGTCGCGTAGCGACGCCACGAGCGCTTCCGCCTTTTCGACGTTGTGCGCGATGTCGAAGAGCACGGCGGGATGCCCCGCGATAAACTCCATCCTTCCCAGAATCACCAACCCCGCGAGACCTCGCTCGACTGCATCGCGCCCGGGACGCAACTCGGCGGGAAGCTGTCCGAAAACGGCGAGGGCAGTCGCGGCGTTGGTGCGCTGAAAAATGCCTAAAACGGGGAGCGGCAGCGATGCAAGAACGTCGGCGCGAACGACGTCACGCACGCGGACCAACGGCGCCCCGATCTCAGCGGCGTAACTCGCGACGACCGCCTCGGCCGGCGGCGGCACGTCGGCGAGGACGAGCGGAACGCCCGGCTTCGCAATGCCGGCTTTTTCAAAAGCGATCGCTTCGATCGTGGTGCCGAGTACCTCGGTGTGATCGTAGCCGATTGAGGTGATCGCCGCTACCTTCGGCTGGATGAGGTTGGTGGCGTCAAGACGCCCGCCGAGACCGACCTCGATGACGGCAACGCCGACGCGTTCGTTGGCGAAATAGACAAACGAGAGCGCGAGCAGCGTCTCGTAATAGGTTGGCCGGCCGTGCTCGGGAATCGTGCGGTCGACCGCCGGCATCATTTCGTTCAGGAGCGCGGCAAAGCGCTCCGGAGCGATCGCCGTGCCGTTGATGCGTGCGCGCTCGGTCATCGAACGCAGGTGGGGCTTGGTGTGCAAGCCGGTCCGCTTGCCGTCGGCCTGCAGCACGCTCGCAATCATCGTCGCCGTCGATCCTTTCCCGCTCGTTCCGCCGACGTGAATCGTCGGATAGGCCAAGTGCGGATCACCGAGGCGACGCAGGAAGGCTCGCATGCGATCGAGCTTGTACGACGTTCGGGGCGACACCATCTCATCGATGGTGTCGAGCAGATAGGCTTCGGCTTGCGCGTACGTGGATATCTCGTGCATCAGTGCACGGTCTTTCCGGCTAAGAGCTCGAGAGCGTGCGGAATTACCGGAAGCACGACGTCCAGCGATTCACCAACAGCCCTGGGGCTTCCGGGAAAGTTGACGATCAGCGTCCGGTGCCGAACGCCCGCGAGCGCACGCGAAAGCATCGCCGTTTTCACGGTTGGGATTGCGGCGGAACGAATTGCCTCGGCGATACCTGGAACTTCATAATCGAGAATGGCGGCGGTGGCCTGCGGCGTCCGATCCCGAGGCCCAAGCCCCGTCCCGCCGCTGGTGAGCACCAAATCGGCGCTCCCGGCATCGGCCAGATCGATCAGTTCCGCTTGCAGTGCCGCCGGATCGTCGGGAAGGATCCGCTCGCGGACGATCGAGTACGCGGGTCCAAGCCGCTCCTTCATGATTGGGATGCAGGTGTCGGCCCGCTCGCCGGAGGCTGCTCGGTCGGAGAGGACGATCAGCGCTGCCCTAAAGCTCACCGCTTCCGCTCCCACGTTCCGCTCTTGCCGCCGCTCTTGGAGAGCAGACGCACGGATTCGATCGTGATTGACTTATCGAGCGCTTTGGTCATGTCGTAGACGGTGAGCGCGGCAATTGACGCCGCTACCAGCGCCTCCATCTCAACGCCGGTCTGCGCGGCCGTGCGCGCCCGCGCCTCGATGCGCAGCGTACCATCGTCTCGCCAGTCGAAATGAACCTCGACACCGGCCAGCGGTAGCGGATGCGTCAGCGGGATCAACGAGAAGGTTTGCTTGGCAGCCATGATCCCGGCAAGCTGTGCGGCCACGAACGCATCGCCCTTCGATAGCGTCGCCGACTGCAGCGCCGCACGCGCATCGCGGTTCATGCGAACCAGGGCCTCGGCCCGCGCGG
>JASHPI010000044.1 GCA_030038215.1 Vulcanimicrobiota bacterium | reverse complement strand
GCAATCAACGGGTTTCGTTATTCTCGCTCGCTCTAGTTAGCTTTTGTACTTTGCCGAGATTTCACCAGCAAGCGTGGCGATGTCGGTGCGGACCGAAGCCGGCGCGAGAATCTCGGCTTGCGTGCCCCAGCCCAGCACCCAGCGCACCAGTTCGTCGACGTCGGCAACGTGATAGGTGATCTCGACGGTGCCGTCGTTGCGGCGATCGATCTCGCGCTCGGCGACGACGCGGGCGGCGATTGCGGCCTTCGCGACGCGCGCGGCGAAGCGCACGCGCACCTCGGTCATTTCGTCGCGGTGCAGGACGCCGCTGATCGAAGCGGCCGCGTAGGCTTCGATGTTGAATCCGTTGGGGCGCACAAACGTCTTCGCGAGCATTACCGGATTGCTGACGCTATCGACGGCGAAGTTGCGTTTGTCGCGGCGGGTGTGATCGTACGCCACGCAGTAGACGCGTCCGGCGTTTACGATGAAGCCGTACGGGTCGACCGTTCGCGAGCTGCGCTTTCCCTCTTTGTCGTGATAGGCAAAGCGCACGCTGCGTGAGGCGCGTTCGGCTGACGAGAGCAGCGCGAAGGCCCGCTCGCCCTGTTCGTCCAGGCGAATCTCCGAGAGCCTGAAGGCGACCGGCGAACCGGCCGCCACGCGCGCCCGAGCTCCGCGTCCGGCGGTGCCGATCAGCTTTTCGGCTACCTCGTCGATCGACGCGCCGATCGTACCGCCGATGCTGGCGCCGAGCGAGCGCAGCGCGACCAAACCGAATAGCTCGCCGCTGGAGAGGTCGAGACGCTTGAGGCTGTAGCCGGCCGCGAAGCGATAAGCATTGGCCCTGCGATCGAAATAAAGCGGAAAACCCGCCTCGGTCAGGATTGCGAGATAGCGTCGCAGGCTGCGCGTGCTCGGGCGCTTTCCGCCCTCGGCAATCCGGTCTTTGAGTCCCTCGAAGGAGTGATTCCCTTGATCGATCGCGTTGAGCAGCCGCACCAACAGAACGATCTTCGATTCGCCTTCGGGCGCTTTCATTCCGATGGAGCTTGCGCCGCTTGCGGCTTTGGGAAACAGCCGTCAGGCGCATTGATCTGCGGCGCGGCCGGCTGCGGCGTCGTCGTCGTCGCGCCGATTTCAGCCGGATAGAACGAACCGCCGTCGGTCATGGTCTGCACGAACACGTGATACGTTTGACGCGGCATCAACGAGTACGTTGCGATCTGATAGGGCGTCGAAACCCGGACGCAGCCGAGTTGAACGAGATTCCCGTCGACCAAGAAGCTGCTCCGCGCCGGCCCCGCTAAAGGCTTGAAGTACAGGTACGCGGTGGTCTGTGCGTCGGTGGGATTCGCCAGCGTGACGTTAATCGTGTGCAAGATCCCGTAGTCGCCGTAATCGTGACCGGCGGCGTTCGGATTTGCGCTTGGCGGGGTCGGATCGGCATCGCCGAGTACGACCGTCGCGTCGGCGCCGCCCACCGTGAAGCTCAGGTTGTCTTGTCCGAAGTTGCCGATCTGAAAGACACCGGTGCGATGGTGGCCATCGTCGGGCAGCTGCGGACCGCTCAAAAGCGTGCGCGGATCGACGCCGGGCGACGCCGCGAGCACGGTTACGACGATCGGACCACCGGTGAGGACCCGCAGATCGACGGTGCCGGCGACACCTTGACGCGCCGTCATCGGGACGTCGGCGAGAAGAAAAGGCTGATCCTGCGGAAGGTCGACGACCACGCCCTCGTCGCGCGGTTTGCTCGACAAGAAGTCGAGCGTAGACGTGTGGCCCACGTGCATCACGTCCATGTTGGGGCCGGCGGCCGCGTTGATTACCTGTACCGACGTCGGATCCTGCGAATCACTGCTCAGGGCGACGACGATCCTACGTGGATCTTGCGCGTCGTCGTGGTAATAGTAGAGGCGGACCGGCTGCGCAGCGCTGGCGGTCCCGCGAAAGAGCACGCCGTCCTGTGTCAGATGTTCGGGATCGTCGTCGTAGAAGAGCAGCGCCGGCGAGAATGGATCTACGGCGACGTTTTGTACGGTCACGGTCGTCGATCCCGATTGATCGAAGTACTGTCCATTGCCGTTGATCTGGACCGGAACCACGAACTGGGCGCTCTGGCCGGGAAGCAGTGGCGCCGCGGGCGGCGTCACGCTGCCGATCGTCGTCTGCGCGCCCGGCAGCGCCTGCGTGAGGCGCGCGACCCAACCCGTCACTCGCTGCGTCAGCCAGGTCGGATCCACGGGATTGCCGGTTATTTGCAGGGTCGTCTGCGGTACGACCGTGCCGGCGTTGAAGGCGACACGAATCGGCAGATCGGCGCGCGCTCCGCTTGCGTCAACCAGATGAAGCACGTCGTTGCCGGTCGCCTGCGTGGCAGTCAGCGTCACGCTCTTCCCGCCGGGGTCCACGGTAACGTTCACCAGGCGCTGATCGAGCGTCGCCTGCAGCGGCGGCGTCGCACCGCTAACGGTGACGCTCTGCTGTTGCGCAGGATTCATCTGAACGCTCGATGGGGAGAGCGCCAACGGACCCGCCGGTGAAGCCGGCACGGGTGAGGGTGCGATGCTCGTCGTAGGGCTCGGGGATGGGACCGCCGGAGGGGACGGCGCCGCGGGTGCGGGCTGCGCGAGAGCAAGGGTGAGGAGAGCGGCGTGCAGCATCCGGCTAATCGCGTTCGGAAGGCGCGGCGAGGGGTCCCGCTTGCTTTGGTTGGCGCTCGCCGCCGCGACCGCGCTCGCGCGCTGCGCACCGACAAGCGATCTCGTCGGTCGCCAAGAGCCGACCTATCTATTCGCCCGATCGGGCGCGCCGCGCATCACCGTTCGTGGCAGCCAACTGGTGACGACGACCGCAGGAATGCTGGGCCTGCAGCGCGTTCGAGCCGGCCAGCCCATCGTTTTGCGCGGCGTGAACTTCTCCGGTGCCGAGTATGCTTGCCTGCAGGAGCATTCATTCTGGGATAATCCCAAGGGAAACCGGGCGACGGTCGACGCGATGCTGCGTTGGCACGCGAACGTCGTGCGCGTGCCGTTGAATGAAGAATGCTGGCTCGCAATCAACGGCGCGCCTCCGCGCTATAGCGGCGAGAACTACGCCAAAGCCATTGCGACCTTCGTTCGGCTGGCCAACGCGTCGGGTTTGATTGTCGAGGTCGACTTGCACTGGGGCGCCGGCGGCCGCGGCTTGCCGACGAGCGATCGATACCCCGGATTAGACGCAGATCACGCACCCGCTTTTTGGCGATCGGTTGCAAAAACATTCGGAAACAACGGATCGGTGATCTTCAATCTGATCAACGAGCCGTACATAAGGTCGTGGACGTGTTACCGCGACGGGGGCTGCGAGACCCCGCCGGTCGGTAGACTCGGCGGGTGGCGAGTCGTCGGAACCGGGTCCGTCGTTGGCGCGATTCGTTCTACCGGCGCCACGAATCCCATCATCGTCGCCGGCTTGAACTTCTCGAACGATCTCTCAGAATGGCTGGAGTACGCTCCGCCGGATCCGGATCACGCAATCGTCGCCGGCGCCCACGTCTATTTCGACGGCCTGGGCTGCGAGGATCCTGCCTGTTGGACGCGCGAGCTTGCAGCGATTGCCGCCGCGGACCATCCGGTCGTCGTCGACGAGTTCGGCGAGTTCGACTGCGGGCACGCTAAGATCGATCGGCTGATGGACTGGGCCGACGCGCAGACGCCGCAGGTCGGCTACTGGGCCTGGTCCTGGAACCCGTTCAGCTGCGCGCGAGGACCGTCGCTCATTACCGACGACGCCGGCAATCCCACCCGCACGTACGGCTCAGGCTTCAGGCATCACCTCGAGCGCGTTCAGTAGCGCCGGGAAGCGCTTTAGGTAACCGCGGGTTCCGGTGAGGGAGCCGCCGGCGGTTCGATCGAGGGAATCTTGGCGTACTTGAGCTTGTCGGGGTTGTCGGGATCGACGTCCGCGAGGATGTGATCGCCCGAGTTGAAGTTCCCCTTGAGCATCTCTTCTGCCAGTTCGTCCTCGACCATCCGCTGAATCGCCCGGCGCAGCGGACGCGCGCCGAACTGCGGGTCCCAACCCTTTCGCGCCAACAGCGATTTCGCGGCTTCGGTCACTCTGAGCTCCATGCTCTGTGCGCGAACTTCGCGAATCACCTTTTCGAGTTCGAGCGAAACGATCTGCTCGATCTGCGCGCGGGTGAGCTGATGGAAGACGATGACCTCGTCGACGCGATTGAGGAACTCCGGGCGGAATATCTGTTTGACCTCTTCCAACACCTTGTTCTTCATCCGCTCGTAGGCGCGCTGCTCGTCCTCGCTCGAAACCTTCTGCGGACGAAAGCCGATGTCGGTCGTGGTCGCCATGCCCGTCGCACCAACGTTGCTGGTCATGATGACAACCGTATTTTTGAAGTCGACCTGGCGGCCTTGAGAATCGGTCAAACGGCCGTCGTCCAGCACTTGAAGGAGCAGGTTGAAGACGTCGGGGTGCGCTTTTTCTATCTCGTCGAGCAGAACGACTGAATAGGGCCGGCGTCGCACCGCTTCGGTGAGCTGACCGCCCTCTTCATAGCCGACGTATCCCGGAGGCGCGCCGACCAGGCGGCTCACCGAGTACTTCTCCATGTACTCCGACATGTCGATGCGAATCATGGACTCTTCGTCGTCGAAGAGGAAGGCGGCGACGCTGCGAGCGACCTCGGTCTTGCCGACGCCGGTCGGACCGAGGAAGATGAACGATCCGATCGGACGGCTGGGATTCTTCAATCCCGCGCGCGAACGGCGAATCGCCCGCGTGAGAACCTCGATCGCTTCTTCTTGCCCGACGATGCGCTCGTGGAGCAACTCCTTCATCTTGAGGAGCTTTTCGGTTTCGGCCTGTGCCAGGCGGCTGACCGGGATCTTCGTCCAGGCTGCGACGATCTCGGCCACGTTTTCAGCGGTCACGCGCAGGATGCGATCGCCCTGCCCCTTGCGGTCGCGCCACTCTTGCTCGAGGTGCGCCTTCTCGAGGCGCAGCTTCTCCTCGCGGTCGCGGATCGACGCGGCCTTGTCGAACTCCTGATTCTTGACGACCGCCTCTTTCTCGGCGATCAGCTGGCGCAGTTGAGCGTCGGCCTCGCGAATCGCCGGCGGCGGCAGGGTGGCCTGCAGGCGGACGCGCGAACTGGCCTCGTCGATCAGGTCGACGGCTTTGTCGGGAAGGAAGCGGTCGGTAATATAGCGGTCGCCGAGCTTGGCGGCCGTCTCGAGCGCTTCGTCGGTGATCTGGACCTTGTGGTGCACCTCGTAGCGATCGCGCAAGCCTTTGAGAATTTCGATCGTTTCGTCGACCGTCGGCTCTCCGACCATCACCGGTTGGAAGCGACGCTCCAGCGCCGAGTCTTTCTCGATGTGTTTGCGAAACTCGTTGAGCGTGGTCGCGCCGATGCATTGCAGCTCGCCGCGCGCCAATGCCGGCTTGATGATGTTGCTGGCGTCGATCGCGCCTTCGGCGGCGCCGGCCCCGACCAGCGTGTGCAGCTCGTCGATGAAAAGAATGATCTCGCCCGCGGCGCCGCGGATTTCGTCCATGACGCGCTT
>JASHPI010000043.1 GCA_030038215.1 Vulcanimicrobiota bacterium | reverse complement strand
GAAGAGCCTGGTTATGAGCACGCGTCCAGCTGTCGAAAATGCGGACACCGTTAGTTTGGTCTGCGCCCTGTTGGTGCGCTTTCCCGAACTGGCGTCCATCCGCTCGGGTCCTGCGGACCGTAGCCTGCGTCTGACGTTTGCCATGCGGCAACGGTTGGACCGGGCCGCGCAGTCGGCGCTGGCCGAGGCGCTCGAGGATCACGTGCGCAGCTTCTTGGCGCTGACGAAGGATGCGCCCCAGACGCTACGGATCGAGTGCGAGGGTGACCGCACGCTGACGTTCGTGCACGTCACCCGGGACTTGGAGAGCTTTTCGAAAGAAGAGCTGGAGCTGCAAGTGGCCTTCTTCAACCAGCGTTGCGGCGAAGCGCTGGTCCGTAATCCGCTCCCCGACGATCATTTGGACGGCGACCCCGCGGCCGAGGACGAAGCCGCCCTGTACGCGATCGAGGCGTTGCGCGACCCCGCGCAATCGAAGAGTTTAGTTGGATTTAGAGAAGAGAAGCGCGTGCTGGTCTACTTCCTGAAATCTCAAAAGAAAGCGAAGGCCTCGGCTCGCCGATAGAAAGCCCCACCCTCAATCTATTGCTCATCGGGGACGTCGTCGGGTCCCCTGGACGCGAGACGCTGAAACGCTGTGTTTCTCTCGTGCGAGAGCAGTATCGCGTTCACGCCTGCATTGCCAACGGCGAAAACGCAGCGGGCGGTTTCGGTTTAACCGCGCAGACGGCCGATGAAATGTTCGCGAGCGGCGTCGACTTCATCACCGGCGGCAACCACATCTTCGACAAGCGAGACTTCAAGGAGTATCTGGAAACCAGCGACCGTGTGATCCGTCCCGCCAACTATCCGCCCTCGGTGCCGGGACGTGGCGCAGGCGTGCTCTCCGCCAACGGCTGTACGGTCGGTGTGCTCAACCTGATGGGGCGCACGTTCATGCCGCCGATCGACGACCCGTTTCGCTGTGCCGACGTGCTCGTTACCGACCTGCGCGCCGCAACTCCGGTCGTCATCGTCGACGTCCACGCCGAAGCGACCTCGGAAAAAGTTGCCATGGGCCGGTACCTGGACGGTCGCGTTTCCTGTGTCTTCGGCACGCACACGCACGTCCAAACCGCCGACGAGCAGATTCTTCCCGGCGGGACCGCGTACATTAGCGATCTCGGCATGACCGGACCGACTGAAGGCATCATCGGTATGGAGGCGGCCGCGGTGCTGGAGCGATTCCAGACCGGGATCTCCGAGCGCTTCAACGTGCAAAAGAGCGGGACCAAACAGTTTTGCGCCGTCGTGGTGGCCATCGACCCAAGCTCGGGCAAAGCTACCGATATCCGGCGCATTTTCATGAAGGGCATCGCTTGACTGCCGACACTCCGCTCAAGGTGGGAGCCAAGAGCAATCCAAATGCGGTTGCCGGCGCGTTGGCGGCGGCCCTGCGCGAGCGCGAGCGTGCCGAGTTGCAGGCCGTCGGAGCGGGCGCAATCAATCAGGCGATCAAAGCGGTCGCGATCGCCCGCAGCTATCTGCGCGGCAGCGAAATCGACGTCATCTGCACGCCGTCGTTCGTGACGGTGGCGATCGGCGAGAACGAACGTACCGGCATCTCGCTGCTCGTAGAGCGGCGAAAACTAGAGGTGAAGGATCCCCAAGTTGAAAGTTGATTTGCACTCGCACACGCGCATGAGCGATGGCTCGCTGACGCCGCAAGAACTCGCGGATTTCATGGGGGAGCGCGGCGTTGAAGTCTTCTCGATCTCCGATCACGACACGCTGGCAGCGTACGGAGCCTTCGAACCGCCGCCGGGCGCACGCGTGATCACCGGGATCGAGATCAACACGACCTGGCGCGAGAATGAGGTTCACATTCTCGGCTACGGTGTTCCGCTGGGGCTCTCGCCGATCACCGAGCTCTTGGAGTACAACCAAGTTCAACGCCGCCTGCGCGCCGAGACCATGGTCGAGCGCCTGCAGCGCGCCGGCTACGCGATCACGCTTGAAGACGTGTTACGCGAGTCCGACGAAGCGTTCGCCGTCGGACGCCCACACGTCGCCAAGGCTTTGGTGCGCCTCGGCATCGCTCCCAGCGTCGATGCGGCCTTTCGTGAGATGCTGCGGCGCGGAAAACCCGGATACGTGCCGCAGATCTACACGACGCCCGAGCACGCGATCGAAACGATCTCCGCCGCGGGCGGCATCCCGGTGCTGGCCCATCCAGGTCGTCTCAAGGACCGCGCGCTGGTCGACGAGCTGGCGCGGCGCGGGCTGCGCGGTCTCGAAGTCTTCTATCCGCTCCACGATGCGGCCGATACACGCGAATTTCGTGAAAAGGCCAAGCAGTATGGCCTGCTGATGACCGCCGGCATGGATTTTCACGACATCCGCTATCACACGGCCGGCGTCGGCATCGAGGTAGACGACGAGGACATTCGCCCGTTCCTCGATCAGGTTGTAGCGTTGGTATAGGAACGAACGCGTTCGAGCAAGCCGCGCGCCGCATCTTCGATCGCGCGCAGGCGCTGCTCTCCCGCGGCGACCGCGTCGCGGTCGCGTATCAGACGGTAATTAACGCGCACGTTGTACGCGCACGCAAGGATCGCGGCGTTCGCAAACTCGGCGGCGCAGCCAACGTCGCTGACGAGATCGCGACTGGAGATCTCCAGCAAATCATCTGCTAGGCGGAGCACCCCGAGCGCGAGCATTGCGGCGTGCAACGGCTCCTCCGCGGCCTGCGCAAGCGCGGCTTGCAGCGCGGCTTGGCGAGCCGCGCCCTCGCCCGCATCGCGCTTCGGTAACGCCTGCGCGGCGACGACCTCCTCGAAAGCGCGCTCGTCGCGCTCGCGCGCGCGAGTCAGCTGTGATCCAAGCTCGTCGGCCCGCGTGACGATCAGCCCTGCGCGTTGTGCGTGGTTGGGATTGCGCGCGCCGATGCGGGCGACCATGGCGATGAGCCCGGCGGCCAGCGCACCGACCACTGCCGACGCGCTGCCGCCACCCGGCGTAGGCGCGTCCGAGGCGAGACGTTCGAGGTAGAGATCGAGCGTTTCCACGAAGCATGGGGTTGGCGCAACGACTCGGCGCGCCTGCGACTTGTGTCGAAGGGCGGCGGAGGTCGTGCAGGCTGCGGCGAAAGGGCCGCGAGCCTTCTTCCATAGGAGATTCCACAGAGTGACCGTTTTGGATCGAACCGCCGGCGACGTTAAGGATCGCGGACTTGCCGAGGCGGGGCGCGCCCGCATCGCGTGGGCCGGCGCCTACATGCCGGTGCTTGCGCAGATTCGCGACCGTTTCGAGATCGAGAAACCCTTGCGCGGCGTGCGGATCGGAGCGTGTCTGCACGTAACTACCGAAACCGCGAACCTGATGCTGGCGTTGCAGGCGGGTGGCGCGCAGTTGGCGCTGTGCGCGAGCAATCCGCTGTCGACCCAAGATGACGCCGCTGCGGCGCTCTGCGACTACGGCGTGCCGACCTTTGCGATCAAAGGCGAGGACAATGCGACCTACTACTCCCACATCGAGTCGGTCATCGCGACCAAGCCGCAGATGTCGATGGACGACGGCTGCGACTTGGTAACGACGATCTTCACCAAACATCAGAGCCAGCTGGCCGAAATGATCGGCGGCTGCGAGGAGACCACCACCGGCGTGATCCGCCTGAAGGCGATGCAGAAGGAGGGATTGTTGCCCTATCCGGTCATCGCGGTCAACAACGCGCTGACCAAGTTCATGTTCGACAACCGCTACGGTACCGGGCAATCGACCATCGAC
The DNA here is from genome assembly GCA_030038215.1 of Vulcanimicrobiota bacterium. Taxonomy (GTDB): domain Bacteria; phylum Vulcanimicrobiota; class Vulcanimicrobiia; order Vulcanimicrobiales; family Vulcanimicrobiaceae; genus Cybelea. Next base: position 6,344 of record JASHPI010000043.1, on the reverse strand, counting down.
GGGATCATTCGAGCGACCAACGTGCTCCTCGCCGGACGGACGCTGGTCGTGGTGGGCTACGGCTGGTGCGGTCGCGGGATCGCCTCGCGCGCCGCCGGTTTGGGGGCCCACGTCGTGATCACCGAGATCAACCCGCGCAAAGCGATCGAAGCGGTCATGGACGGCTATCGCGTGATGCCGATGAGCGATGCGGCCAAGATCGGCGACGTCTTCGTCACCGTTACCGGCAACTACCACGTGATTCGCGAAGAGCACTTCAAGCTCATGAAGGATGGCGCGATCGTCTGCAACTCCGGGCACTTCAACGACGAGCTGGATCTCGAAGGAATCGAACGGATTGCCCGCGGGAAGACCGAGCCGCGCGCCTTCGTCGCGCAGTACGAGCTGCACGACGGGCGTAAGCTTTGCATTCTCGCCGACGGGCGTCTGGTGAACCTGGCGGCCGCCGAGGGCCATCCGGCCGCGGTGATGGACATGTCCTTTGCGAATCAGGCCCTTTCGGCCGCGTATCTCGCCAAACATCACAAGAGGCTTGAAAAGAAGGTCTACGACGTGCCGACCGAAATCGACGAGGAGGTCGCGCGGCTCAAGCTCTCGTCGATGGGCATCGAGATCGATACGCTCACGCCCGAACAAGTCAAATATATGGCGTCCTGGAGCGAAGGTACGTAATGGCGTACAAACGGTCGTTTTCCAGCGAGTCGGTGACCGAAGGCCACCCGGACAAGCTCGCTGACCAAATCTCCGATGCGGTGCTGGACGCGCTGCTCAAGGACGATCCGTATTCGCGTGTCGCGGTTGAAACATTCGCGATCACCGGTCAGATTCACATCGCAGGCGAAGTGACGACCAAAACGTACGTCGACATTCCGCGCCTTGTCCGCGAGACGATTCGCGAGGTCGGGTACACGCGGTCGGCAATCGGCTTCGACGCGGAGACCTGCGGCGTCAGCGTTTCGATCGACGAGCAGTCGCCCGACATCGCGCTCGGCGTGGACCGGTCGCTCGAGGCCAAGGCGGGCGACGGCGACGAATTCGAACTGATCGGCGCGGGCGACCAGGGAATGATGTTCGGTTACGCCTGCCGGGAGACCGACGAGCTCATGCCGTTACCGATTGTCCTGGCTCACAATCTCACGCGTCACCTAGCCGCAATGCGCAAGAACGGCGACATTCCGTACTTACGGCCCGACGGAAAAGCGCAAGTGACCGTCGAGTACGACGGCGACCAGCCGGTGCGCGTCGATGCGGTGGTCGTATCGACGCAGCACGATCCGGAGATACCCCTCGAGGTCATCCGTAACGAGATTACCGAGAAGGTCATCAACCATGTCTTGCCCGGGGCGCTGCACGATGCGCGCACCCGCATTTACGTCAATCCGACCGGCCGCTTTGTAATCGGTGGACCGAAGGGCGACGCGGGCCTGACCGGACGGAAGATCATCGCCGACACCTACGGCGGCATGGCGCGTCACGGCGGCGGAGCCTTTTCCGGCAAGGATCCTACCAAGGTTGATCGCTCCGGCGCGTACGGGGCGCGCTGGGTTGCCAAGAACGTGGTTGCGGCGGGACTGGCCGATCGCTGCGAGGTCCAAGTCGCCTATGCGATCGGCGTCGCGCATCCGATGAACGTGGACGTGGAAACATTCGGTACCGCAAAAATACCCGAAGAGCGCATCGCCAAGGCCGTGATGAACGTCTTCGATCTGCGCCCCGCGGCCATCATCCACTACCTCGACCTGCGGCGTCCGATCTACAAGCAGACCGCGGCCTACGGCCATTTCGGCCGTCCGGACCTCGACCTGCCATGGGAGAAAGTCGATCGAGTCGACGCCTTACGTGCTGCTGCTTCATTCACCGGAGAACAATTACGTGTGCCGAACTTTGCAAGCTAGACTCTGGGTACCGGCGATCGCCGCGGCGCTGCTTATCGCGGCTTGCCTGGGGCCTGCCCGCTCGACCACGCTCGTTCCATCACAGACCATCAAGGCCGGAACGCGAATTGCCTGCGTTCTCGACAAAGAGGTCGACTCGAGGAATCTCAAGTACGGCGATGAGTTCAAGCTGCGAGTCGTGGACACGGCGCACCCGGCGCTGGCCGGAGCGAAAATCGAGGGAACCGTCACCGAAGTCCAGCAACCGTCGGGCATCAACCGCGCCAGAGTCAGGTTTTTCTTGACCTCGATCCACTTCCCGAATGGCTCGCACAAGCCGATCAGCGCGTATGTCGTAAACCGGCGCGTCTCTCAGTATAATCCGGCGGCGGTGCAGGCAGCGCGAAATATGCCCCCGCCGATGCCGAATGGCGTTACGACTCCCGGGCCGGTTGCATGGCAGATGAACTTCGGTGGCGGCGGCCCGCCGACCGTGTCGAATCGTCCGAGCGGGATGCTCGGCGGCACCGTCTACGCGACGAGCGCAAACGAGCCCATCATCGTTCCGGCTGGAACGTCGGTGACGATCGAGCTGCAACAGGACCTGACGGTCCCCTAAACTCAAGCGCCCGAGTTGCAGTCGCTCTCGAAATTGTGCGCAGGCGGGTCGAGCGGCTTGAGGCCTACTCGGCCGTGCACGGCGTCGAAGCTGATCTCGTTGCGGTTGTAAAACGAAATGCCGGTGTTGACCTGGGGCGTCGCACTCGGTTTGGGCGTCGTGATGTGGATTTCGTTCCAGTTCTGCGTAACGCCGGCGACGAACGCCGTTAGGACCTTCCCGCTCGTGCCTGGCGCAACGGCCGAAAACCTCTTGCCCGGCTTGAGAATCGAACCGCAATGCGTGCTCACTGTCGGAATGTTGCCGGCATCCAGGCTTTCGAAGGTCACACCCGACTCGGCACCGGTGTCGAAGAGCGTCGTCAAACAGCCCGAGAAGATCGACCCCTGTGCGATCGCGAAGCAGACGCGAACGTCACGCTTCCAGCTCTTGGCGCCGTTAGGCAAGGGCTGACGAGTCGCAGGCCCAGGCAGCATGTCGAGAATGGTGAAGCCACCCTGCGGTGGCGAAGCGACGACCGCTTCGGGCGTTACGGCAAAGCGCGTCCACACGGGGCCCAACGCGAAAAGCAAGTTGTAGAGCTCGCTTTTGTTCGAGCCGTTCGAAACCGCGATCGGCTCGAGATCGGCGCCAAGCGTTCCCCACAATCCACGCTCTTTCTCCAAGCGTCTGATGACGTCGCCCCTGCCGTAAAGCTTGGTGCAGCCACTCGTTACACAGTAAGCTCGCTCGACGCGCACCAGCGGCAGCGCCGCCGCCAACCCCTTGCCGAAAGCGGCTGACGTCTCGACGACTTCTCCATCGTAGTGCAGGCCGCTTCCATACGTGTTGTGCGCGGTGATGTGGAGATCCTTCACGGCCCGCTTGGGATGGGCGATCGTGTTGGCGTAAACCCACAGTCCACCCGATCCCGTATCGAACAAGAAACTCTTCGCCCGCGTACCCGCAATCGAAAGCTGTACATGGAACCCGGATTTGTTGCCGCCGTTGGGAATTAGCGGAATGCTCGTCGGAATTACATTTGTTGCCTGCAGCGCCGCCGCTGCGCCGCTCATGCTCGGCAAGCTCGCGAAGCCGTCGTGCGATGCGCACGCTGCAACGGCAAGTGCCGCAACGGCAAAAAGTGCCACGCTCGTACGTTTCACAGCCCCACCGTTCTCCGTATGTTAGGCTGGGCCTGTCGAGGGCTCGCCTCTGGCCGAAAATCATCTCGTTTTAATTATTCGGCGGAAGATTGTTCCGGCTGCCGTGCAAGAACGGACACGGAGGTTGCGCGATGAGGTGCTGGTGGTCGGCCGGATTCGCTCTCTTGGTAGCGCTGAGCGGCTGCGTTGCGCGTTCGACCGTGCCGGCGCTTCCGGCGCTCCCGAATGCGGTACCGGTCGAGCCGGCTACCTCGAAGATCCGCCACGTCGTCATCATCTTTCAAGAGAACCGCAGCGTCGACAATCTCTTCAACGGCTTCCCCGGCGCCGATACGGTTCGCAGCGGTTTGAACTCCGATGGGCGGAAGGTACCGCTCCATCCGGTGAGCTTGACCGCACCCTACGACCTCGGCCACGAGCACCTTTCCTTCGAGAACGAGTATGCCGGCGGAAAGATGGACGGCTTTAGCCAGGTTAGCGTGCGCTGCTACTCGATCGTGCCGTGCGCGCGCCAGCAAATTCGCGCCTACGGCTACGTGCCGCACAGTGAGGTGCGGCCCTATTTCGATATGGCATCGCAGTATACGTTCGGCGATCGGATGTTTCAGACCAACGAGGGGCCGAGTTTCCCGGCGCATCAGTACATCTTGAGCGGAACGTCGACGATCGCCGATGGTTCTGCGTTGCGCGCTGCGGAGAACCCGACGGATTCGTGGGGAGGATGCGACTCGCCGCCCGGAACGGTGGTCGATTTGATCAACCCGGCCGGCCAAGAGGGGACGCCGATTTATCCGTGCTTCGATCGCATCTCAATGACCGACTTGCTCGAAGGCAAGTCGCTGAGCTGGCGCTACTACCAAGCTTACATCGGACCTGGACTCTGGAACGCGCCCGACGCCATCCTGCACGTCCGCAAGAGTCGCGACTATCGCACCGACGTGAAAGCGCCGCCCGCCAAAGTTTTGCTAGACATCGCGCGCGGCCGGCTCGCCGACGTCGTCTGGGTAACGCCAACGGCGTTGGAGTCCGATCACGCCATGAGCAACAACGGCTCGGGCCCGTCTTGGGTCGCGGCGGTCGTCAATGCGATCGGCGAGAGCCCCTACTGGAAGGACACGGCGATCTTCGTAACCTGGGATGACTGGGGAGGATGGTTCGATCACGTTCGCCCGCCCCTGTACAACTCGTACGAGCTCGGTTTTCGCGTCCCGCTGATCGTAATATCGCCGTATGCCAAGAACCACTACGTCTCGCATCGTCAGCACGAGTTCGGCAGCATTCTGAAGTTCGTCGAGAAGACGTTCGGCTTGCCGTCGCTCCACACGACCGACGTGCGCGCCGACGATCTCTCGGACTGCTTCAACTTCTCGAAACCACCGACGAAGTTTCGGCCGATTCCCGCGCCGCTGCCGCCCAGTTATTTCCTGAAACAGCCGCTCACTCACAAGGATCCCGACGACGACTTTTAGACTGCGCATCGTTCTCTGCGCTCTGTTCCTCGGCGCGTGCTCGCGGGGTGGCGGACTGCCTCCAATGCAGCCTTCGCTCGCGGCGCAACTGCGCGCGACCTCCTCGACCCTAACGACCCTCTACAGCTTCGGGAGACGGCTTGACGATGGCCGCGTGCCCGACTCGCAGCTGGTCGCTCGCGGAGCAAGCCTCTTCGGCACGACGAGCGCCGGCGGAAGGACGACCGCCGAGTGCACCGGCGGCTGCGGCACCCTCTTCGCAGTGAAAGCGGGCGGGGCCGAACGGATCCTCTATCGCTTCAAAGGCGGCAGTGACGGCGCGGTGCCGCTCGCCAGCGTGATCGCCCTCGATGGTGCATTCTTCGGCACGACCAGCGGCGGCGGCGGGAGCAAGCGCTGTGCCGGCGGCTGCGGCACCGTCTTCAAAGTTGATGCGAGCGGAAAAGAGGAGGTCATCTACCGGTTCAAGGGCGGCGCGGACGGCGCGGAGCCGGTTGCTGCTTTGATGGTGTCGGGCGGCGCCCTCTACGGCACGACCGAATTCGGCGGCGCAGACAAGCACGCATGCTTCCAAGGGTGCGGGACCGTCTTTCGCCTGAGTCCCGACGGAAGGTCGGAGAGCGTCATCTATCGATTTACCGGAGGCGCCGACGGTGCGGAACCGGCCGCGGATCTTGTCGCGGTCGGCGACCACCTTTACGGCACGACGCGATACGGCGGCGCGCGCACCAATCTCTGCGCAACAGGATGCGGGACCCTCTTTCGCGTGAGCAAAACCGGCGCGGAGCGCGTTCTGCATCGGTTTACGTACCGGCTGAATTCCAACGACGGCGCGTTTCCGAGCGCCGGACTCGTCGCGCTCGACGGCGCGCTGTACGGAACGACGGCCGGTGGCGGCACGGAGGCGGCCGGCACCGTCTTTCGCGCGAGCGCCTCCGGCACGGAGCACACGATCTACTCGTTCGGATGTTGCGGCGCGACGATGGACGGTCGCGTCCCCGAGGCCGCGCTGATCGCCGTAAACGGCAGACTCTTTGGAACGACGTCCGGCGGCGGCACGAACGGCTATGGGACTCTCTTTACCATTACGACGGGCGGCAGCGAGAGCGTGATCTACCGTTTCACCGGTAAGACCGATGGCGCACACCCGCAGGCCCCGCTCACCGACTTAGATGGTGCGCTCTACGGCACGACTGCAGACGGCGGTGCGCTCTCCGAGGGGACGGTCTTTCGGTCG